>NZ_CP093340.1:1527500-1833000 GCF_022637415.1 Luteimonas sp. S4-F44
GCGACGCACTGATCGTCGCAGTGTCGGTGGTGGCCGACCGCGACATGCCGGACGCGCTGCTGACCGACCTGTTGCCGGCGGGCCTGGAGGTGGAGAACTTCAATCTCGGCGACGGCAAGCAGTGGGCCGATGTCGTGGTCGACGGCATCCGGATCACCGAACGCGGCAGCCAGGCGACGGTGCAGCACGAGGAGTACCGCGACGACCGCTTCGTCGCCGCGCTCAAGCTCGACAGCGGCCGCACCGCGCGGGTGTTCTACCTGGTCCGCGCGGTCAGCCCCGGCACCTACACCGTGCCGCCGCCGCTGGTCGAGGACATATACCGGCCGCAGCTGCGCGGCGTCGGCGCTGCGACGCCCGCGACGATTACGGTGGTCGAGCCCTGAGCGCGCAGGCGAAGCAACGGTCTACGGGGCGCGCTGCGCGATGGCCGGCGCGATGGCTGGCGTGAATCAGCCTGCGCGTGGGACGGCAGCGCGCCAGTTCTGGCGCCGCGCGCTGCCCGCCCTGCGCTGGGGGACAGTCGCACTGCTGCTGTCGCTGCTCGCGCTCGATCTTGCGTTCCCGCCGCAGTTGCCCACGCGCGACGACACCAGCGTGCTGGTGGTCGCGCGCGACGGCACGCCGCTGCGCGCGTTCGCCGATGCCGATGGCGTCTGGCGCCACCCGGCTACGCCGGAGAGCGTGTCGCCGTACTACCTGCAGGCGCTGCTCGGCTACGAGGATCGCTGGTTCCGGCGCCATCCGGGCATCAATCCGCCGGCGATGGCGCGTGCCGCCTGGCAGTGGGCGCGGGGCGGGCGGATCGTGTCGGGCGGCTCGACGCTGACGATGCAGGTCGCGCGCATTCTCGACCCGCAGCCTGCGCGTGGGCGCACGCTGGGCGGCAAGCTGGTGCAGCTGCTGCGGGCGCTGCAGCTCGAGGCGCATCTGTCCAAGGACGAGATCCTGACCCTGTACCTTACGCGCGCGCCGTTCGGCGGCACGATCGAGGGGGTCGAGGCGGCGAGTTGGGCATACCTGGGCAAGCCGGCGGCCCGGCTGTCGCGGGCCGAGGCGGCATTGCTGGCGGTGTTGCCGCAGGCGCCGAGCCGGCTGCGCCCCGACCGTGCGCCCGAGGCGTCGCGCGCGGCGCGCGACAAAGTGCTCGAGCGCATGGTCGCGCTGGACGTATGGACGCGCGCGGAGGTCGACGATGCGAAGATCGAGCCGGTCGTGGCGCGCAGTCTGCGGCCGCCGCTGCATGCCGCGTTACTCGCGCAGCGCCTGCGTGCGGCCAACCAGAGGCAGGCGCGGATCGTCTCGACGATCGACATCGGCCTGCAGCGCATGCTCGAGCAGCGGGTCGCCAGCTACTTCTCGCAGTTGCCCGAGCGCACCTCGGCGGCGCTGCTGGTGGTCGACAATCGCAACCTGGAGGCGTTGGCCTATGTCGGTTCGGTGGCGTTCGGCGACCGGGCGCGGCTGGGCCATGTCGACATGGTGCGTGCCTGGCGCTCGCCCGGCTCGACGCTCAAACCGTTCCTCTATGGCATGGCGCTCGACGATGGGCTGATCCATTCGGCCAGCCTGCTGGTCGATGCTCCGCAGTCTTTCGGCGGCTATCGCCCGGGCAACTTCGATGCGGCGTTCAATGGGCCGGTCGCGGCCGCCGACGCGCTGCGCCTGTCGTTGAACGTGCCGGCGGTGGATCTGCTCGACCGGGTCGGTCCGGCGCGCTTCGCCGCGCGGCTCGACAATGCCGGGGTCACGCTGCGGTTCCCGCGTGGCGCGGTGCCAAACCTGTCGTTGATCCTGGGCGGCACCGGCGCGACACTCGAGCAACTGGTCGGCACCCATGCCGCGTTGCATCGCGACGGGATTGCCGGGCGCGTGCGCTACACCCCAGGCGGGGCGTTGCGCGATCGTCGACTGCTGTCGCCGGGGGCGGCTTGGATCGTGCGCGAGATTCTCGAAGCAGCCGATCGGCCAGGCGAGCGCGCCGACACCTTCGACACCGGCGACCGGCCGCGGGTGTCGTGGAAGACCGGGACCAGCTACGGCTATCGCGATGCTTGGGCGATCGGCGGCACCCACCGCTACACGGTCGGGGTGTGGGTCGGCCGTCCCGATGGCACGCCGCTGCCGGGGCAGTACGGCGCAATTACCGCGCTGCCGCTGCTGCTCGAGACGGTCGACAGCCTGCCACGCGCACGGGGCGACGCGCTGCGCGCACCGCCGCCGCGCAACGTGCGGGAGGTCGATATCTGCTGGCCGCTGGGCATCGCGGCCGATGCCCAGGCCGCGCCGCTGTGCCAGCGCCGGCTGACCGCCTGGACCCTCGATGGCAATGTGCCGCCGACCTTCGCCGAGCGCGACGCGGGGCGTTGGAGCGCGGGCCGGGTGCGCTTCGAGATCGACCCGCGCAGCGGGCAGCGGCTATCGGCCGATTGCGACGCCCCGCATCCGCGCGCATCGCGCGAGATCGCGCGCTGGCCGGCGCTGGTCTCGCCGTGGTTGCCCGCGGCCACGCGGCGCGCGGCGCAATTGCCCGCGCTGGCGCCGGACTGCCGGCCTGACGGCCGCGAGACGGCTGCCGCCCTGCATATCGAGGGCTTGGAGCCGGGCGTGACCCTGGTCCGGCCGCCGGGCAGCACACACGGCGTGCGGCTGCAGTTGCGCGCGCTGGGCACCGAGTCGCGCGTGCAGTGGCTGCTCGACGGGCGCTGGATCGGCGAAACCCAGGGCGCGCGCTGGCTGCGCACCGAATTCGAGACGCCCGGCCGCCGTGAGCTGACCGCGCTGGCCGACGACGGCGCCTGGCGCAGTGTCGCCTTCCACGTGGCGCCGTAGCGCCGGTCGACGACCCTGGCGGCGCTTGGCGCCGGAGGCGTCAGTCCAGCTGCGCGAGCACGTGCTCGGCCGAGGACACCTTGAACTCGCCCGGGGCCTCGACGAACAGCTGACGCACCACGCCGTCGTCGGCGTACAGCGCGAAGCGCTTGGCGCGCGTGCCCATGCCGTAGGCGGTCGCGTCCATCTCCAGGCCGAGCGCGCGCACGAAGTCGGCATTGCCGTCCGACAGCATCTGCAGCCCGTCCGGCACGCCGACGCTGTCGCCCCAGGCCTGCATGACGAAGGGGTCGTTGACGGCGATGCAGACCACGTCGATGCCACGGTTGCGGAAGGCTTCGAAGTGCTCGACGAAGCCGGGCAGGTGGCGTTCGGAGCAGGTCGGCGTGAATGCGCCCGGCACCGCGAACAGCACCACGCGCTTGCCGGAGAACACGGTCGGGGTGTCGATGACGCGCACGCCGTCGTGGATGTGCTTGAGGGTGACTTCGGGGATGGCGTCGCCGATCTGGATGGTCATGGGGGACTCGCAAGCAACTGGGTGAACGCAGTCTATCCGCTCGCGCGTGGCGTCGATGCGAGCGCTCTTGAAACCCACGCGCCCGTTCCCAAATTCCCGGCATCGCGGCCGACGGGGCCGCTTTTCAACACGGAGCCACTCCATGCGACATGAAGCCTATCGTGCTGTCGCCCGCCAGCCGGCCCTTGCCGGGCGTGCGACGTTCCAGGATGAAATGCGGCGGTTCTTCGACCAGTTCGTGCAGGGCGGCGACGCCCAGGACGAATCGTCGGTGGTCACCAGCCAATGGGTCCCGCGCGTGGACATCCACGAAGAGCGCGAGCGGTTCGTGATCCTGGCCGACCTGCCGGGCATCGATCCGCAGAATGTCGAGATCTGGATGGACAAGGGCATTCTGAGCCTGAAGGGCGAGCGCCGGCCCCATGCCAGCAGCGAGCCGACCGAGGACGGCGAAGGCGGTCGGAGCGAGCTGCGGTTCTCGCGCATCGAGCGGGCGACCGGACAGTTCCACCGCCGCTTCTCGCTGCCCGACAGCGCCGATGCCAATGCGATCACCGCGAGCGGACACAACGGCGTGCTGGAGATCAGCATCCCCAAGCGTCCCGAGACGACGCCGCGACGGATCCAGGTCGGCGCGGCCCAGGACACCGGAACCCAGGCCGTGACGACGCAGGCCTGAGCGGGCGCTGGGACCGCACCGCGCGCAGGCGTGGTGCGATGAAGACGGAGACGGCGGCCTGCAGGTATTCTGCGGGCCGCTGTCGCATCCAGCCTTTGGATTCGACGACTTCCATTGCCGCGGCGCCTGGCGCGTCGCATCGGACCTCCCCACATGCAGTTCAAGGACTACTACGAGATTCTCGGCGTCGAGCCCAATGCCGGCGATGCGGAGATCAAGACCGCCTATCGCCGCAAGGCGCGCAAGTACCACCCGGACGTCAGCAAGGAGGCCGGCGCCGAGGAGACGTTCAAGGCGATCAACGAGGCCTATGAGGCGCTGCGCGACCCGGAGAAGCGCAAGGCCTACGATCAGCTGCGCGCGCGGGGCTATCGTCCCGGGGACGAGGTTCGACCGCCCCCCGGCGGCTTCGGCGGTGCAGGCGCGGGCGGCGTCGATTTCGACGAGATCTTCGCCGGCGGCGGCGCCGGTGGTGGCTTCAGCGACTTCTTCGAGGAACTGTTCGGCCGGCGTGCCGGCGGTGTCGGCGGCCATGCCGGCCCTGGCGCCCGCGGGCCCGCGCCGCGCGGCGATACGCGCGCGCGGCTGGCGGTGCCGTTGGAGACCATCTACCGCGGCGACAGCGTCCGCGTGCCGGTGCTGGGCAAGACCTTTGACGTGCGCATCCCCAAGGGCATCCGCCCCGGTCAGGTCGTGCGCCTGCCCAGGCAAGGCCAGCAAGGCGGCGATCTGCTGCTGGAGATCGAGTACGCGGCCCATCCAGACTTCGAGGTTGATGGCCGCAACATCATCCATTCGCTGCCGATCGCCCCGTGGGACGCCGCACTCGGCGCCACACTGAGCGTGGCGACGCTCGGCGGCCGGGTCGAGCTGAAGATCCCGCCAGGGTCGGAGGCCGGCCGCAAGCTGCGGCTGCGCGGCCGCGGCCTGCCGGGGGCGGGCGGCGCGCCTGCGGGCGACCAGCTCGTCGAGCTCGAGATCCAGGCGCCGCCGCCGCGCACCGCGGCGCAGACGGCCGCCTACGAGGCGCTGCGCGACGCCTTCGCCGGCGAGGCCTGAACCGGCGACAGTGGCCGGCCGTCCTGGCCGGCTGAGGTAGCACCTCGCCCGGCGCGCAGTGCGTGTGCCGATCCGCCGCCGCCCGACGCTTGGCGGCGTCGTTGGCGTGGAGGCCGGGCCGCGTGTCGTCCGCGCTGCAGCGCACAATCGGTGTCCCATCGGCACCGAAATCGAAGCATCCGCAATGGCCCGTGCGACCCGGCTGCAGGCGCGGGCGCCCACGTGGACGTCGTGCACGAATCTGCGTTACGACGGGCCGTCGGGGTCGGCGCGTTCAAGCGCGTGCACCGGGCCGCAGCCCCGCTGACCGAGCGCGGCAGGCCCTAGAAGCCGATGAAGACAGGGATCTCGGGCCGCTGGTCGTCCACGGCACCGGCGCGGGCCCGAGCGCAAAAAGGTGATGCAGGACACTGACGCGTGTCTGTCATATCGCCAAGCTAATGTGCGCGCCTTAAATCGATTCAATCTACTGGCGCGCAGACGCTTGCGATACGTGCGCGTATCCACGTGGGGCGATTCGTCGCAAGGCGACGAATCGCGCCCGCAGCGCCATCTCGTGGCTGGATCGATTCAAGCCTTTCTCGTCGAACCGAACAGCAGGAAATCGTCATGCAGCACAGGTGGGAAACGCAGAGCGCGCCGCAGCCACACCGCAACGGGCGCAATGGGGTGAACGGCGCGGGCGAGGCCATCGGACGATCGGGATGCGCGCTGCGAGCCCGCGTGTTGCCCCGCTCGATGCTCGCGGTGGCGCTGTCGGTGGCGGTCGCTCAGGTGGCGGCAGACGACGCGGCGCCGACGACCGCCCGCACGCTCGACGCCGTGCAGGTCACCGCGGCGGTCGTCACCGATAACGCGGTGCGCAGCAAGCGCAATGCCGGCGTCACGGTCGATTCGCTCGACGAGAACAGCATCCAGGTGACCAGCCAGGAGGACTCGATCGCGCAGAAGCTGCTGGTCGCGCCGGGCGTGAGTCTGATGCGCGACGAGGACCAGCCGCGCTACGTCTCGGTGCGCGGGATCTCGCCCAACATCAACAGCACCACGATCGACGGCATCACGATGGCCTCGGTGGGCGACGAAGGCGGCGGCGAGCGCAAGATCAATCTGCAGATGATCCCCAACGACATCGCCGACCGCATCGACATCTACAAGACGTTCTCCGCCGAGCAGGCCGCCGATGGGGTGGGCGCCAGCATCGACCTGATCAGCGGCAGTGCATTCGACCACGGTCGGCATGCGCTGCAAGTCGAGGGCAGCGCCAACTACCACGACCTCGGCAACGACGACGGCGCCAACTCGATGCCGCGCACCACGTCGCGCTGGGGTGGCGGGCTCAAGGGGCGCTATTCCACCGTCTTCGGTAATGACGATCAGTTCGGAATCACCGTGTCGCTGCGCCAGCAGCAGTTCCAGACCTCGCAAAACAAGCTCTTCCAGACCTCGCAACACTTCTTCGACACCGACGGCGCGCCGATCAGTGGCCCGCTGCCGGCCCAGGGCTGGAATGGCATGGTGGCGCCCAACGCGATCGCCTATTACGCCGACAACCGCTGGATGAACAGTTACGGCGGCTCGGCCAAGCTCGAATGGATGCCCCGCGACAGCCCGCTGCGTGCGTCCGTGCTGGTGTTCGGCTACGGGCTCGAGGAGCGGCGGACGGAGAACGGATTCCAGTTCCTCACCCGGCAGGCGGTGGAAGCGCAGACGCCGACCTCTGGCACGAAGGAGATCCAGGCCATGGAGGTGATCTTCGAGGACCGTGTGCTGTCCCGGAACAACCGCGGCATCCTCACCGGCCTGGAATGGTCGGAAGGCGACCAATGGCTGGGCCTGCGTGCCGGCTACACCCGCGACCGGTCCCACGGCACCAGCAACAGCGTCCGTCTGCGCGCAGAGCCCGGTCCGGGTGAGCGCCTGCATTACGCATCGTCCGGCCCGGGCGAGATCTTCAACGTGGTCGGTCTGGATGATCCGAGCATCATCGGCGACACGCCGTATCTGCTCAGCGGCGCAGGCGCCAACCGCACGTATGCGACCGCCGGCCTGGGCAATGTGCGTCTGGACTTCACCCGCAATATCGGCGCCGATGCGCGTGGTTTCGGGGTCGCCGCGGGGCTGGAGCACAAGCGCCTGGATGTGAACACCGATCACACCCGACGGGTGTACCAGGTGGGCGGCGACGACAGCGATCTTCTTTACGACCCGGGCTGGCGGTATCCGCATGCGATGTACGCGTTGCCGTTCTTCGACACGCCGCGCTTCGTCGAAGGAGGCGGCTGGGCGGGGTTGGGGCTCAACGATGTCGCGACCGCCTACCAAAGCCAGGCCTCGGATTTCCGCTACGTGGAGAAGGTCCGCGACGCCTATCTGTCGCTGCACTACACCACCGACCTGATCCAGGCGATCGTCGGCGTGCGTTACGACGACACCGCGTTCAAGGCCTACACGCCGACGATCACCGGCGGAGTGGTCTCGGGCACGACGACCAACGCGGGCGGCTACGACAACCTGTTGCCGTCGTTCAACCTGGTCGCGCGCCTGCGCGAGGACGTCAACCTGCGCCTGAGCGCCAGCAGGACTATCGGCCGTCCGATCCCGTCCAACATCGCCCAGGCCGAGGTGCTCAACTGCAACGCCGACACCGGCGACTGCACGCTCTCGCGCGGCAATCCCGATCTCGAGCCGCTGCGCTCGCGCAATCTCGATATCTCGGTGGAGAAGTACTTCAACGGCAACAGCGGCTACGTCTCGCTGGCGCTGTTCCACAAGGCGATCGAGAACAACATCGTCGGCATCAGCGAAGAACGTATCGACGCCGACGGCTTGCTGACGACGATCACCACGCCGCGCAACCTCGACGATTCCAGCGTGCGCGGCGTGGAACTGTCGCTGGTCAGTCGCGACATGCCGCTGTGGGGCCAGCGCTTCGACGTGATGTTCAACGCCACCCGCATGGACGGCGAGATGACCTACACCTGGTCGGAAGGCTCGCGCCGGATCGACCAGTTGGCGACCCAGCCCGACAAGCTCGCCAATCTCGGCGTGACCTGGCACGTGCCCTGGCGCGACAGCCGTCTGACGGTGTCGCGCAACTACACCGGCCGGCACATCTTCACCATCGGCGCCAACGAGTGGGGCAACCGCGGGTTCCGCTCGCGCTCGGTGACCGACATCGCCTGGGTGACCCGGATCGACCCGCGCTGGACGGTGGGGCTGAGCGCTGCGAACGTCTTCAACGAAGACCAGTACCAGACGGTCGGCGATGACTACCAGACGATGCGCAACCTCAACAACTACGGGGCGACCTATGCGTTGACGTTGCGCTACGAGCTGGAATGAAGTCCGCCGGGCCGCGTCCGAGGGACGCGGCCATCCCGTGAACGAGGAGATGCCATGACCGTTTCGATCCGCCGCGCACTGCGCTGGCCGCTGACCTGGTTCCTGTCGGCGATGGCCGCGCTGTCCGTGCCCGCCGTCGCCGCCGACGCGCCGTCCCCCGATCTGCGCGTGATGGGATTCAATGTCCGCTATGCGGCGCCCGGCGACGGCGTCAACGTCTGGGAAGCAAGGCGCGACCTGCTGGTCGAGACGATCGTGCGCCGGCGTCCGCATCTGGTCGGCACGCAGGAACTGCTGCGCCGACAGGCCGAGTATCTCGATGCGCATCTGCCGGGCTATGCCTGGTTCGGGACCGGTCGCAATGGCGACGACACCGACGGCAATGGCAACGAACACATGGGCGTGTTCTACGACACGAAACGACTGGAGCTGCGCGAGCAAGGCCATTTCTGGCTGTCGGACACGCCCGATGTGCCGGGCAGCGACAACTTCGGTCAGGCGATGCCGCGCATGGCGACCTGGGGCCGGTTCCGCGACCGCGCCAGCGGACGCGAGTTCTACCTGTTCAACACCCACTTCCCGCACATGGACGACGCCGAACCGTTGCGCGAGCGATGCGCCGACCTGCTGCTGGCGCGCATAGCCCGGTTGCCGGCAGACGTCCCGGTCGTGGTGACCGGCGACTTCAACGCCGTCCCGAACTCACCGACGCATCGCCGTCTGGTCGGCCCGCTGCGCGATGCTTGGGAAGTCAGCACAGCGCGCAGCGGCCCCGCGGCGACCGTGCACGCGTTCACTGGCCAGCCGACCGATCGCATCGACTGGATCCTGTTTCGGGGCCTGGAGGCGCAGCGTGTCGAGACCGTGACCGACCAGGCCGACGGGCGCTTTCCGTCTGACCATTTCCCGGTGGTCGCCGATTTCGCCTGGCCGCCGCGACACTGAATCCGGCTGCGCAGCGCGGCCGACGCCGCCTGCGGATCACGCGACGGGTTGGCCGGGCAGGGCAGACATCTCCCCACCCGCAGACGCGTCCATCACGACACGAGACGAGCGGTTCGATGACAGATGCACATGCGACACGGGCGTTGCGCCTGGCGGTGGCCCTCCTGCTGACGATGCCCGGCGCAGCCGCGGCGCAGGCGGACTTTGCCACGTCATTCGAACGCGGCCAGCCCCAGCCGTTGCCGGCGGACGATCGGGACGTGCGCCTGGAAATCGGTGCGGGACCTGCTGATCCCTATGCCGCGAAGCCTTCGGTCGGCTACACCGGCTTGCGCGCGCTGCAGTATCGCGGCGGCGACGGGCGGATCCGGCTGTTCGACGTCGACGTGCGGGTCGGCGCCGACACGACGTTGTCGTGGCTGGTGCTGCCGGAGATCGTCGGCGACGACCTCGTCGCGTCCACCTACGTGTCGCTGGACGCGGTTCTCGACGATGGCAGCCGGGTGTCGGCCAGCGACGCACACGACCAGCACGGGATAGCCGCCGGCGCGCATGCGCAGGGCGCCTCGCAATCGCTCTACCCGCAGCAGTGGGCACGCAAAGCGGTGCGCCTGGGCGACGTGCCCGCGCTGCGCGGCCGCCGTGTCGTTGCATTGGAGCTCGAATTGCAGCCGGGCGACGGGCGCATCGCGCAGGGCTGGCTGGACGACATCGCGCTGGGGGATGCGCCGGTGGCGCGCCGCGACTCGCCCAGCGACTGGGTCGTGACCACGCGCGGGACCCAGTCCAATGGCCGGTTCTCGCGCGGCAACAATGTGCCCGCGACCGCGGTGCCGCATGGGTTCAACTTCTGGACGCCGGTCACCGACGCCGGCACGCTCGCATGGCTCTACCGCTGGCACGAGCACAACGACGCCGACAACCGGCCGCGGCTGCAGGCGTTCTCGCTCAGTCACCAGCCCAGCCCGTGGATGGGCGATCGCCAGACCTTCCAGGTGATGCCGTCCACCGATCCGGGCGTGCCGCGGGCGGACCGTGCGGCGCGCGCGTTGTCGTTCGCGCGCGAGCACGAACTGGCGCGCCCGCATACCTACCAAGTCCGTTTCGACAACGGTATCGCGGTGGCGCTGGCGCCGACCGACCATGCGGCGCTGTTCGAATTCGCGTTTCCCGCGGGCGCCGCCGCCAACCTCTTGTTCGACAATGTCGACGACCGCGGCGGACTGACGCTCGACCCCGACACTCAGACCCTGTCGGGGTACACCGACGTGCGCAGCGGGCTGTCGACGGGCGCGACGCGCATGTTCGTCCACGCGAGCTTCGACCGGCCGTGGCAGCGCAGCGGCGCGATCGAGACGGGCCGTCCCACCGGCTATATCAAGTTCGCGCCGGGCACTCGCCGCGTCAGCATGCGCATCGCGACCTCGCTGATCTCGCTCGAGCAGGCCCGGCACAATCTCGCCCTGGAGCTGACGTCGGACGACACCGTCGACCGCGTCGCCATGCGTGCCCGCGCGCAATGGGATGCGCTGCTGGGCCGCGTCGACGTCAACGGCGCGACCGAGGACCAGCGCGTGACGCTGTACGCCAACCTCTATCGGCTGTTCCTGTATCCCAATTCCGGAGCTGAGAACGTCGGGTCCGAGGCCGCGCCCGACTGGCGTTACGCCAGCCAGAACAGCGCCTCGGACGACAATGCCGACGGCAACGCCGAGCGCAGCTTCGCGCCGGTGCGCGACGGCCGAGTGCAGGTCAACAACGGCTTCTGGGACACCTTCCGCACGACCTGGCCGGCGTACGCGCTGCTGGCACCCGAGCGCACCGGCGGTCTGATCGACGGCTTTCTCGAGCAGTACCGGGCCGGCGGTTGGGTGGCGCGCTGGTCGTCGCCGGGCTACGCCGATCTGATGGTGGGCACCAGTTCGGATGTCGCGTTCGCTGATGCCTGGGCACGTGGAATCGAAGGCTTCGATGCCGGGCTCGCCTATGAGGCCGCACTCAAGAACGCCACGGTGTTGCCGCCGAGTCGCCACGTCGGTCGCAAGGGACTGGCGCGTGGCACCTTCCGCGGCTATGTCGACACCGAGACCGACGGCGGCATGTCGTGGACGATGGAGGGCGTGCTCAACGACTTCGGCATCGCGGACATGGCGGCGCGGCTGTCCGGGCGTGCAACCGACCCGCGCCTGCAGCGGCGCTACGCGGAAGAAGCGGAATACTTCCGTTACCGCGCGGCCGGCTATGCCCACGTGTTCGACCACGGCGTGGGCTTCTTCCAGGGCCGCGGGCCCGACGGGCGCTGGCGTGTGCCGGCCGCGCAGTACGACCCGCGCGTGTGGGGCAACGACTACACCGAGTCCAATGGCTGGACGTTCGCGTTCACCGTGCCGCATGACGGCAACGGACTGGCGGCGCTTCACGGCGGCCGCGAGGCGCTGGCGGCCAAGCTCGATGCCTTCTTCGCCACGCCTGAGCAGGCGAAGGTCGAGTTCTCCGGGCCGCGCGGCTACCTGATCCACGAAATGACCGAGGCGCGCGACGTGCGCATGGGCATGTACGCCCACAGCAATCAGCCCGCGCATCACATCCCGTGGATGTATCTCTATGCCGGACAGCCCTGGAAGACCCAGCGCATCGTGCGCGAAGTGCTGGCGCGGCTGTACCTGGGCAGCGAGATCGGCCAGGGCTATCCGGGGGACGAGGACAACGGCGAGATGTCGGCCTGGTACGTGTTGGCGGCGGCCGGCCTGTATCCCTTGCGCATGGGCTCGCCGGACTGGGTGATCGGCTCGCCGCTGTTCGAGCGGATGACGCTCGCGCTGCCCGGTGGCCGGACGCTGACGATCAACGCGCCGGGCAACTCGCCCGAGAACGTCTACGTGCAGTCGTTGCGGGTCGACGGCCGGCCGTGGACGTCGACTTCGATCCCGCACAGCGTGCTGGCGGCCGGGGCAACGCTGGACTTCGTCATGGGGCCGACTCCGTCGGCCTGGGGCAGCCGGCCCGAGGATGCGCCGCCGTCACTGACGCCGGCCGGGCAGGCGCCGACGACGCTGGTCGACACCATCGGCCCCGGCGCGCGGGTCACGGTGTCGGGCGATGGCGTCGGCGCACGCCTGGTCGACGATGATGCGGGTACGGCGGTGGCATTGCGCGGCGACCCGGTCGAGATCGAGATCGCGCTGGACACGCGTGCCACGCCGACCTTCTACACCCTGACCAGCGGCGATCGTCCGATCCCGAATGCGGCCTGGACGCTGGAAGCGCGCCGCGGCGACGGGGCGTGGCAGGTGCTGGATACGCGCGATGGGGAGGTGTTCCGCTGGCCGGGCCAGACCCGTCCCTTCCGAATCGCCACGCCCGGCGCGTTCGACCGGTATCGGATTCGCTTCGCGTCACCGGGCCGGTTGCAACTGGCCGAGATCGAACTGCTCACTCCGCGCCGCGCCAGGTGAAATCTATGGCGCCTGTCGGCTTGGCGCGTCGCCACGCGCCATGACATCACCGCGCCAGGCGACGCTTTACGTCTACTTCAACGCACTCCGCCGCTTCTCATCAATCCGCGCCAGGCGAATCTCAGGGCGCCAGTATGTCGAACGCGTCGCCACGCGTCATGACCTCGCCGCATCAAGCGACGCTCTTACTTCAACGCACTCCGCCGCTTCTCATCGATCCGCGCCAGGCGAATCTCAGGGCGCCAATATGTCGAACGCGTCGCCACGCGCCATGACGCCACCGCATCACGCGACGCTTTACTTCTACTTCAAAACACTCCGCCGCTTCTCATCAATCCACTTCTCCGCCCGCGCCGGCGTATACCCCCGCATCCACGCCAGCATCGCGTCGATGTCATCGCCGTACCACAGGTCGGCGCGCTGGTCTGGATGCAGGAACCGCTCTTCGACCATCCGGTCGATCATGCCGATCAGCGGCGCGTAAAAGCCGTCGATATCGAGGAAGGCGCAGGGCTTGTTGCCGATGCCCAGCTGGCGCCAGGTCAACATCTCGAAGATCTCCTCCATCGTGCCAAAGCCGCCGGGCAGGGCGACGAAGGCGTCAGACAGCTCGAACATGCGCATCTTGCGCGCATGCATCGAGTCGACGATCTCCAGTTGCGTGAGGCCGCGGTGCGCGACTTCCCAGTCGGCGAGCTGTTTGGGAATGACGCCGGTGACCGAGCCGCCGGCCTCGAGCACCGCATTGGCGACGGTGCCCATCAGGCCGACGTTGCCGCCGCCGTACACCAGCTGCAGCCCATCGCGGGCGATGCGGTCGCCCAGCGCCATCGCGCGCTCGGCGTAGACGGGTTTGCTGCCGGAATTGGAGCCGCAATAGACGCAGATCGATTTCATGCAGAGTGTCCTTTGGCAGGTGGTCGCCCGGTCCGCATGCGCGGTGGGCCGGGCCGGAAAGCAGAAGGCTCCGCCAAAGCGGAGCCTTCTCAAGTCGAGGCGAGGGTGCTCAGTTCGCCTTGTGGATCGCCCGCTTGTCGACGGCCATCGCGGCGTCGTGGACGACCTCCGACAGCGACGGGTGCGCATGGCAGATCCGCGCCAGGTCGTCGGCCGAGCCCTTGAACTCCATCGTCAGCACGCCTTCGTGCACGAGTTCGGAGACATTGGCGCCGACCAGGTGCATGCCCAGTACGCGATCGGTCTCGGCGTGCGCGAGCACCTTGACGAAGCCGGCCGGCTCGACCATCGCGACCGCACGGCCGTTGGCGGCGAACGGGAAGCTGCCGGCCTTGTACGGGATGCCCTCGGCCTTGAGCTGCTGCTCGGTCTTGCCAACCCAGGCCAGCTCGGGCTCGGTGTAGATGACCCACGGGATCGTGTCGAAGTTGACGTGGCCGGGCAGGCCGGCGATCAGTTCGGCGACAGCGATGCCTTCCTCGAAGCCCTTGTGCGCCAGCATCGGGCCGCGCACGCAGTCGCCGATCGCCCAGACGCCGTCGACACCGGTATGGCAATGGTCGTCGACCTCGATCTGGCCGCGGTCGGTCAGCTTCACGCCGGTGCCTTCGGCCAGCAGGCCCTGGCTGGCGGCCTTGCGACCGACGGCAACCAGCAGCTTGTCGACGGTGATCGACTGTTCGCCGTCCTTGTCGGCGTAGCTGACGACGACTTCCTTCTTCTTGCCCTTGCCGGTCACTTCGGTCTTGGAGACCTTTGCGCCGAGCTTGATGTCCAGGCCCTGCTTCTTGAATTCCTTGAGCGCGGCCTTGCCGACTTCGGCATCGGCGGCGGCGAGGAAGTCGGGCAGTGCTTCGAGGATCGTGACCTCGCTGCCCAGGCGCTTCCACACGCTGCCGAGTTCCAGGCCGATGACGCCGGCCCCGATCACCGCCAGGCGCTTGGGCACCTCGGTGAAGTCGAGTGCGCCGACGTTGTCGACGATGGTGTCGCCGTCGAACTTCGCGAACGGCAGCTCGATCGAATCCGAGCCCGCGGCGATGATGACGTTGGTGCCGGTCAGTTCGATCTCCGCGCCGTCGTGCTGCTTGACCTTCACCACGCGCTCAGGGTGCAGCGTCGCAAAGCCGTAGAACGGGGTGACCTTGTTGGCCTTGAATAGCATCGCGATGCCGCCGGTGAACTGCTTGACGATCTTGTCCTTGCGGCCGACCATCGCGCCGACGTCGATCTTGGCATCCTTGAAGCTGATGCCGTGGTCGCCGAAGACGTGGCCCATGTTCCAGAACTGGCGCGAGGAATCGAGCAGCGCCTTCGACGGGATGCAGCCCACGCGCAGGCACGTGCCGCCGAGGGCCGGCTTGCCGTCCTTGCCGAGCGCGGCGTCGATGCACGCGACCTTCATGCCCAGCTGCGCGGCGCGGATGGCGGCGTGGTAGCCGGCCGGGCCGGCGCCGATGACGACGACATCGAATTTCTGCTGTTCGCTCATTTCATTCGCTCACGTGATGGGGGATTCGCGATTGGAAAGGGCACAGGCCCGATGCGTGCAGTGATCCCGACGCCGGCCGTTACCGGCGGCAGGCGGGCATCAGCGCGCACGCATCGCCAATCGCGGCATCGCATGCGCGGGCTCAGAGCCCGAGCAGCATGCGATGCGGATTTTCCAGCTGGTTCTTGATGTCGACCAGGAACAGCACCGCGTCCTTGCCGTCGATGATGCGGTGGTCGTAGGAGATCGCGATGTACATCATCGGAGCGGCGACGACCTGGCCGTTCTCGACGATCGCGCGCTCCTTGATCGCGTGCATGCCCAGGATCGCCGACTGCGGCGGGTTGACGATCGGCGTGGACATCAGCGAGCCGAAGGTGCCGCCATTGGTGATCGTGAACGTGCCGCCCTGCAGGTCGTCCAGGCCCAGCTTGCCGTCGCGCGCCTTCTTGGCGTACTCGGCGATGCCCTGTTCGATCTCGGCAAAGCCCATGCGCTCGACGTTGCGCAGCACCGGCGTGACCAGACCCTTGTCGGTCGAGACCGCGATCGAGATATCGGCATAGCCGTGATAGATGATGTCGTCGCCATCGACCGAGGCGTTGACGATCGGGTAGCGCTGCAGCGCGTTGGCCACGGCCTTGGCGAAGAAGCTCATGAAGCCGAGCTTGATGCCGTGTTCCTTCTGGAACTGCTCGCCCAGTTCCTTGCGCAACGCCATCACCTTGCCCAGGTTGACCTCGTTGAACGAGGTCAGCATCGCGATCGACTCCTTGGACTGCATCAGGCGCTCGGCGATGCGCTTGCGGATGCGGGTCATCGGCACGCGCTCTTCGGGACGTGCGCCGCCCGACACGCCAGGGGTCTTGCCGGCGGCGTAGTTGAGCAGGTCTTCCTTGGTCACTGCGCCACGACGGCCGGTGCCTTCGACCTGCGACGGGTCGATGCCCTTGCTTTCGGCGGTGAAGCGCGCGCCCGGGGGCAGGTCGGCAGTCTTGCCGCCAGCCACCGACTGCGGCTTGGTCGAGGACGGCGCCTTGTCGTCGGCCTGCTTGGCCTGCGGCTTGGACTGCACTTCCTCGGCACCGGCAGCCGGGGCTTCCTTGTCCTGGTTGCCCGACTCGGCGGCTGGCGGCGCGGCTGCGGCGGCGCCTTCCTCGATGATCGCGATGACCTGCTGGCTGTTGACCGTCGCGCCTTCCTCGAACTTGATCTCCTTGATCACGCCATCGACGGTCGAGGGCACTTCGAGCACGACCTTGTCGGTCTCCAGATCGACGATGTTCTCGTCGCGGCTGACCGCATCGCCGGCTTTCTTGTGCCAGGTGGCGATGGTGGCGTCGGACACGGATTCGGGCAGAACCGGGACTTTGATTTCAGTGGCCATGTGGCTTCCTGGGAAAAGCGTGGAATGTGGGGATGCGAGCGGAAACTATTCGGACAGGACCTTGCCGGCCAGGTCGTTGACCAGCGCGTCGGCGATGAGCTGCTGCTGTTCGGCCACGTGGTCGTTGAAATGACCGACGGCCGGGGAGGGCGAGCGTGCGCGGCCGGCGTAGTGCAGCGACTGGTTGGGCCCCGAGCAGAACTCGAGGTGGTGCTTGATCTGGTACCACGCGCCCTGGTTCTGCGGCTCTTCCTGGCACCAGACCACTTCGGTGGCCTTGGAGAAGCGTTCGAGCTCGGCGGTCAGCAGCGCGCGCGGGAACGGGTAGAGCTGCTCGACGCGGACCAGTGCGACGTTGTCGAGCGACTGCTTGCGGGCTTCCTCCAGCAGGTCGTAATAGACCTTGCCCGAGCACACGACCACGCGCTTGACCTTGGCCGGATCGGCGTCGTTGTCCGGGATCAGGTGCTGGAATTCGCCGTTGGCAAGCTCGTCGAGCGTCGACACCGCCAGCTTGTGGCGCAGCAGCGACTTCGGCGTCATGACCACCAGCGGCTTGCGGGTGGTCATGCACAGCTGCCGGCGGATCATGTGGAACGCCTGCGCCGGGGTGGTCGGCACACAGACCATCATGTTGTCGAGCGCGCACAGCTGCAGGAAGCGCTCCAGGCGGGCCGAGCTGTGCTCGGGGCCCTGGCCTTCGTAGCCGTGGGGCAGGAACAGCGCCAGGCCGCACAGGCGCTGCCACTTGGCCTCGCCCGAGGACAGGAACTGGTCGATGACCACCTGGGCGCCGTTGGCGAAGTCGCCGAACTGGCCTTCCCAGATGCACAGCGTGCCCGGCTCGGACGATGCGTAGCCATATTCGAATGCCATGACCGCCTCCTCGCTGAGCAGCGAGTCGATGATCGTGGCGTCCTCGGGGTTCTTCACCAGCTGGCGCAGCGGGATGTAGTCATCGCCGTCCTGCTGGTCGTGCAGCACGGCGTGGCGGTGGAAGAACGTGCCGCGGCCGCTGTCCTGGCCGACCAGCCGCAGCCGGTTGCCGGCATCGAGCAGGGTCGCGTAGGCCAGGTTCTCGGCAAAGCCCCAGTCGCCCGGGAGTTCGCCGGCCGCCATCTTGCGGCGGTCTTCGTAGATCTTGGCCACGCGCGGGTGCAGGTGCACCGAGTCGGGCAGGGTGGTGATCGTCTTGGCCAGCGACTTGAGCTTGTCGACCGACACCGTGGTGTCGAGCGTGTCGCTCAGTCGGCCGGCGAGATAGGGATCCCAGTCGATCGTCAGTTGGTAGTCGGACGGCTTGACGTCGGCCAGCTCCACGGTCACCTCGCCCGCGTCGAGCTTGTCGCGGTAGCGGTCGACGATCGCCTTGGCGTCGGCCTCGGCGAGCACGCCCTCGGCGGTCAGCCGCGCGGCGTAGAGTTCGCGCGGCGTCTTGTGCTTGCGGATCACCTGGTACATCAGCGGCTGGGTCGCCGCCGGCTCGTCGGCCTCGTTGTGGCCGTGGCGGCGGTAGCACACCAGGTCGATGACCACGTCCTTGCCGAAGGTCTGGCGGAAGTCGTAGGCCAGCTCGGCGCAGAACACCACGGCTTCGGGATCGTCCGCGTTCACGTGCAGCACCGGGGCGCCGACCATCTTGGCGACATCGGTGCAGTACAGCGTGGAGCGCGCGTCCTGGCGGTCGCTGGTGGTGAAGCCGACCTGGTTGTTGATGACCACGTGCACCGTGCCACCGACCGCGAAACCGCGGGCCTGCGACATCTGGAACAGTTCCATGTTCACGCCCTGGCCGGCGAACGCCGCGTCGCCGTGCAGCAGCACCGGCAACACGACCTTGCGCTCGGTGTCGCGGCGGCGGTGCTGGCGCGAACGGACGCTGCCGGCAACCACCGGGTTGACGATTTCCAGGTGCGAGGGGTTGAACGCGAGTGCCAGGTGGACGGCACCGCCAGGCGTGGCCAGGTCGGCCGAGAAGCCCATGTGGTACTTCACGTCGCCGGTGTGGGCGCGATCGTCGTCCTGGTGTTCGAACTTGCCCTCGAACTCGTCAAACAGCCGGCGCGGATTCTTGCCGAGCGTGTTGACCAGCACGTTGAGACGGCCGCGGTGGGCCATGCCGACGACGATGTCCTTGACGCCGTCCTTGCCGGCGCGCTGGATCACGTTGTCGAGCAGCGGGATCAGCGCGTCGCCGCCTTCGAGCGAGAAGCGCTTCTGGCCGACGTACTTGGTATGCAGGTAGCGTTCCAGGCCTTCGGCCGCGGTCAGCCGCTCGAGGATGCGCTTCTTCTCCTCGGGGCTGCGCGCGAACCGGCCGCCGGCGTTCTCGAGCCGGGTGTAGAGCCAGTTGCGCTGCTCGAAGTCCGGGATGTGCATGAACTCGGCGCCGATCGGACCGGCGTACGTCGCCTTGAGCAGCGCCAGCAAGTCGCGCAGCTTCATCCGCGGCTGGCCGCCCACGCCACCGGTGCTGAACTCGTCGTCGAGGTCGGCTTCGGTGAGCTGGTGGAACGGCAGCCCCAGGTCCGGCGGGTTGACCGGCGGGGTCATGTCCAGCGGGTCGAGCCGGGCGCCCAGGTGGCCGCGCGAGCGGTAGGCGGTGATCAGCCGGCCGACGTGGCGTTCGCGTTCATCGCCCGCGCCCGAGGCCTGCGCCTGGACCACGCCGCGCGCAGCCTGCCGGCCGGCGTCGGCGACCGCCGACAGCACCGCCGAGTGCGGCACGTCACCGGCCTCGCGGCCCTTGAACGTGTCGAACCACTGTTTCCAGTCCGTCCCGACGCTGTCGGGGTCCACGAGATACTGCTCGTACAGGTCTTCGATATAGGCGGCATTGGCGCCGAACTGCGACGACTGCGCAAACTGCTTCAGGAGACTGTCCACGTCTGGCGATTCGGACTCTTTGGGGAGGGGGGCGGCGTGCCGGAATGCCGGAAAAAGCCGGAATCTGGCGGCCAGGGAGGTCACGACAGTATACGCGTGTCCTCCGGTGCGATGCACCCCGCGCGGCCGCATGGGCCGGGCGCCGACACGCGATCGCGCCATGTGGAAGCGGCATGCGCCGCGCACCTGTGCGGTGGGTCGCAGTTAAAGGCCGAGCGTGCGCAGCTCGGTCGCCGGACGTGAACGCTCCCACACCGTGTCGAACGCCTGCACCAGCCGACGTGCGCGGCCAGGCAGCGTGGTCGCCGCTTCATCCCGGATCCGGTGCGCGAGCGGGCGGACGACGAAGCCGCCGGCGTCGTTGACGAGCCAGGCACCGACGAAGTCGCGGTCGGGCGCGGTGTCGACCTCGCGGATTGCGAACGCGCTCGGCATTCGTTGCGCCAGCGCGGCCAGGGGCGGCGGCCCGGTCGGCGTCGTTCGCGATCGGGAAGACCCGGAGCGACGCCGGCGCGCTCACGCGTCCTCGGGACGGGCCAGGGTGTAGTGGCCCTGTTCGAGCAGGGCGTAGACCGCGGCGCGTCCCGCCGGCGACAGCGCGGCGTGGTCGGCGGCGTCGATGCGGGCGGCGGCGGCCAGGCGCTGGGCGTCGCGGATCGACAGCGCGAACTCGCCGCCCGAGACGAACAGCCGTGCGCCGCGCGCAGCACGGCGCCAGGCGGCGCGCGAGAACGGATTGCGCAGCAGCACCGCCCGGCCGTCGGCGAGCAGCGCATCGACCTCGTCGGACGGCGGCGGGGGGGCGCCCGCGACCACCTGGTGGGCGTTGCGGTAGCCGGTCATGAAACGGCCGAACCAGTCGCCCAACTGGTCGGGATCACGCATGCGGATGGTGTTGAGCGCCTCGACCACGCGGACCATCGTCGCCGCGTCGATTTCGTTGGGGTCCTTGGGCAGCGTCAGTGTCTCGTCGTGGTAGCGCACCGCATCGTCGGCCTCGGCGGCCAGCGTGTCGATGTAGTCGCCCATCAGTTCGGCGGCCGACGGCGCCCGCATGCCCACCGACAGTGTCAGGCAGGCGTCCTCGGCCACGCCGTGATGCGGCACCATCGGCGGCAGGTAGAGCATGTCGCCGGGACCGAGCACCCAGTCGTGGGTCGGCGTGAACTCGCGCAGCAGCTTCAGCTCGACGTCGTCGCGGAAATCCTGCGGCGGCAGACCACGGCCGAGTGCATGCGAGGCGTCGATCATCCAGCGACGATGGCCCAGGCCCTGCAGCAGGAACACGTCGTAGTGGTCGACGTGCGCGCCGACCGAACCGCCGGTCGCGGCGAAGCTGACCATGATGTCGTCGATGCGCCAGCGCGGCAGGAACGAGAAGTGCGGCAGCAGCGCTGCGACGTCGGCGTCCCACTTGTCCACGTCCTGGACCAGCAGCGTCCAGTCGCGGTCGCCCAGGCCCGGGAAAATGGCCTCGTCGAACGGGCCGGTCTCGACCTGCCAGCCGTCGTTGGCGCGGTCGTGGCGGATCAAGCGCGACAGCGCCAGTTCCTCGCAGGCCAGGCCGGCCAGGTCCTCGGGTTGCAGCGGGGATTCGAAGCCTGGGAATGCGTTGCGGATCAGCAACGGGCGCTTGTGCCAGTAGTCGCGCAGGAAGCGGGCAGGGGGCATGCCGAGCGGGCCGTGGCGGCCGGCATCGATTTCGAAGGGGAGGGCTTTCATGCGCGCAAGCGTACGTGATCACTCGGGGCCGCGCATTGCGTGCGCGCATGGACGCGGCGGGCGCTTTCGGGCAGGCGGCGGCCTGCCGGAGATGGCCCGCACTGCGCGTAGCGGCTACAGCACGCGGTTGTCCTGGCCGTCGTCGTGCACGTCGGGTGTGTTGCTCGGGTTGACCGTATTGCTGACGCCCTCGAACTCGACCGACGCGACATTGCGGGCGAGCACGGTGTTGCGATCACCGCCGATCTTCACGTTGCCGGCCTCGGTGAGATTGAGCGCGTTGTCGCTGCCGGTCACCACGACATCGCCGACGCGGCGATTGAGGACAGTGACATGGTCGCCCTCGACCCGGAGCGAGGTGGCATGGTCGACGTTGATCGCGCCCCGGGACGCAGTCACCACGACGTCGCCGCAGGTCCCGTCGAGCACGATGTGGAAGTCGTCACGGCTTACCTGCACATCCTGGCCGGCGCACATGGCGCCACTGGCAGGATCGCGCAACGTGCCGGACGCGGCCGGCGGCGCGTCCTCGACCGACCTCGATGTCGCCTCGTCGGCAGGCCCGCCACAGGCGACGAGGGCCGCAGCGACGATAGGGAGCGAGAGGACGGCGGCCGGGCGGGACACGGAGCGGCGCATGGGAAGCCTGACAGGGGGCTGGATGACCGCAGCCTGCGCTGCGGTGCGTGCAGGCGGCGTCGCGCCGACAGGCGCGCGCCGTGCGGAAGATCAGATCGCGCGGGCCAACGGCTCGGCCAGGCCGGTGTAGGCCCCCGGCGTGAGCGCACGCAGCCGCGCCTTGTCGGCCTCCGGCAGTTCGAGGCCGTCGACGAACGCGCGCATGGATTCGGCGGTGATGCCCTGGCCGCGAGTCAGCGCCTTGAGCTGCTCATAGGGATTGGGCAGGCCGTGGCGGCGCATGACCGTCTGCACAGCCTCGGCCAGCACTTCCCAGGCCGCGTCCAGGTCCTGCGCCAGGCGCTCGGGATTGGCGCTGAGCTTGCCCAGCCCGCGCAGCAGCGCATCGAGCGCGATCTGGGTGTGGCCGAACGCGGTGCCCAAGGCGCGCAGTACCGTCGAGTCGGTGAGGTCGCGCTGCCAGCGGCTGATCGGCAACTTGGCGGCGAAATGCTCGAACAGCGCATTGGCGATGCCGAAGTTGCCCTCGGCGTTCTCGAAGTCGATCGGGTTGACCTTGTGCGGCATCGTCGAGCTGCCGATCTCGCCGTCCTTGAGCGCCTGCTTGAAATAGCCCAGCGAGATGTAGCCCCACACGTCGCGGCACAGGTCGATACCGATCGTGCCCATACGGCGGGTCGCATCGGCAATCTCGGCGATGCAGTCGTGCGGCTCGATCTGGGTGGTGTAGGGGTTGAACTCGATACCCAAGGACTCGACGAAGCGGCGCGAGAACGCCGGCCAGTCGATGTCCGGATAGGCGGCGACGTGGGCGTTGTAGTTGCCGACTGCGCCGTTGATCTTGCCGGTCAGCGGCACGGCTGCGAGCTGTTCGCCCTGGCGCTGCAGTCGCGCGACGACGTTCGCCAGTTCCTTGCCGACGGTGCTCGGCGAGGCGGTCTGACCGTGGGTGCGCGAGAGCAGCGGCAGCGCCGCGTGCGCATGCGCCATGTCGCGCAGCGTCGCGATCAGCCGGTCGAGCGTGGGCAGCAGCACGTGCTGGCGCGCCTTGCTGAGCATCAGCGCGTAGGCGAGGTTGTTGATGTCCTCGCTGGTGCAGGCGAAATGCACGAACTCCAGCGCCGGCGCCAGCGCCGCATTGTCCTTGAGCCGTTCCTTGATGAAGTACTCCACCGCCTTGACGTCGTGGTTGGTGGTGCGCTCGATCTCCTTCACGCGCGCGGCATCGGCCACCGAGAAGTCCTCGGCCAATGCGTGCAGCGTCGCGCGCGCCGCGGCGTCGAACGCTGGCAGCTCGGCGATGCCCGGCTCATCGCCCAGCGCGATCAGCCACTCGATCTCGACCCGCACACGCGCCCGGATCAGGCCGTACTCAGAGAAGATCGGCCGCAACGCATCGACCTTGCCGGCATAGCGGCCATCGAGCGGGGACAGGGCGAGCAGGGCGGCATCGGCGGTGCGGGAGTCGGTCATTGGACGGGGGCGCGGCGGGACAAGCCGTCATTTTAGCCTGCATGGCGCTCGCGTATCCTGCGCAGGACCGTCCCATCCGCCAGCGACCACGCCAGCCGGACCCTTTCCCTCACGAGGAGCCGAACGAATGAGCACGTCAGCGAACGCCCCGGCGTTCCGGATCGAACACGACAGCATGGGCGACCTGCAGGTCCCCGCCGACGCCCTGTGGGGCGCCCAGACCCAGCGCGCGGTGCAGAACTTCCCGGTCTCGGGCCGGCCGATGCCGCGCGGCTTCATTCGCGCACTGGGGTTGATCAAGGCCGCCGCCGCCGACGTCAACACCGGCCTGGACCTGTTGCCGGGCCGGCTGGGCAAGGCGATCCGCGCCGCCGCGCTCGAGGTCGCGGACGGGGCGCACGACGCGCATTTCCCGATCGATATCTACCAGACCGGTTCGGGCACCTCGTCGAACATGAATGCCAACGAGGTCATCGCGACGCTGGCCTCGCAGGCCGGCCGCCCGGTGCATCCCAACGACCACGTCAACCTCGGCCAGAGTTCCAATGATGTGGTGCCGACCGCGATCCGGGTCTCGGCGCAACTGGCGGTGGTCGAAGACCTGCAGCCGGCGCTCAAACACCTGCGGCGCACGATCGAGCGGCGCGCCAAGTCGTTGCGGAAAATCGTCAAGACCGGGCGCACGCACCTGATGGACGCGATGCCGCTGACGTTCGGCCAGGAGTTCGGCGCCTGGGCGTCGCAACTGGCCTCCGCCCAGGCGCGGTTGGACGACACCCTCAAGCGGTTGCGCCGGCTGCCGATCGGCGGCACCGCGATCGGTACCGGCATCAACGCGCACCCGCAGTTCGGTCGCAAGGTCGCGCGCGCGCTGTCGACCCTGACCCGGACCCGGTTCGAATCGGCCGATGACAAGTTCGAGGGCATCGCGGCCCAGGACGATGCGGTGGAACTGTCGGGCCAGCTCAATGCGCTGGCCGTCGCGCTGATCAAGATCGCCAACGACCTGCGCTGGATGAACTCCGGCCCCCTCGGCGGCCTGGGCGAGATCGAGCTGCCGGCGCTGCAGCCGGGCAGTTCGATCATGCCGGGCAAGGTGAATCCGGTGATTCCCGAGGCGACGGTCATGGCCGCCGCCCAGGTCATCGGCCACCACACCGCGATCACGGTGGCCGGGCAGACCGGCAATTTCCAGCTCAACGTCGCGCTGCCGCTGATCGCGGCCAACCTGCTCGACTCGATCCAGTTGCTGGCCAACGTGTCGCGGCTGCTGGCCGACCAGGCGATCGCCGGCCTCAAGGTCCGTCGCGGCAATGTCGACGCCGCATTGGCGCGCAACCCGATCCTGGTCACCGCGCTCAATCCGATCATCGGCTACGAGAAGGCGGCGGCGATCGCCAAGCGCGCCTACAAGGAAGAGCGGCCGGTGCTCGATGTCGCGCTGGAGGACAGCGGGCTGTCGGCCGCCGACCTGCGGGCCTTGCTCGATCCGGCCGCGTTGACCCGGGGCGGCATCCACGAGGGCGCGGGCGGGGGCGGGTAGTCCGGCACGGGCGATCGCCCGCCGAACCGGCGGCCGGCGGGGGGGCGCGGCGGCGCCCGCCCAGTGGGGGCCGCTACTGCGCGGTGTCATCGCTTCCCAGGCAGGCGCTGCAGGCAGCCTCGCTGAAGCGGCTGGTGCAGATGCCGCGCACCTGCGCCGGCGGCAGACCGCCGGGCACTTCATCGGCGAGGCCGCCGCGGAACAGCGTGCAGGTCGATGCCGACAACGCGGCCACCTCCGGCAGCTGCAATTGCACGCGGCCGTCGACCGACTGGCTCAGACGCGCGCCGTCGGCGTCCGCGCGCAGGTCCAGCATCCGGCCGCCGTGCCAGATCTGCAGCGCGGCCGTGCCGTCAGGTCCGGCGACGAACAGCGCACTCTGGCGTTCGCGGCCGTCGAGGGTCAGGCCGATGTTGTCGCCTTCGTCCCAGGTCACGTAGCCGCCCCGTTCCTGGCCGCTGCGGTCGTAGAGCATGACGCCTGCCGCCGCGCTGCCGCGATCGACGCGCTTGCCGTCGATCACGGCGTCGGGCAGGTCGCCGGAGATGCGCACGCGCTCGATGCCTGCCGGGTCGACGACGACCAGTTCACGCAGCCGCACGTGGTCCGGCAATTCGGTTGCCGGGGGCCGCAGCCAGAGCGCGATGCAGGCGCCCGCCAACAGCAGGCAGACGGCGCCCAGCCCGAACACCGCGAGACGATGGCGGCGCTCGATCGCATCGAGACGGTGCGGGATGTCGGCATGCATGGGACGCGCCTTCCTTGGGGCGGCTCGGTGGCCCGAACCGGAACTACGGGGTCGTCTCGCCGGCCGCGGCCTCCACCGCCGCGCCGCCGTGCTCTGCGGCGTCCTTGCGGCAGTCATCGATGTCGGTGGCGGTCATCGTGGCGTAGGGCTGGAACGCCGGCAGGGCGCTCGCCAGCGACTGCTGGGACTGGAGCAGTGGCGGCAGCAGGTCGCACAGCTTGCGCGCCTCGGCCTCGATTCGCGCGCCTTCCGCCTTCATGCGCGCCTCGAAGGCATCGGACTCGCCCGACAGCGCGCTGGCGATGGCGCCCTTCGCGGCGTCCGCGCCGAGCCGCGCGCCCTGCACGCCGATCGCGATGCCGGCATCGGCGATCGCCAGGATATGCGCGCGGTGGGCGAGCAGCAGTTCGCGCTGGGCCGCGTCGATGGTCGCAGGCTTGCCTGCGATCAACAGGTCGCCCGCCGGGCTGATCTCGGCCTTGGGCAGATGTGCGGTCCGCCCGTCCTTGTCGCCGACGCGCACCCCGTTGATCTCGACCCCTCCGCTGCCCTTACCGCCGATGTCGACGTTGCTCTCGGCCATTTCGGTCCGGGCCGCGTCGAGTGCGCGGCGCGCGGTGCGGGCGACGAAGCCGTCGTCGGCCGCGGCCGTCGTGGCCTCGTCGGTCGCAGGGCCGGGATCGCGGCCGCAGCCCGGAAGTGCGGCGGCACAGGCGAGCAGCAGCGCCACGGAAAGTGCGTTCGAGCGAAGAAGGCGGATCATGGTGCGGCTCCTGAAATGGGCAAGGGCAGAAGGTCAGCGCTTGGGTGGGAGATCGACGGTGCCGCGCACCTCGCGTACCACGATGTCGCCGCTGCCCTTCGACGAGACGGTCAGGTCGCCGTCGACGCGTTGCGCGTCCAGGTCGCCCGACCCGATCGAGCCGACGCGCACGCTGCCGGCCGCGTCCCGGATCTCGACGTCACCCGAGCCGATGCTGCCGATGCGAATGTCGCCGCCGATACGGTGCAACTCGACATCCCCCGAACCGATGCTGCCGACTTCGACACTGTCGCGGATGCCGCGCGCGACGACGTCGCCCGAGCCCACCGACAACAGTTTCAACTCGCCCGCGTCCTCGACCAGAATGTCGCCCGAGCCGGTCTTGACCGTCGCGCGTCCGGCGATCCGTCGCAGCTCGGCATCGCCGGAACCGACGTCGGCGCTGGCTGCCGCGACACCGGTCACCCACGCATCGCCCGAACCGACGACCACCTGGACGAGCGCGTCGGCCGGCACCTGGCCCGCGACATCCAGATAGGCATAGCGGCTGCCGAACAGGCCGCCGGTGGTGGTGCGTCCGAGCGTCACCGTCAGTACCTCGCCCGCGCGTTTGGCGTCGATCGTCAGTGACGCCAGCGCCGACGCGCTCGAGGCGCAGACGCGCCCGCGCAGTGTGGCATCGGGGCGGCTGGCGCCGTCGATGCGCAGCCTGCTGTTGCCGGTCTCGAAGCGGACCACACGAACGCCGTCGAAGTCCATCGCGAGCTCGCGCGGCTCGGTGTGGCGGCACTGCGGAGCATCGTCGGCGTGGGCCGCGAGCGGCGCGGCGAGCAGAGCAACCAGGAAGGCGAGAGCGGACGCGCGGGAAGAAGAGGTATGCATCGAAAATCTCCTGTGACGTAAGCCGGGCAGTCGTCGAGTGCCGGTGCAGGCGCGTGGGTGGGCGGGGCAGCCCGGCGCGACGCGACAGGCGCCACGGACCGATCAGCGCGATGCGAAGCTGCGCCGTACCTCGTCGCGGCAGGCATCGGCCTCACGGGCCTCGCGCTGTGCATAGGGACGGAATGCCGGCAGGTCGGCCGCCAGTTGCTGCTCGGCCGCGTGCAGCGCCGGCATGCGCGCACAGATCTGCAACGCGCCCGGTTCCACGGTCTGGCGCACGGTCCGCTCGATGCGGCGCTCCAGGCTGCCGGTCATCGCGCTGACCATGAGCCCGAACACGCCCCGGTCCACGGCGTCGACGGCCGCCAGGGCTGCGACCTCGCCCATATCGATACCGGCGCGTGCGATCTCGAGGACCAGGCCGCGGTAGGCCAGCAGCTGTTGGCGTTGGTGGGCGTCGATGGCCACCGGGCGGCCATCGATGAGGAAGTCGCCGCGCGGCGTGATCGCGGCGTGCGGCAGCTTGGTGTCGCCGTCACGCTTGCGGCGTCCGTCGCGACCGAACTGGAGGCTGTCGCCGACGTCGATGTTCTCGGTCTCCAGTTCGGCGCGGGCGTTGGCGAGCTCGGTGCGGATCTCCTGCCGAGCGTCGGCGAGTTCGCGGCGCACTTCGTCGCGCACCCCTTCCTGCGGTGGTGCGGACCAGGCGGCAGACGACAGGCCCAGAGTGAGCGTGGCGATGGCGAAGCAGGCGGCGGACTTCATGACGGAGGCTCCTTGCGGTCGTGATGGCAGATTCGAAGCGGGGTCAGCCTTCCTCGCGCCAGCGGCGCAATCGGATCGCCAACGCGATCATCACGGCGCCGGCCACGATGCCAATCCACATCGAGGGCGTAGCGAAGTTCGCGTAGATCCCGGTCACGCTCAGCAGGTTGGTAATCCGGTCGCCGCCGGCCGCGGCGTGCTGCAGGTACGACAGGTCTGTACCGGTCAGCGGCACGGTGCCCAGCAGCAGCCGCGCGATCACGTTGCCCCACAGCCAGTGGCGGTCCAGACCGATCAATTGCAGCAGCCCGGTCATCGACGCGGCGGCGCCGACCGCCAGCGGCAACAGCACGGCCCACAGGAACGGCTTGCTGCGCGCCCAGGCCGAGCACAGCAGCAGCCAGCCGATGGTCGGCAGTGCCCACGCGGCATACACCGGGATCGCGGCGACCAACTGCGCGGCGAGCAAGAAGGCCATGCCATTGCCCCACAACAGCGGCAGCGGGTTGGCGCCGTGCGCCGCGGCGGCCACGCTCAGCGCCGTCAGGAACAGCAACATGACGACAATGGCGATCGCGGTCGAAATCGCCGGGATCACGAACGCGGCGGTGACGACCTTCGACAGCACGGTCGCGGTGTCCGATACCGGCAGCGACTTCCAGAACAGCACGCTGCGGTCGCGGCGGTCGTCGTAGAGCGCGCCCAGGCAATAGAAGAACGCGACGAAGATCATCACCAGGTACGGCCAGGCGGCCGACATCAGCAGGGTGGCGTAGAGGCCGTCGGCGAGTTCGCGCAGGTCGTCGCCGCTGAGCTGGTTGGCCAACGCGCCCAGGTCCAGCCCGTTGATGGTGACGCCTTCGTACTCGATCCGCGAGCCGTTGGCGATCTGGCGGCGCGTGACGAAGATCATCGTGATCAGCAGGCCCACCGACAGCAACAGCGACAGGCCACCCGCAATCAGCGGTGCCCACAGCATGCCGCCGCGGTGCTCCCAGTACTCGCGGCGCAGCAGTAGCCGGAACCGGTGGGTGGCGTGCGGCGGCGTGCGCGCAGGTGCGGGCGCAACGACGGTGTCGACGGTGGCATTCATGCGTAGGCTCCCTTCATCGTGGCCACGAACAGATCCGCCAGACCGGGCGTGCGGGTCTCGCCATAGGCCGCCAGCGCGGCAGCCGGCACGTTGTCGAACAGCATCACGGTCTTGCCGAACGGCAGGGCCCGCTCGTCGATCGGGCGATGGGCGCGGGCGGCCTCGAGCTGGTCGGCCTCGACCAGCACCTCGACAAAGCGCTCGGCGACATCGTCCATCGGTGCGTCGAGCACGATCCGGCCGTCACGGATGAACAGCACGTCGGTGAGGATGTGTTCGATCTCTTCGACCTGGTGGGTGGTGACGATGATGGTTTTCTGCTCATCGAAGTAGTCCTCCAGCAGGCGCTGGTAGAACTGTTTGCGGTAGAGGATGTCCAGGCCGAGCGTGGGCTCGTCGAGTACCAGCAGCCGAGCGTCGATCGCCATCACCAACGCCAAGTGCAGCTGCACGATCATGCCCTTGGACATCTCGCGCACGCGCTGCTTGGGACGGAGCTTGGTGTTGGCCAGAAAACGCTCGCAGCGTGCCCGGTCGAAACGCGGGTGCACGCCCTCGACGAAATCGATCGCATCGCGGACCCGCATCCAGCGAGGCAGCACTGCGACGTCGGCGATGAAGCACACATCGTTCATCAGCGCATCGCGCTCTCGGCGCGGGTCACGGCCCAGCACCGACAGGTCGCCATCGCAGCGGATCAGACCGAGAATCGCCTTGAGCGCGGTGGTCTTGCCGGCGCCGTTGGGGCCGATCAGCCCGACGATGCGGCCGGCGGGAATCTGGAAACTGGCGCCGGCCAGGGCGCGGGTGCCCTTGTAGGTCTTGTCGAGATTGCGCGCGGAGATGACGGGGGCGTCGAGCACGGCGTTCATGCATTGGCTCCATTGCCGATGGATTGCAGCAGATCCCGGGCCGACAGCCCCAGGCGTTCGATCCGTTCCAAGACCAGCGGCCATTCCTCGTGCAGGAACCGTTCGCGCTCGCTGGTGCGCAGCTTGCGGGACGCTTCCTCGGTCACGAACATGCCCAGGCCGCGGCGCTTCTCGACCAGCGCCTCGTCGGCGAGCTCCTGGTAGGCGCGCGAAACGGTGATCGGGTTGAGCTGGTACTCGGCGGCGACCTGGCGCACCGAGGGCAGCGCGTCGCCGGGCTTGAGCACGCCGTCGAGCATCATCGCGATCACCCTCTCCTTGAGCTGCCGATAGATCGGGGCGCCGTCGCTCCATTCGATGTTGGCCATGTCAGCCTCTCCCACCGGTGCCCCGGGCGAATGAGAAGTAGGGCATCGCGATCGCGCTGCGGCCACGCCGGCTGCGGCTGCGCGGCGCAGCATCCTGCGGTTCGGCATCGCCGATGGCGACGTCGCGCGCGACGGCCGTGGTCGCGACGTCGAGTCCGCCTGCGGCAGACGCGGCGGCGTCGTGGCCGGCCGACAGCGAAGGGGCGGCGGCCAGCAGCACGGCGCACAGGGCCGCAGCGGAAACGCCACATGCGATGATCGGGGTCTGGAGCCTGCGGGTCATGGGACCGTCCTGCTCTGGTGGGTAGGTGTTGTAGGCAACTATAACACCACGGCAGGGGGTGTCAATGCCTCGGGGCGCGGACGTCCACCCAACTGATGGCATACGAAGGCCGGCGCCTTCACAGGAGTGCGCGATGCGGAAGATCCACCTGTCCCTGATCCTGGCGACCTGTGCGGCGGGCCTGCTGGCCGCTTCAATGGCGATCGCGCAATCGGCGCCGACCGCCCCCGACCTGCTCGGCCACCAGTTCCGACCACTGGCCGGACGCGAGCCGGTCGATCTGCGGCGGACCTATGGCGGCGACGTGCTGCTGATCGTCAACACCGCCAGCAAATGCGGCTTCACGCCGCAGTTCGAGGCGCTCGAAGCCCTGCACGCGCGCTATCGCGCGCAGGGCTTTGCGGTGCTGGGATTTCCGTCGGGCGATTTCAAGGAACAGGAGTTCGAGGACGAGCAGGCGATCCAGGACTTCTGCACGCTGACCTACGGGGTGAAGTTCCCGATGTTCCAGAAGGTGCACGTGGTCGGGCCGGACGCGGTGCCGCTGTACCGCCAACTGGCGGAGGCGACCGGGCAGGCGCCGCAGTGGAATTTCCACAAGTATCTGATCGGGCGCGATGGCCGGGTGCTGGCGCAATGGGGCAGCCGGACCAAGCCTGACGACCCGCAGATCGTCGCCGCCATCGAGCGGGCGCTGCAGGCGCCGCGCCCGGCCGCGCGCTGAAGCGCATCTGAGTCGCCGCCGGTCGCGATTGCTCCGCGCCGCGCTGGCCGCGACAATAATTGGCTGTATCGCCCGACCGGGCAGGAGAACCAACGGATGTCCAATTTGATGCGCGCCGGCGTTGTGGCGCTGCTGATCGCCGTCGGTGCCCAGGCCGGCGCCGCTGAGCCGGCCGCCGATCGTGCGCAGACCAGTTATGTGGTCGGCCTGGATGTCGGCCGCTCGCTGGGCCAAGTGGGCGCGGACCTGGACATACGCGTGTTCGAGCAGGCGCTTGCGAACGCGCTCGACGGCAAGCCGCCGTCGCTGTCGCCCGAGGAGACCCGCCAGCTCGGCGTGGCGCTGGGTCAGCGCATCGCCGCGCGCAGCGGTCGCCCGGTGCCGGGCCTGCCGCCGGGCAGTGAGCCGCCCGCGGTCGACACGACCAAGGTCAGCCAGATGGTGGCGGTGGATATCGCCCGATCGCTCGCGCCGCTCAAGGGCGAGATCGAGGTTGCGCCGCTGGCGCGTGCGGTCGCCGACACCATCGCAGGCCGGCCGCCGACGCTCGATGAGGCGCGTATCGCACAGATCCGCGAGGCGATGGCGGGCCGGACCCAGGCCCGCGCCGCCAACGCCGCCGAGGCCAATCGCCGCGCCGGTGCAGAGTTCATGGCCGGCAACCGTGGCAAGCCGGGTGTGTTTGCGACCGCATCGGGGATCCAGTACAGCGTCGAGCGGCAAGGGCAGGGACCGCGCCCGCGGGCGGGCGATCGCGTCCGCGTGCATTACCGTGGCACGCTGCTCGACGGCACCGAGTTCGACAGTTCCTATGGACGCGGCGCCCCTGCGGTATTCGGCCTGGACCAGGTCATCGCCGGCTGGACCGAGGGCCTGCAGCTGATGCCGATCGGCGGCAAGTACCGGTTCTGGATCCCGGGCGACCTGGCCTACGGGCCCAAGGGCAGCCCGCCCAATATTCCCGCCAACGCCACGCTGGTGTTCGACGTCGAACTGATCGACATTCTCTGATCGCGTTTCCATTCCTGCGGCGTGTTGTTGCCGCGTTCGTACACTCAATTCCCGCAATTTTCCCCGGAGTCCTTACCAAGATGAAGACCACATCGCGTATCGCCCTCGTCGGCCTGGTGGCCGTGCTGCCGCTGGCGATGATCGCCTGCAAGCCGATCGACAAGGAGACCGGCAAGCCAGTCCAAGGTGCTGCCGATGCCGGCGAGCAAGCCGCCAGCGGCACCGAGATCGCCGGCCTCAAGACCGAGCGTGAGCAGGTGAGCTACATCATCGGCAACCAGATGGGCGAGTCGCTCAAGCAGGTCAAGGACGAGATCGATCTCAAGACCCTGCAGCGCGCGATCGCCGAGACGCTGGACGACAAGGCGATCGAGATCAGCGACGAGCAGGCGATGAAGGTGATGCAGTCCTTCGGTGAGCGCATGCAGGCCAAGCAACAGGCCGAAATGCAGGAGAAGGCCAAGGCCAACGCCGCCGAGGCCGAGAAGTTCTTCGCCGAGAACGGCAAGCGCGAAGGCGTGCAGACCACCGCGTCGGGCCTGCAGTACCGCGTCGTCACCCAGGGCACCGGCGCCAAGCCCGGCCCCGAAGACACCGTGCGCGTGCACTACAAGGGCACGCTGCTCAACGGCGAGACCTTCGACAGCTCCTACGACCGCGGCGAGCCGGCGCAGTTCGCGCTCAATCAGGTGGTCCCGGGCTGGCAGGAAGGCCTGCAGCTGATGCCGGTCGGCAGCAAGTACGAGCTGTGGATCCCGGCCAAGCTGGGCTACGGCGAGATGGGCACCGGCCCGATCGGCCCGAACCAGGCGCTGGTCTTCGAGGTCGAGCTGCAGGACATCGTCAAGTGATCCACGCACCGTCGCGGCGTGCATCGCCGCGTCGCGACGGTGGAGATGCCGCGCGATGACCGGTGCCCTCATCGACGCCCAGGCCCATGCGGCGCTGGAGCAGCGGGTGACCGAGCTGGAGACGCGGCTGGCCTTCCAGGAGCACACGATCTCCGAGCTCAACGACGCGCTCGCCGCTGCGCGGCTCGAGCTCGTGGCCCAGACCGGTCTGCTGCGCCGGGTCATGGACGACCTGCGCCAGGCGCGTACGGTGCAGTTTCCGGACCCGGGGCAGGAGCCGCCCCCGCCGCATTACTGACGTGCCAACATGATCGAAAACCCAGTGTCGGGCCTGCCTGTCCGGTCGGCGTCTGTCGCCGCTGTTGCGTTGTTCACCGTGTTTCCTGTTCCTGTTCCCGGCGAGGTCCTTCCTCCATGAGCGATACCCTGCGTGACCAGTTGCTCGGTCTGGGTTTCAAGGCGCCTGCCAAACCGGCCAAGCCGCCACCGAGGCGCGACGAGCGTCGGGGACGTCCGGACGAGCGCCGCGGTGGCGGTAAGCGTGCCGAGAGCGTGCGCCAGGACGGAGCGGCACGGCCGCCGGGGCGACGCGATGCGCAGGGCCCGCGCAAGCCGCGCCCACCGCGTGAGGACATCGACCTGGCCAAGGCCTATGCGATCCGCGCTCAGCGCGAGAAGGACGAGCGCATCGAGGCCGAACGTCAGCGGCAGGAAGAGGCCCGACTGCGCCGCGAGGCGCGCGCCAGGCTCGAGGCGTTCGTCAAGGACAAGGCGCTCAACCGCGCCGATGCCGAAATCGCTCGGCATTTCGAGTATGGCGGCAAGATCAAGCGGATCCATGTCGATGCCGAGCAATTGCGCGCGCTCAACGCCGGCGAGCTTGGTGTGGTGCAGGTCAACGGCCGATACCTGCTGGTGACCGCGGCGGTACTGGCCGAGGCGGAGACGATCTTCGCGCAGGCGGTCGCGCTGAAGGTGGACCCGTCCGCGCCAGCGGGCGACGACCCCTACAGCGATCCCCAGTACCAGGTGCCCGACGACCTCGTATGGTGAGCATGCGCGCTGTCGGGTTGTATCTCATGCTGCTGCCGGTCGGCGGCGCCTGCGCGCAGGACATCGCGTTCGACCGGCCGGGCATCGGGTTCTCGGCGTCGGTGCTCGCGCCGGGCCAAGTGGCCTGGGAGCAGGGCTTGCCGGATCTTGAGCGTAATCGCGACGACGGCGTGCGCACCACCGAAGTGACCGCGGGCAGTGCGTTGCGCGTGGGCCTGGGGGCATCGCTGGAACTGCAACTGTCGGCGACGCCGTGGCAACGCATGTCGATGCGCGATGGCGGCGGCGCACGGCAGGTGTCCGAGGGGGCGGGTGACAGCAGTGTCGGCTTGAAGTGGGCATTGCCCAGCACGGGCGCGCTCGATTGGGCGCTACTGGCGCGCTACGGTCTGGCGACCGGATCGCGCGGGCTGCGTCCCGACACCCACCTGCGCAGTCTGGGTGCGTCGGTCGAGGGCGAGACCGAGGGCGGGCGCGGCTACGCGCTGTTCGCCGGCTACCAACATGACGACGACGGCAGCGGCTGGCAGGTCGCGCCGAGCCTGGACCTGTTCGAGGCCGGCACGCTCGCCGGCTATGTCGAGGCGGGCGTCGGCGGCGGGACGCAGGCCGGGACAGTCGTCGGCAGCGGTCTGACCTGGCGTCCGCGACCGCAGCTGCAGTTCGACCTGTCGGTATTACGCGGTGTCGGTGGGGATGCGCCCGATTGGCAGGGCGGCTTCGGCGTGGCGGTCGGGTTCCGCTGAAAGGCGCCGAATCGGCGTCATTGACCGCGCGGCGCGCCGCAAGCGACGCCTGACTCGGCGCGCGGGCTCAAGGCGCGCGGTAGTCGGCAACCGGTCCTGCGACCTTGCGCCCGGCCTGCCAGACCGCTTCGATCGTGCGCAGATTGCGGATATCGGCCAGCGGATCGGCCGCGACCACGATGAAGTCCGCGCGTCGGCCCGGCTGCAGCAGGCCGCGGTCGTCCAGACGCAGCAGGTGCGCCGAATCGCGGGTCGCCACGGTCAGCGCCTGCTGTGGGCTGAAGCCGGCCTGCATCATCAGTTCGAGTTCGCGATGTTCGGCAAAGCCCGGCACGCGACGCGGTAGCGCGCCAGCATCGGTGCCGAAGCCGATCCGGACGCCGGCCTCGCGCAGCGTCGACAGATTGCGCAGGTTGGTGGCGAGCGCGGCGCGGGCCTTCGTGGTCTGCGGATCGCGCAGTGTGTCGGCGCGCCACTGCGGGTCGGACCACTGCGCGCGCACCGCCTCGGGCAGCGCGTTGCGCAGGAAGGGCGTCTGCAGCCACTCGGGATGCTCGGCGTAGATGTAGTTCGCCTCGTCGATCTGCAGCGTCGCGATGTAGCCGGTATCCGAGCTGCGCAGCGCAGTGACGAACGCCGGGTCGACGGGCCGGTCGCGCACGCCGTGGGCGACGATGTCCAGGCCCGCGGCGACGAGGTCGGCGGCCGGTGCGAGGTCGTGGATATGCGCGGCGGCGAGCAGCTTCTGGCGATGGGCCTCGTCGATCGTGGCGCGATAGATCTCGGGCGCCATCGGTGTCACCTGGCCGCCGAGGGCATCGACCCACAGCTTGACGATGTCGACGCCGCCTTCGGCCTGCGCGCGGACCGCGGCACGGGCCTCGGCAGCGCTCGCCGGGCGCGCGACCGGATCGTGCACCAAGCCCATGTTCGCGGCCGGCGGCGCGCCGTCGGGCACGCCGATGCCGCCGCCCGCGCCCAGCAGTTGCGCGCCCAGCGACGGGTCGGCCGCGACGGCGTCGCGGATGTCGCCGAAGGCTGCGCCGTTCATGCCCAGCGACATCACCGTGGTGACCCCGTAGGCCTGGAACTGGCGCAGGTCGCGCACGACGTGCGCGCGGGTGTAGAAGCGGTCGCCGTGGGCGGTGCCTTCGGTATTGCCGACGTGTGCATGGGCATTGACCAGGCCCGGCACGATGAACCGGCCGCGGTAGTCGATGCGCTCGGCATCGGCGGGCAGGTCGTCGGCATCGGGCTGCGCGACGCGTGCGATGAGGCCATCGCGGATCACCAGCGTGACCTCACCCAGGTCACGCTCGCCGTCGAATACGCGCGCATGCTCGATCACGATCACGATCGGCGGCGGCGAGGGCGGCGCATCGGCCTGCGTGGTCGCGGATGGACCGGTGACGGGACTGCAGGCGGCGGCCAGGCCGGCGATCGCGGCCAGCGCCAGGGCGCCGGCGGTACGGCGTCGAAGCATGATGGGATCCTCAGCGCGAATCAGGTGCACAAGATAGCGAGACGGTCGTGACGGGCATGCGCAGCTGGACGCTCAATCCGGGTCGTAGTCCAGATTCGAGGCCAGCCAGCGTTCGGCCTGCGCCAGCGGCACGCCCTTGCGCCTGGCGTAGTCGTTCACCTGTTCCTTGGAGACGCGGCCGACGACGAAGTACTGGCTGCGCGGATGGCTGAAGTAGTAGCCCGACACCGCCGCGGTGGGCAGCATCGCAAAGCTCTCGGTCAGCGTCATGCCGGTGTTGGCCTCGGCACCGAGCAAGTCGAACAGCGTGCGCTTTTCGCTGTGCTCGGGGCAGGCCGGGTAGCCGGGGGCAGGGCGGATGCCACGGTACTGCTCGCCGATCAGCGCGTCGTTGTCGAGCGCCTCGTCGGCCGCGTAGCCCCAGTAGTCGGTGCGCACACGCTGGTGCAGGCGTTCGGCCAGCGCTTCGGCCAGACGGTCGGCCAGCGCCTTGAGTAGGATCGCGTTGTAGTCGTCGTGCGCGGCCTCGAAACGCGCGACATGCGGCTCGATCCCGATGCCGGCGGTGACCGCGAACGCCCCGATCCAGTCCTGCACGCCGCGGTCGGCGGGCGCGATGAAGTCGGCCAGGCAGAAGTCCGGCCGCTCGACCGGCTTGTCGACCTGCTGGCGCAGGAAGTGCAGGCGGACGCGCCCGCGCTCGGGAACGATGACGTCGACATCGTCGCCGACGCGGGTCGCCGGCCATAGCCCGAACACCGCTTTTGCGGTGAGCCATTTTTCCTTGACGATCCGGCGCAGCATCGCCTGTGCATCGGCAAACAGCTCGCTGGCCTGCGTACCGACGACCTCGTCGCTCAAGATCGCCGGGTACTTGCCGAACAGTTCCCAGGCATTGAAGAACGGGGTCCAGTCGATGACCGGCAGCAGGTCGTCGAGCGGATAGTCGTCGAACACGTGCAGGCCGGGCCGGCGCGGCGCCGGCGGCACATAGGTGTCCCAGCCGCCGTCGAAAGCCTGGGCACGCGCCTTGTCCAGTGCGACCAGCCGCTTGGCGTCGCCGCGGTTGGCGTGGCGCGCGCGGATCTCGGCGTAGTCGGCATCGTTGGCGGCGACGAAGGCGGGCCGCAGCTCGGGGCTGATCAGCGACTGCACCACGCCGACGGCGCGCGAGGCGTCCTTGACCCAGACAGTCGGTGCGCCATAGTGCGGCGCGATCTTCAGCGCGGTGTGCGCCCGCGAGGTGGTCGCCCCGCCGATCAGCAACGGCAGCGCGAAGCCCTGGCGCTTCATTTCGCGTGCGACGTGGCTCATTTCTTCCAGCGACGGGGTGATCAGCCCCGACAGGCCAATGACATCGGCCTGCACCTCGCGCGCCTTGTCGAGGATCGTCTGCGCCGGAACCATCACGCCCAGGTCGACGACCTCGAAGTTGTTGCAGGCCAGCACCACGCCGACGATGTTCTTGCCGATGTCGTGCACATCGCCTTTGACCGTCGCGATCACGATGCGGCCGTTGGACTTGCCGGCATCGCCGGTGCGCGCCTTTTCGGCTTCGATGTGCGGCAGCAGCCAGGCGACCGCCTTCTTCATCACCCGCGCCGACTTGACCACTTGCGGCAGGAACATCTTGCCGGCGCCGAACAGATCGCCAACGACGTTCATGCCGGCCATCAGCGGCCCTTCGATGACCTCCAGCGGTCGGGCGAACTGCAACCGCGCCTCCTCGGTGTCGACATCGACGTACTGGTCGATGCCGTGCACCAGCGCATGGGTCAGGCGTTGCTGGACCGGCGCTTCGCGCCAGGCCAGCGTCTCGGTCTTGGCCGCGCCCTTGCGGCCCTTGTAACGCTCGGCCAGTTCGAGCAGCCGCTCGGTCGCATCCGCGCGGCGATTGAGCACGACGTCCTCGACGCACGCGCGCAGTTCGGGATCGAGCTCGTCGACGATCGGCATCGCGCCGGCGTTGACGATGCCCATGTCCATGCCGGCCGCGATCGCGTGGTACAGGAATACCGCATGGATCGCTTGGCGAACGACCTCGTTGCCGCGGAACGAGAACGAGACATTCGACACGCCACCCGAGACGTGGCAATGCGGCAGCGTGGCGCGGATCTCGCGCGTGGCCTCGATGAAGTCGACTGCGTAGTTGTCGTGCTCGGGGATGCCGGTGGCGATCGCGAAGATGTTCGGATCGAACACGATGTCCTCGGGCGGAAAGCCCACGACCTCGGTCAACAGGCGATAGGCGCGGGTGCAGATCTCGACCTTGCGCGCACGGGTATCGGCCTGGCCGGCCTCGTCGAAGGCCATGACCACGACCGCCGCGCCATAGCGCAGCACCTTGCGCGCCTGCGCGAGGAACGTCGCCTCGCCCTCCTTGAGCGAGATCGAATTGACCACGCCTTTGCCCTGCAGGCAGCGCAGGCCGGCCTCGATCACGCTCCACTTCGACGAGTCGACCATCACCGGGATGCGCGCGATGTCGGGTTCGGCGGCGATGAGGTTCAGGAACGTGGTCATCGCCCGCTCCGAATCGAGCATGCCCTCGTCCATGTTGACGTCGAGGATCTGCGCGCCGCCCTCGACTTGCTGGCGCGCGACCTCCACCGCCTCGGCGTAGCGGTCCTCGCGGATCAGCTTGCGGAACGCGGCCGAGCCGGTGACGTTGGTGCGCTCGCCGACATTGACGAACAGCAACTCCGGGGTGATCACCAGCGGCTCGAGGCCCGACAGGCGGGTGAAGCGCGGTGTGGACGACTGGCCTGCGGGCACGCTCATGCGGCGTCGGCCCGGTGGGCGACCGGCGTGCGCGGCGCGACGTCGCGCACCGCGTCGGCGATCGCGCGGATGTGCGCGGGCGTGGTGCCGCAGCAGCCGCCGACGATGTTCAGCAGCCCGGCGGTCGCGAACTCGCGCAGTGTCGTGGCCATGTCCTCTGGCGTTTCGTCGTAACCGCCGAAGGCGTTGGGCAGGCCGGCGTTGGGATGACAGGACACATGGACTTCGGCGATCTGCGCCAGGGTGTCGACGTGGGGGCGCAGGTCCTTGGCGCCGAGCGCGCAATTGAGCCCGATCGACAGCGGCCGCGCATGGCGCAGCGAGTACCAGAACGCTTCGGCGGTCTGTCCGGACAGCGTACGTCCCGAAGCATCGGTGATCGTGCCCGAGATCATCACCGGCACCCGGCCGCCGAGATCGTCGAATACCGTCTCCACCGCGAACAGCGCGGCCTTGGCATTGAGCGTGTCGAATACCGTTTCGACCATCAGCACGTCGGCGCCGCCTTCGATCAGGCCGTGGGCGGCATCGCGGTAGATGCGTACCAGGTCCTCGAAGGTCACCGCCCGGAAGCCCGGATCGTTGACGTCGGGGCTGATCGACGCGGTGCGGCTGGTCGGGCCGAGGATGCCGGCAACGAAACGCGGCTGCGCCGGTGTACGCGCCTGCGCGGCATCGCAGGCCGCGCGCGCGAGCGCGGCGCCCTCGCGATTGAGTTCGTGCGCCAGGTGCTGCAGTCGGTAATCGGCCAGCGACACCGCGGTCGAGTTGAAGGTATTGGTCTCGACGATGTCGGCGCCGGCCTCGAGATAGGCGGCGTGAATGTCGCCAATGATGTCAGGACGGGTCAGCGTGAGCAGGTCGTTGTTGCCGCGCTGGTCGGCGGGCTCGCAGCCGCAGCCGGCGCCGTGGGCATGGCCGTCGGCGGCGTGCAGGGCATCGAAGCCGTCGGCGAAGCGCGTGCCGCGGTAATCGGCCTCGGTCAGCCCGTGCTGCTGGATCATCGTGCCCATGCCGCCATCGAGCACCAGGATGCGCTGCGCGAGCGCGGCCTCGAGCGCGGCGACGCGGTCGGGATGCAGCCAGGTCACGGCTTTCTCGCGATGATCGAGATCACCTGGAAGTGCGGTGGTCGCTTCTCGCGCGTCACCGTCTCGGCGCTGTGGATCTCCAGTCCCGCCTTGGTGACGAAACGGCGCAGCTCCTTGTCCGGGAAGCCCAGGTTGGCGTGGCCGTAGGCCTGCACGACCGCCTCGTGGCCATGTCTGTCCAGGCTGGACAGCAGCAGCCGCCCGCCAGGGCGCAACACCCGCGCGGCCTCGGTGACCGCCTGCGCCGGGCGCGTGGCATAGGTCAGCGCGTGCATCAGCACGACAAGGTCGAAGCTGGCGTCGTCGAACGGCAGCGCGTGCATATCGCCTTCGCGGACTTCGACGTTGCGGAAGCGTTTAAGGCGTTCGGCCGACGCGGCGACCACCCGCGAACTCGCATCGAGGCAGACGTAGCGATGAGCGTGCGGCGCCAGCAGCTCGGCGAGTACGCCATCGCCGGAGGCGATGTCGAGCACGTCACCTGTCTCGAGCAACGGCAGTGCCGAGCGCGCCAATGCCTCCCAAGTCCGTCCGGGCGAGTAGTGGCGCTCCATGTCGCCGGCCACGCTGTCGGCCCAGTTCTGGTCGGCGGCGCGCATTGCCAGCACCGACGGGATACGCTCGGCGTCCTGGCGCAGCAGCGGATCGTCGCTGCCGGTGCTCAGCGCCTGCCACAATGCGCGCTGCGCCGGGTCGAGCGCGGCGTCGTCGAAGCGGTAGTAGGCCGACACGCCGGCGCGGCGATCGCGGACCAGGCCGGCTTCCTTGAGGCGTGCCAGGTGCGTGGACACGCGCGGCTGCGCGAGGCGGGTGATCGACGACAGCTCGGCCACCGTCAGTTCCTCGACCTCGAGCAGCGCCAGCAGCCGGACGCGGGTCGGATCGGCGAGGGTCTTGAGCCGCGCCGACCAGGCTTCCAGGTCCATGAATATCTCCATATCGCGATACAGAGATAATTTTCGGCGCGGGGCGGGGTGCGGTCAAGCCGAGCGCATCCCGCGTTGGGGTGCCGGCCACCTTGCGGCCGCGCGGCCGAGCGCCGATGCTGCGCGTCCCCAGCTGCTCCAGGTCCGCACCGCATGTCCGCCTCCCGCCCTTCGCGCGCGCCCGCGCTGGCCGCCGCCTTCGCCGACTACGCGGTCCTGTATCCCGACGAGCACGCCACCGTCGCCGAGTTCGCCGCGCTGCTCGACGATCCGCTCGATCCGTTCGTGCGCGAACGCCTCGCCGGCCATTTCACCGCCTCGGCGCTGGTGGTCTCGGCCGACGGCCAGCGCACCTTGCTCACCCACCATCGCAAGCTGAACCTGTGGCTGCAGCCCGGCGGCCATGCCGATGGCGACATCGATCTGGCACGCGTGGCGCGGCGCGAGACCGAGGAGGAGACCGGTCTGCAGGGCGTGGCGGTGCTGCCGGCGATCTTCGACCTCGACCGGCATTGGATCCCCGAACACAGAGGCGTGCCGGCGCACTGGCACTACGACGTGCGCTATCTCGTGCGCGCCGGCGCCGACGAACGCTTCGTCGTCAGCGCCGAATCCCACGCGCTCGCGTGGCGGGCGCTCGCCGATGTGGCCGCAGGCAGCGAGTACGACGCGTCCCTGCGCCGCATGGCGCACAAGTGCCTGGACGGGTGGGGGAGCTCGGTCGGCTGAGCCTCGCGACGGTCCGCCAACCCAACGCCCTGATCCCGATGGCCTAGTACAGCACCCGCGTCCGCAGCGTGCCGTCGATCTTCGACAGTTCGCTGCGCAGGCGCTCGGCCTGCTCGCGCGTCGCGCCGACGTCGATGACCACGTAGCCGACATTGGCGGTGGTGCGCAGGTACTGGCCATCGATGTTGATCGCTTCGCGCGAGAACACCTCGTTGATCTTCACCAGCACGCCGGGCACGTTGCGGTGCAGGTGCAGGATGCGGTGGCTGCCGACGTGCTCGGGCAGCGTGACCTCGGGGAAGTTGACCGCCGACAGGGTGCTGCCGTTGTCGCTGTAGCGCACGAGCTTGGCGGCGACCTCGATGCCGATGTTGTCCTGCGCCTCGAGCGTGCTGCCGCCCACATGCGGAGTCAGCAGCACGTTGTCGTGCGCGGCCAGCGGGGAGTCGAAAAGGTCGTCGTTGCCCTTGGGTTCGACCGGGAACACATCGATCGCCGCGCCGCCGACATGCCCGGTGCGCAGCGCGGCGTCGAGCGCGTCGATGTCCACGACAGTGCCGCGCGAGGCGTTGATCAGGTGCGCGCCGGGCTTCATCGCGGCGAGCTCGGCGGCACCGAACATCAGCTTGGTCGCCGGGGTTTCGGGCACATGCAGGGTCACCACGTCGCTGCGCGCGAGCAGGTCGTCCAGCCCGGTCGCGCTGCGTGCGTTGCCGAGCGAAAGCTTGGTCTCGATGTCATGGAACAGCACCTGCATGCCCAGCGATTCGGCGAGCACGCCGACCTGGGTGCCGATATGGCCGTAGCCGACGATGCCCAGGGTCTTGCCGCGCGCCTCGTGGCTGCCCAGCGCGGACTTGCTCCAGCCGCCGCGATGGCATTGCGCGTTCTTCTGCGGGATGCCGCGCAGCAGCATGATCGCCTCGGCGACCACCAGTTCGGCGACGCTGCGGGTGTTGGAGTAGGGCGCGTTGAACACCGGAATGCCGGCCAGTTCGGCCGCTTCCAGGTCGACCTGGTTGGTGCCGATGCAGAAGCAGCCGACCGCGAGTAGCCGGCGCGCGTGGCCGATGACTTCGGCGCTGAGCTGGGTGCGCGAGCGGATGCCGACGATGTGGGCATCGGCGATCTTGGCCAGCAACTGGTCATCGGGCAACGACTTGGGGTGCACCTCGATCTGCGTGTAGCCGGCGGCCTTGAAGGTGTCGACGGCGCTCTGGCTGACGCCTTCGAGCAGCAGGACGCGGATATCCGCGCGAGGAAACGAGGTCTTCATCGAGGCTGCGGCCGCCGGTCGGGAGGAGCGCATCATGGTGCCAGAAGGCCGCCGCTGTTGCAGCGCAGCAGATGGTCTCGCCTCCGGGATGTGCACGCGCTCGGTTCGGCCCTGCACCGAAGCCGCGCGGACGCTGGACGCCTGCGGGCGCGGCTGGCAGGCTGGCCCGCCGTGCCGCGATGTCTTCACCATGTCCGATGCCCGCATCGCCCGGCTGCAAGCCGCCGTCCCGACCCTGCAGGTGCGGACCGATCCGGCCGATCTGGCCTACTTCGGCGTCGACTGGACGCGGCGCTGGACCCCGGCGCCGCTGGCGGTCGCGCTGCCGGCCGATATCGCCGAGGTCCAGGCCACGGTGCGCTGGGCGCGCGAAGAAGGGGTTTCGATCGTGCCCTCGGGCGGCCGGACCGGGTTGTCGGGCGGGGCGGTCGCCGCCCATGGCGAACTGGTGCTGAGCCTGCAACGGATGAACCGCGTGCTGGACTTCGATCCGGTCGACTGGATCTTGACCGTGCAGCCGGGCATCGCGCTCGAAGCGGTGCAGGAGGCGGCGCGCAGCCACGGGCTGGCCTATCCGGTTGACTTCGCCGCGCGCGGCTCGTGCACGATCGGCGGCAACATCGCCACCAACGCGGGCGGCATCCGGGTGCTGCGCTACGGCAATACCCGGGAGTGGGTCGCCGGCCTGAAGCTGGTGACCGGCACCGGCGCGTTGCTCGATCTCGGCCGCGGCTTGGTCAAGAACTCCAGCGGCTACGACCTGCGGCATCTGGCCATCGCCTCGGAAGGCACACTGGGCATCATCGTCGAAGCCAGCCTGAAGCTGACCGCGCCGCCACCGGGCACGCGCACGCTGCTGCTGGCGCTGCCGTCCTTCGAGGGCCTGATGCAGGTGTTCCAGGCGCTGCGCGCGCGGCTGGCCCTGGAAGCCTTTGAGTTCTTCACCGATCGCGCCCTCCATCATGTAGTCGCGCATGGCGCGCAGGCACCGTTCGAGACCTCGCATCCGTTCTATGTTGTCGCCGAGTTCGCCTGCGAGGGCGACGCGGGCGAGGTCGCGATGCTGTCGGCGTTCGAGTATTGCGTCGAGCAGGGTTGGGTCGAGGATGGCGTGATCGGTCAGAGCGAGGCGCAGGCCGCGCAGTTGTGGCGGCTGCGCGAGGGCATCACCGAAAGCCTGGCGCCGCACGTGCCTTACAAGAACGACGTCTCGGTGCGGATTTCGGCGATGCCGGCGTTCCTCGAGGCGGCGCAGGCATTGCTGGCGCGCGAGTACCCGCAGTTCGACGTGGTGTGGTTCGGCCATATTGGCGACGGCAATCTGCACATCAACGTGCTCAAGCCGGCCGACCTCGCCAACGACGCCTTCGTTGCGCAATGCGAGCGCGTGACCAAACTGCTGGCCGACACCCTGCGCGCGCACGGCGGCAGCATCTCGGCCGAGCACGGCATCGGGCTGGTCAAGAAGCCCTATCTCGAATCGACCCGCAGCGCGGCCGAGATCGCGGTGATGCGCGGCATTCGCCGTGCGCTTGACCCCGACGGCCTGCTCAATCCCGGCAAGCTGTTCGATCCCTGACTGCCACTTGGCATCGGCATGAAGGTGGCGTGAGGGCAGGGTAGAGTGTGGCCTCCCCGATGGAGATGCCCCTGATGTTTCGAGCCTTGCTGGCCTGTGCGTTGCTCGTTCTGACCACGTCGGCGTTCGCCGGCAGTTTCGCCGGGACGACCGGCGGTGCGACGTCAGCTGGCAGCTCGGCCTCGTCGGGCAGCAGTTCGGGCAAGGACAAGATCGTGCTGCAGGCGCGCGAAGATGCCGCCGGGTTCGTCGCCAGCGATGGCCGGATCCGCGGCGTCCGCCTCGAAGCCGCCCTGCGTCACCTGCGGCAGACGCGGCCCGATGCGCAGGCGGCGAGCGATCTGCAACTGGCGCAGGCGATTCTCGCGCTCTAACGCCATGCGGTCCCGCCGTCGCCTGCGGGCCGCGGGCATTGTGTTGCTGCTCGTCGCCGGTGCTGCACAGTCGCAGGCGCAAGCCTGGCGGATCGACACAGGGATTGGCGCGCCGCCGCTGGATGCCAACGCGCAGGCCGCGTCGGCCCGGCTGGTCGACGCGGTGCTCGCGCGTCTGCCGCCGGCCTGGCGCGCCGCCGAGGGGCTCGACGTGCAATTGGCGTGGCGCGACGACCTGCCGCCGCAGGTGCATGGACATGCGGTCGGCGATCGCATCGTGCTGCGTCGGTCGCTGCTCGATGCCGTGGCCGCAGACGGCCGGGATGCGCAGGCGACCCAGGCTGCGTCCGCCGCGCTGGTGCACGAGCTCGCGCATCGCTATGACCGCAGCCCGCATGGTGGCCTGTCGCGCGATCCGCGCTTGCGCGATCTCGCCGGCTGGCCGCGCCCGCCGCTGCGGCTGGGTCTGCGGGCGCGCCACAACGCGATGACCGACCGCCGGCCCGATGCCTACGAAACCGCGTCTCCGGCGGAGTTCGTCGCGGTGAACCTCGAGCATTTCCTGCTCGATCCCGAGTACGCCTGCCGACGGCCTGCATTGCATGGGTACTTCGCCGCGCACTTCGCCTGGGCGCCGCCCGCCGCGGACTGTGCCGGGGACCTGCCGTTCGTCGAGGCCGAGCCACAGGCGCAGGCGGACGGCCAGGCGCTGCTGGAACTCGACCCGGCGCGGGTCTGGGCGGTCGAGTACCTGTTCGCCGAAGGCAACGCGCAGCCGATGAGTCGCTGGGGCCACAGCATGCTGCGGCTGGTGATCTGTGCGCCCGGCCGTCTGCCTGGGCCGGACTGCCGCTACGACCTGGCGCACCACCGCGTGTTGTCGTTCCGCGCGTTCGTCGACGATGTGCAGATCTCCAGCTTGCGCGGGCTGACCGGGCGCTATCCGGCGCGGCTGTTCGTGTTGCCGCTCGACCAGGTGATCGACGAGTACACCCGGATCGAACTGCGCGGCCTGCAGTCGATTCCGCTGCGCTTGTCGCCGGGCGAGATCGCGACATTGCTCGAGCGCGCGGCCAGCGTGCACTGGAGCTACGACGGCCGCTACCGGTTCGTCGGCAACAACTGCGCGGTGGAGACCTGGAAGCTGCTCGATGCCGGTGTGCCGCGGCTCGACGGCGCGCGCCTGCGCAGCATCACGCCCAACGGTCTGCTGCGCCGCCTGGTGCGCGCGGGCATCGCCGATGCCGCGGTGCTCGATGCGCCCGATCGCGCCATTCGCGACGGCTATTACTTCCCGTCCGCGGACCGCGAGTACGCGGCGCTGCTGGCGGTCGCACACGCTGCCCAGCCGCTGCCTACTGGCGATGCCGCCACCTGGCTCGATCTCGATCCCGATCTGCGCGCGCCGTGGCTGGCGCAGGCGGGGCAGCGCGATGGCGCCGCGCTGCTGGTGCTCGAGCACGCCGCGCAGCGGCGGCTGGAGGCCCGGCTGCGCGACGTGCTCAAGCGCCAGTGGCATCTCGCGGACGCAGACCAGGACGCTGCGGCCGGCACGCTGCATGCCTTGCTCGCCGCCGGCGACGGCCTCAGTCGTCCGGCGCAACTGCTCGACAGCGGCTACGGCCTGCCGCAGCAGGCCGAGCGCGCGGTGCTGCGGGGGCAGGTCGATGCGCTCGGCCACCGTCTGCAGGCGCTGCGCGACGCGCTGGACATCCAAGGGCGCGCGGCGTTGCCGATGGATGCGCAACGACGGTTGGCGCGCACCGAGCGCAACCTCGCCACGCTCGGCGCCCGCTTGCGCGAGCTGCACCGTGAGTCGGGTGGGCTGCAGTTGGATCGCGTGCAGCTGAGCGATTAAGGCGGATATCCCGACTCAGGCGCCATGCGACGCAGATCGGTATATCGGTTCTATGGTGATGTGTAAATCGGCTGTCGATTTTAATAGGAGGTGTGGCGCATTTGCTGCCCTTCGATCCTCATTAGCCGTGATGTGTAATCTTCGTGCTCTTGGCGAGCGGGGCGCGTCAGCAGATCGGTCGCGATCTCTTTCAGGCTGAGCAGTCAGGGCGCTTGCTGCGTTGCAGAAATGCGATTCGTTGGCCGTTGATATAGTGCGGGCGCGGTGGATGCCGCACCTTCGAAAATCAATGGCAAAGGAGAATGCAAGAATGCGACACGTACTTTTCGCTGTGATGGGCGCTGCGGCGCTGGCATTGATGCCGAAAATCGTCAGTGCGCAGTCGGTGACGATTTCATGCGAACCCAGCAATTGGTGTATGTCGGAGGCTGCCGGCATTTCCTACGATACGATCAGTTGGTCAGCATCTCACCCGGGCGTCGGGGCGATTTTCCCGGCGAACTGCACCAACCAGAACTTCTGCCGGTTCTACTGTCCCTCTCGCCCTGGGTTCGTCACGATGACCGTGAACTATCAGTTAAGTGGGCAGTTGGTGGGGTCCGCAACAGCAACGACTCGGTGTACGGCCCAAGACATCTGATCGTGGGTGCTTGATGCTGAGAGCCCGCCTGAAGGCGGGCTCTTGGTCATCCTTCATGCCGTTGGTCGAGGTGATCTGAAGCGGCAGTGGTGTCGCGCTGGTTTTATCGGTGACCAATTGCACGTCACGCCTCGATCGCTGGTCTGACGAACCTCAGTCCGCGCGGCCGCCGAACTCGCCGGTCGTGGTGTTGACCCAGACGCGCTCGCCGTTGCCGATGTACTCGGGCACCTGGATCTCGATGCCGGTGCTGAGCTTGGCGGGCTTGGGCCGCTTGGTCGCAGTGCCGCCCTTGAGTTCGGGCGGGGTGTCGACGACTTCGAGCACCACGCTCTGCGGCAGTTGCAGGCCGACCGGCGCATCGTCGATCACCTGGACATAGCAGCCGCCCAGGCCCTCGGTGATGTAGCCCGCACCGTCGCCGACGACATCGGCGTCGAGCGTGTAGGGCGTGAAGTCCTCGTCGTCCATGAACACGAAGGCGTCGCCATCCTTATACGAGAAGCTGGCCTGGCGCCGGGCCAGGTCGACCTCGCGCAGGTCGTCGTCGCCATCGAAACTCGCATCGAGCTTGTTGCCGCCCGGGACGCTGTACATCGTGAAGCGGAAGCGCACGTTGCCGCCGCGGCCTTGCGGCGAGCTGCGCTCGATGTCGCGGATCTGGTAGATACCGCCGTTGTGTTCGACCACGTTTCCTTTCTTGACGTCGTAGGCTTTCATCGGTGTTTGCGTTTTCAGTGGGAGACGGACGCCGCGGACGCGGCAGGATTGCGCAGGTGCAGCCGCAGGTTCGGATAATCGATCACCGCCTGGCCGCGCTCGAGGACATCGGCGCCAAGCACGCCGTCGATTGTGGGCAGCCCGCGTTGCGAGAAGGCGGCGGTGACGTGGTCGAGCGCGAGGAAATGCGCGGTGAAATCGTCGTCCCGGTAATCGCCGATCGCCAGGCGGCTGCCCGGCAGGGTCTCGATGGCGAGATTGCCGGCACCGGCGCCGGTCGCCTGCAGCCCGCCCGACGCATCGGCCTGGCGCCCATCGGCAAAGCGCGCCTGGCGCGCACGATCGATGACCGTGCGCCCGGCGCCGGTATCGATCAGGAAGGTGCCGGCGACGCCGTTGATGCGGACCTCGACCGCGAGATGCGCCGCGCCGTAGCGGCGCATCGGGACCGTGTCGTAGCCGCGCGCGGCGAGCAGGCCGGTAAGCGCGCCCGTATCGGTCGGTGCCGTGTCGTCGGCATGGACCGGCACGAGCGATAGCAGCGCGAGCAGCAGGCCCGTGACCAGGCCGGACGAGGGGATCGACATTGCTTACTTCGGCGCCAGCCGGACCGCGCCGTCGAGGCGGATGGTCTCGCCGTTGAGGTAGCGGCTGGCCAGCAGGTGGGCGACGAGGTCGGCGAATTCTTCCGGTCGGCCCAGGCGCGAGGGGAACGGGATCGAGGCCGACAGCGACTGCTGCACCGCCTCGGGCATGCCGTCGACCATCGGTGTCCAGAAGATGCCCGGCGCGATGGTGTTGACGCGGATACCGAAGCGCGCCAGTTCGCGCGCCATCGGCAGCGTCATGCCGACCACGCCGCCCTTGGACGCCGCGTACGCGGCCTGGCCGATCTGGCCCTCGTAGGCGGCGACGCTGGCGGTGTTGACGATCGCGCCGCGCTCACCGTCCTCGCCGGGCACGTTGTGCTGCATGAGCGCGGCCGCGGCCTTGGCGACATTGAAACTGCCGACCAGATTGACCATCACCGTGCGGCTGAAGGTCTCCAGCGGCATCGGCGCCTCGCGCCCCAGCACGCGGCCGGCGCCGAGGATGCCGGCGCAGTTGACCGCGGCATTGAGGCCGCCCAGGAAGGCGCGCGCGGCTTCGAGGTGGGCCGCGACGCCGGCCTCGTCGGTGACGTCGGTGCGCAGGTAGCACGCGCGATCGGCACCCAGCGCCTCGACCGCCTCGGCGCCCTTGTCGTCGTTGACGTCCAGCAGCGCGACGCGGCCGCCATCGGCGACGACGCGGTGGGCGACGGCCAGGCCGAGGCCGGAGACCCCGCCGGTGACGACGGCGCGGACGGAATCGGGAAGCATGCGCGATCCTCTGGAGACGAAAGCTCGCAGTTTAACCGCTGCGCCTAGGCGCGAAGGCGCGCGGACACAGTGCGACGCGGGGGGGGGCGCGATCTATCGGTGCGCGTTCGACGCCGTGGGGCGGACTGGGCCGGGCGGTGTTGCGCTGGCGAAACAGACCGAGGCATGACGGCGGGCGGTCGGGCGTCTGTGCCAAGGTCGAGCGGGAGTAGAATCGCGACCCATTCCCATTCGCACCGGATCTGTCTTGAATCTCTGTCAGCTGCCGCCGCGCACCCAGGGTCTCGTCGATGCCGTCGAGGCGGTGGGCAGCCACGATCCGATCGCGCGCCGCCTAGGCGAGTTGGGCTTCGTGCCCGGCGAGTCGGTCGAGGTGGTCGCACTGGCGCCGTTCGGCGGCGACCCGCTGCTGGTCCGCGTTGGCTTCACCCGCTTTGCGCTACGGCGCAGCGAGGCGGCGCGCGTCCAGGTCTGCGCCGGAGACGCGGCGTGACCACGGCCGCCATGCCGCGGCTCGCCCTGGTCGGCAGTCCGAATGCCGGCAAGACGGCGCTGTTCAACCTGCTGACCGGCAGCCGGCAGAAGGTCGCCAACTATGCCGGCGTCACCGTCGAGCGCAAGGAAGGGCGGATGCGCGGCCCGGATGGCGCGCACTGGGCGCTGCTCGATCTCCCCGGCGCCTACAGCCTGCAGCCGGCGAGTCTGGACGAACAGATCACCCGAGATCTGTGCCGCGGCTTCTATCCGGGCGAGCCGGCGCCCGATGTGCTGGTCTGCGTGGTCGATGCGACCAATCTGCGGCTGCACCTGCGCTTCGTGCTCGAGTTGCGGACGCTCGGCCGGCCGATGGTGGTGGCGCTGAACATGGCCGATGCCGCAGCGCGGCGCGGCATCGTCATCGACCTGGCCGCGCTCGAAGCCGCGCTCGGCGTGCCCGTGGTCGAGACCGTCGCGATCCATCGCGACGGTGCGCAGGCGCTGCGCCAGCGGTTGGCCGACACGGTCGCAAGACCGCGGTCGCCTCCGAACGACGATGCCGACGGCGACCTGCACGCCCAGGTACGTGCGCTGCTGGCGGCGACGGTGACCATGCCGCGCCGGACGGCGCGGATCGACGACGCCCTCGATCGCTGGCTGCTGCATCCGGTGCTCGGCCTGCTGGCGCTGGCACTGGTGATGTTCCTGATCTTCCAGGCCGTCTACGCCTGGGCGACGCCGCTGATGGACCTGATCGATGCCGGTACCTCCGCGCTCGGGGCCTGGGTGTCGGCGACCTTGCCGCCCGGTCCGCTGACCAGCCTGCTCGCCGACGGCATCATCGCCGGCCTCGGCGGTGTGATCGTGTTCCTGCCGCAGATCCTGATCCTGTTCTTCTTCATCCTGGCGCTGGAGGAGTCGGGCTACCTGCCGCGTGCGGCGTTTCTGCTCGATCGGCTGATGAAGGGCGCCGGGTTGTCGGGGCGGTCATTCATCCCGTTGTTGTCGAGTTTTGCCTGTGCGATTCCCGGCATCATGGCGACGCGTTCGATCCAGGACCCGCGCGACCGGCTGGCGACGATCATGGTCGCGCCGCTGATGACGTGCTCGGCGCGGCTGCCAGTCTATGCGCTGCTGATCGGTGCGTTCATTCCGCAACGGCAGGTCTGGGGCGCGCTCAATCTGCAGGGGCTGGTGCTGTTCGCGCTGTACATGGCCGGCATCCTCAGTGCGCTGGCGGTATCGTTCTTGATGAAGCGCTGGCGCCGGGACCGCAGCGAGCATCCGTTGCTGCTGGAGTTGCCGTCCTACCGGCTGCCGCATCCGCGCGATCTGGCGATCGGTCTGAAGGAGCGCGCGATGATCTTCCTGCGCCGCGTCGGCGGGATCATCCTCGCGCTGACCGTCCTGCTGTGGGTGCTGCTCTCGTTCCCGGCACCGCCCGACGGCGCGACCGGGGCGGCGATCGAATACAGCCTCGGCGGTCGCCTCGGCCATGCGCTGGCGCTGGTGTTCGCGCCGCTCGGCTTCAACTGGCAGATCTGCATCGCACTGATCCCCGGCCTGGCCGCGCGCGAAGTCGCTGTCGCATCACTGGCGACCGTCTATGCGTTGTCGGCCACCGACGATGCCGCCGCAGCCCAGGCGCTGACCCCGATCATCACCGACGGTTGGTCGCTGGCGACCGGGCTGTCGTTGCTGGTGTGGTTCATCTATGCGCCGCAGTGCATTTCGACCTGGGCGACGATCCGGCGCGAGACCGGCTCCTGGCGGCTGATGACGATCAACGCCGGCTACCTGTTCGCGCTGGCCTACCTCGCCTCATTGCTGACCTACCAGGTGGCGCGCGCGCTGGGGGGCGGGTGAGCACGGACCTGCAACTGGCGCTGCAGTACGCCGCGGTCACGCTGCTGGTCGCGGTCAGCGGTTGGATCGTGCTGAAGAAGCAGGCGCCGGCAACCGCGCGTCGCCTGCGCATCGCGCTGGCGGTGCCGCTGGTGCGTCCGGGCCGGCCGGCCTGGATGCGGGCGCTGGGGCGCCGCATCGCGCCTGAGCCGCGCGTCGGTGCGGGCTGCGGCGGCTGCGACGGCTGCGGTTGAATCCGGCATCCCTACGCGCGGGCTACGCGGTGCTCAGGCACCCTGCTCGAACGCCGCCAGGGCGTGTTCGAGAAAGTCGATGGCCTCGGCATGATGCGCCGGGGGCACCGTGGTCCCGAGATGGCTGCGACCATCGCGCAGGGCCACGTACGCGCCGAGTTGCTCGCCGCCCCACAGGAAGTCCAGAACCACGATGAAGTCGTCGGCCTCGGCGCGATGCCATGCGGCCGCGCCGCGCAGCGGCGTGAGCATGCGCAGCAGCGCTTCAACATTCTCCGACGCGCTCAGCATCGCGATCCGGCAGACGCCGGTCGTAGCGTCGTAGTCGATCGGCGGCATGCCCAGGGCAGGGTCCCGCTGCCAGGCTTCCACGATGTCCGCGACTCGACCGGCCTCGACATCGGCGAGCAGGCCTGCCGGCACGCGTCCGTCGCCGGCCAGTCGATGCTGATCGAACCAGGCCTGCCAGTCGTCGAAGGCGGACGGCTGGGCAGGCGCGGCCGCCAGGAACGCATCGAATGCGCCCGGGGCGAAAGTGAGGCGGGCATACAGCGAATACGGTTCGGACATCCGGCGCTCGGCTCGAATCGCGTGATCAGTGCCGGCCGCGGCGATTGGGCCCGCGCCGCATGTCGTTGGTCGGCACGATCTCCACAGCGAGGCTGAAGTGGCGCTCGTCGCCGCCCAACAGCGCGCCCACGCCGACGACCTGGCGGTTGAGTTCCTTGCCGGCTTCGTCGCGGATCACCAGCACCACCGAGTACTCCCAGGCGCCGCCTTCGGACGGATGCCGGATCGTGCCCTCTACCTGCAGCGCGGTGGTCGCGTCCTGCGTGCCGATGCTGGTGGACGCATCGGCATCGAAACGCAGGTAGTGCCGGCACGCCGGGCAGCGCGCCGAGCTCTCGAGGATCGTGGTCTTGCAGTGCGGGCAGACCCGGGTCGCGCCCGCCGCACCGGTGCGGGGATCCATATCAGTCGCGATCGGACGCTGCCGCATCCTTGCTGCGGGAGGCCGGGCGCTCGTCGCCCTTGCCCTCGCCCCAACCGCACTCGACGTGCCCGCGGATCTTCGAACCCGCGGCCACCGTCAGCGAGCCGGCCTTGAGGTCGCCGGTCATCACCGCCGAGGCGCGCAGTTCGACCAGCGAAGCCGAATCGATATTGCCGTCAAGTTCGCCCGACACCAGGACCTGGTTGGCGCGGACACCGCCGTTGAGCTTGGCGCCCTGTTCGATCGTCAGGCTGCCCTGGACGTTGACGTCGCCCTTGAAGCGACCGGCGATGCGGACATCGCCCGAACCCTCGATCTTGCCCTCGATCGTGATGTCGGCCGCGATGATCGACTCCTTCGCCACCGGCGCCGGCGCGCTGCGCGGCGGCGGCATCGGGGTCGGCGTCGCGAAGTCGGCGACGGCAGGCGTCGGCGGCATCACGTCGCGGACCGGCGTCGGGGGACGTGAGGCGTCATTGCCGGGAGCGGGCGAATCCTTCTTGGCGGAACCGGAACCTGGAAAAATAGCCATGTCGCGCGTTACCTCGGAGATGGACGGGGCCGCCCAATGCACCCAGCGGGCCGGTCCGCGCCGCCGGGGGCGACGCGGAAGGCCGAGACTAGCACGCACTTTGGGGTCGGCAACGGGGGCGCCCAGGCCTTGCGTTCAGCCGGAAAACCACCGTGTCGATCGGCCGTTATGGGGCGTTTCCCGCGCCGCAGCAGGCCCGGCGCCATCGACGACGTCGGTGGCGCCGGGCATCCGCACCCATTCATCCAGAGTCGGACAATCCACGTCGAACGCCGTTCATGGGCTGGGCCGGGTCGCGCACGCGCGTTGCGCATCGGCCAGTAGAAAGCCCGCCTTGCGGCAGGCTCGGGAACAGCATCGAACGGGGCTCAGCGGTCGGCGCGTTCTTCCATGCGCTCGCCCGTGTTCTCGATCGCCTCACCGGCGCGCTGGGTCGCGCGGCCGGTGGCCGCAGCTGCTTCGCGGGCCGCGGCTTCGGAACGGGCGGCTGCTTCGTCGGCGGCGACTTGGGCGCGGCGCATCGCGTCCGACGATGCGGCGGCGGCCGCATCGGCGCCTTCGCGCGCGGCCTCGCCAGTCGCCGATGCGGCGTCGGAGATCGCACGGCCGGCATTGTCGGCGGCGGCCGAGGCCTCGGCACGCTCGCGCTCAGCGTCGGCGCTGTGGTTGTTACAGGCGGCCAGTGTCAGGGCGGCGATCGTCGTGGCGGTCAACAGAGTGAAACGCATGGCAGGTCTCCTGTGGACAGGTGTGGGAGACGCAGCGTGAATGCGTGCGCGTGAGCGCGATGGCAAGGCCGGGCAGGGGACCGTCCATAAAAAAAGGCCGCCGGGATACCCGGCGGCCTTCTGCAATTCGACACAGTGGCGCGACGGCCACCGGGCGGAATTACGGAGCGACTTCCTGCGCTGCGTCCTTGGCCTCTTCAGCCTTGGTCTCAGCGTGGTCAGCAGCGTCGGCAGCGTGCTCGGCAGCAGCGTCGGTGCCAGCAGCGGCGGCGTCGGCAGCGGCTTCGGCAGCGGCGTCGGCAGCAGCGGCGGCGTCGTCAGCGGCGGTCTGCGCGGTGCCAGCGACGGCCGGATCGGTCGTCTCGTTGGCAGCGGCCTGCGCGTCGGCAGCGGCGTCAGCAGCGCCTTCGGCCGAGCTGTTGGCCTGATCAGCGTTGCTGCAGGCAGCCAGCGCAAAACCCATAGCCAGGGCAAGCAGAGCCTTGTTGATCGTCATTGTGTCTTCCTCGTCTGAAAGTGTGGGCAACGCGCTAAATGCGCGCCGGCAACATCATGACAAGCCGCGAACGGCTGTCAAGCGGGAGTTCGTGGTTTTTTCGTAAAAATCACGTTAACAGAAGTTCACGCCATTTCGACGGCAATTGCGGTCGCTTCGCCGCCACCGATACAAAGTGAAGCGACTCCGCGACTTAGGCCGCGCGCCTTGAGCGCGTGGACCAGCGTCACGATCAACCGCGCCCCGCTTGCACCGATCGGATGGCCGAGCGCCAGTGCGCCCCCATTCACATTGAGGCGGTCGTGGGGGATGCCCAGATCCTTCATCGGCGCCATCGCGACGTTGGCGAACGCCTCGTTGACCTCGAACAGGTCGACATCTTCGACCTTCCAGCCCGCCTTGTCGAGGACGTTGCGGATCGCGGTCACCGGCGCGGTGGTGAACCATTCGGGCGCCTGTGAATGCCGGCCGTGGGCGACGATGCGCGCCAGCGGGGTCAGGCCACGCGCGGCGGCCTCATCGGCCGAGGTCAGCACCAGCGCGGCGGCGCCATCGGAGATGCTCGACGAGCTCGCCGCGGTGAGCCGGCCGTCCTTGCCGAAGGCCGCACGCAGGTTCGGGATCTTGTCGACCTGGATGCGTCCGGGCTGCTCGTCGGTGTCGAAGCTCGCCTCGCCCTTGCGGGTGGTGACCACGACCGGGACGATCTCCTCCTTGAAGGCACCCGACGCGATCGCGTGCTTGGCGCGGGTCGCGCTTTCCACCGCATAGGCGTCGAGGTCCTCGCGGCTGAAGCCGTACTTCTCGCTGGCGATGTCGCCGAACACGCCCATCGCCTTGCCGTCGTACGGGTTGGTCAGGCCGTCCCAGGCCATATGGTCGAGGAACTCGGCGCTGCCGTAGCGGATGCCGGCGCGAGCGCCCGGCAGCAGGTGCGGTGCGTTGGTCATCGATTCCATGCCGCCGGCGACCACCACCTTCGCGGTGCCTGCCTTGATCATGTCGTGGCCGTACATCACCGCCTGCATGCCCGAGCCGCAGACCTTGTTGATGGTCACGCATCCTGCGCTGTCGGGAATGCCGGCCGCGCGCGACGCCTGACGCGCGGGCGCCTGGCCCAGACCGGCCGGCAGCACGCAGCCGACGACGGTCTCGTCGACCTGGTCGGGCGCGACGCCCGCATGCTCGAGTGCGGCGCGAATCGCCGTGGCGCCGAGCGTCGGCGTCGGCACACCGGCGAACTGGCCGAGCATGGACCCGATGGCAGTGCGCTTGGCACCGACGATGACGATGTCAGTCATGGGGGAGAACTCCGTAGTGAGCGGCGTGCGATCAATCGATTATCGCATTCGCCCGATGCCTGTGCCGCCCGGCTGTGAGTGGCGTCGGCGCGATGGCGCACATCGCCGATTGCGGGTATAGAAGAGCGCGCAGGGGACGCCGGCCGCGCGACGGGGGGCGGGCACCGCCAATGGAAGAGGGGACACGATGTTCGATTCGATCAACCCGAGACGGGCGCCTCCGTCGCGCTCGCTGCTTGCCTGTGCATTGGCGAGCGTTCTGGCCGCGTGCGGCGGTGGCGGCGGCTCGGGCGGCGGGCTGCTGCTGCCCAATCCGCCCCCGATCATCTCGCCCAATCCGCCGCCGACGGTCGTCTCACCGCCCGAGCCGGCCTACAGCCGCCATCTTGCCGACACTGGTGCCTGGGCAGCGCACGATGCCGGCTATACCGGTCGAGGCGTGCGCATCGGCTTGCTCGACAGCGGCGTCAATCGCACGCATCCGGCGCTACGCGATCACGTGGTGGCGAACCTGACCTACGTCGGGCGGGACAACAATTTGACGGTCGACGATGTCGCCGGCCACGGCACCGCCGTCGCGCAGGCGGCGGCCGGGCGGCCCTTCGGTGCGTGGCCGGGCGGCGTGGCGCCCAATGCGGAGATCGTCTCGGCGCGCATCATCAACGACAAGCCGCCCGTCGACGACGGGTCGGGCAACGGCAACCCGGTGACCGGCAGGATCGGGGTCGAGGCGATCCATGCCGATCTGATCCGCCGCGATGTGCGGGTCATGAACAACTCCTGGGGCGGGCTGTACATGAGCGGCGACAACGCGGCGCGCGAGATCGCGAGCGAATACCGTTCGTTCGTGATCGGCCACGGCGGGCTGGTGGTCTTCGCCTCGGGCAACTCGAAGCGCGCCGATCCTTCGGATCTTGCCGCACTGCCGAGCCAGCGCGGCGCCAACGGCAGCACGCCCGGCGCCGATCTCGAGCGCGGCTGGCTGACGGTGTCGGCGCTCGCCGAGAACAGCACCACGCAGTTGGCCGATTACTCCAACGCCTGCGGCATCGCGATGCGCTACTGCCTGGTCGCGCCCGGTACCGTCGTGGTCACCGGCACCGACGATGCGCCCAACCGACCCGAGTACTGGAAGTACAGCGGCACCTCGCTGGCCGCGCCGCTGGTCTCGGGGGCCGCGGCGCTGGTCTGGGAGGCCTTCCCGTACTTCGACAACGACCTCGTTCGGCAGACGCTCCTCGGTACCGCCACCGACATCGGCGCACCCGGTGTCGATCCGGTGTTCGGCTACGGCGCATTGAATGTCGCCAAGGCCGTGGGCGGCCCCGCGAAGTTCGACTGGGGCGATGTGACCGTGAACTTCACCGGCACCTCGACCTGGCGCAACGCCATCACCGGTACCGGCGGCCTGGTCAAGCGCGGCAGCGGCACGCTGCAACTGGACGGGGTCGCCGATTACCGCGGTGCGACACGCGCCGAGGGCGGCACGCTGTCGTTCGCCGGCTGGGTGCCGGGGGCAGCAACCGTGTCCCCCGGCGCGACGCTGCGTTTTGGCGGCGCGCACGTGGGCGGCACGCTGGTCAACAACGGCACGGTCGCGGTCGCTGGCAATGCCGCCGGCCGCATGATCGTCGGCGACTTCCAGCAGGGCGCGGGTGGGCGGCTGGCGTGGCAGATCGGTGCGCCCCTGCAGGTGACCGGCCGCGCCTCGCTGGCCGGCGAATTGCAGGTGACCGGCATCGTCGGCGGTTACGTGCACTCGGCGCGCGAGACCGTGGTCCAGGCGATCGACGGCGTGACCGGCACCTTCGGCAGCCTGACCCGCGGCCCGGGTGTGTTCCTCGACGCCACGCTCGGCTACGACGCCAACCAGGCCTGGCTCGACATCGCGCGGCTCGATGTCGGCGCGACAGCGATGTCGATGGCCGGTATCACTGCACAGGGGCAGGGCGCGGCCGTCCGCGTCGAGGGCGCGTTCTCGCGCATCGATGCGCAGGACGCCACCGGCGCGCCGGTCGCCGACGGCTTTGTGCGCGCGGCCGGCGCGTTGCAACGTCTGCCCGACGAGGCGAGCGCGCTGGCCGCGCTCGACAGTCTGTCCGGCGCGCAGCATGTCGCGGCGCTAGCGGCGACGTTCGACAATGTCGACATGACGCGCCGTCTGGTCGCCGGGCGCGTCGGCGCGCTGGCGGCGGATGCGGCCAGCATCGGGGTGTGGAAGGACACCCTGGGGCAGGGCGGCCGCGGCGGATTCGCCCGGGACGGCTTCACCGTCGATGGCTGGAGTCTGGGGCGCGATCACGTGATCGGTGACGGTCTGGTGGCGGGGTTCGCATTCGGCGAACTGCGCGGCGACGGCATCGCGCGCAGCCGCGGCGATCGCAGTCGCGATCGCCAGACGCAGGCCCAGGCCTACGTCGCACGGACCCTCGGCGCCGGTTACGCGATGCTGCAACTGGGCAGCGGCCGCTTCGATCGCGATCTGCAGCGCACGCTGTACACCGGCGCGATGCCACAGGGCGTCTCGACCCGCTACGCGGGCCAGTACACCCAGGCGGCGATCGAGGCCGGACGGCACTGGCGGATCGGCGCCGCCGAGGTCGGGCCGTATGCCGGCGCCGAGCATGTGCGCCTGCGCAGCGACGGGTTCGACGAACTCGGCGGCGACGGCTTCGGCCTGCGCAGCGCCGGCTGGTCGGCCACGCGCACCCAGGCGATCGCCGGCGTGCGCGCACGCTGGGAGGGACCCGGATTCTCGCTGCACGGCTACGGCGAATGGCAGCAGACGCTGTCGGCCAGCGGTTTCGACCTGCAGGCGAGCTTCACCGGCATCGAGGCCTGGGCGCCGATCGCAGGGCTGGACCCGGCACGTTCGGGCGGCCTGTTCGGCATCGGAATCGACAGCCGGCCGACGCGCCGCTCGCTGCTGGGCCTGGGCCTGGACCAGCGCTTCGGCCCGCGCGGTGCCGACCGCATGCTGTCGCTGCGCTACGCCTACGGGTTCTGACCGCCCCGATGTTTTCAGATCGCCGGATACGACGATGGGGCCGAAGCCCCATCGTCCTATTCGACGTCGATCGCCTCAGGCGCCGCGGACGCGCCCCTGGAAACGCGGCGCGGCGCGTCCGAGCGGCAGCTTGAGCTTGCCGATGATCTCGATGCGCTCCTCGGCCAGGCGGTCGGCGGCCCGATAGGTCGGAATGCCGTCGCGCTCGGAGATCTCGAAGATGCGCGTGAGGTTGTGGTAGATCGTGCGCATCATGCGCATCGCACGCTCGCGGTTGTAGCCATCGATCTCCAGTGACACATTCATCACACCGCCCGCGTTGACCGCGTAGTCAGGCGCGTAGAGGATGCCGCGCTGCTCGACCTCGTCACCGATCGCATTGTTGGCCAACTGGTTGTTGGCCGCGCCGCAGATGATCTTCGCCTTCAGACGGGGCAGGGTCTTCTCGTTGACCGTGCCGCCGAGCGCGCACGGCGAATAGACATCGGCATCGACATCGTAGATCTCGTCCAGGCCCACGGCCTCGGCGCCGTACTCAGTGACCGCGCGCTCGACCCGCTCCTTGTTGATGTCGGTGACGAAAATCTTCGCACCGCGCTCCTTGAGCAGCTTCACGAACTCCAGCCCGACATGGCCCAGGCCCTGGACCGCGTAGCTGTAGTTGCCGACTTCCTCGTTGCCGAACTTGCGGTTCAACGACGCCAGCAGGCCCTGCAGCGTGCCGTAGGCGGTGAACGGCGACGGGTCGCCGGAACCGCCATGGACCTGGTGCACGCCGGTGACGTACTGGGTCTCGCGGTAGACGAACTCCATGTCGTTGACATCGATGCCGACGTCCTCGGCGGTGATGTAGCGGCCGCCCAGCGACTCGACGAACTGGCCGAACGCGCGGAACAGCCCCTCGGACTTGTCGGTCGCCGGGTCGCCGATGATCACCGCCTTGCCGCCGCCGATGTTCAGGCCGGCGACCGCGTTCTTGTAGGTCATGCCGCGCGACAGGCGCAGCACGTCGTTGAGCGCATCCTGCTCGGATTCGTACGGCCACATACGCGTGCCGCCCAGCGCCGGGCCCAGCACCGTATTGTGGATCGCGATGATCGCCTTCAGACCGACGTCCTTGTTGTGGCAGAACACGATCTGCTCGTGACCGGTGGTGTCGAGGTGCTCGAAAATCATTCAATGCTCCGTCGCGGGCAATTGCCCGACGCATGGTTGGCTGGAGGCGGCATGGGGCCAGTTGTTGGGCCCGTGCGTCCATATACGGACGTCCGGCGGACGCCGTCTGTCCGGGAACGCGGCATTTTACGCACCTCCTCCCCCGAAAGGGTCGCGCCCCTCCTGGTGAGGTGGAAAACACCGCGACATCAATCGTTTGCGTCTGTACGATCGGCCTGTCGCGGGTGTTGCGGCGCACCACATTCCAGCGCCGCTGCGCAGCGTTGCTGTGCAGGCCGGCGGTGCACGGTCACAGCTGCGATTCGATCGGCAGCCAGCGCACCACCGCCGCGATCGCACGCTGTCGCCGAGTGGCATCGGGTTCGCTGGTCAGCGCGGCCGGCGGATCGCGCGTGCGGTCGAGCCAGCGCAGCCGGCCCTTGCTGTCGAGATAGACCCAGTAGCTCATGCCCGGGTCGGCCAGGTGCAGGTATTCGTCGCGCAGCGCCGCGCCCAGGTCCGGGTCGTCGAACAGCACGCCCATCTCGGTGTTGAGATTGGCCGAGCGCGGATCGAGGTTGAACGAGCCCACGAAGCCACGGTGGCCATCGATCAGCACCGCCTTGGTGTGCAGGCTCGCGCCGCTGCTGCCGAACAGGCTGCTGGCGGCCTTGGCCTCGGCCTGGCTGCGAGTCTCGAACAGATGGACGCCACCTTCGAGCAACGGCTTGCGATAGCGCGCATAGCCGCCGTGCACGGCGATGACGTCATTGGCGGCCAGCGAGTTGGTGACCACCGACACGTGCACACCGCGGCCGGCCAGCGCGATCAGGCCCTCGGTGCCGTCGCCGCCGGGAACGAAGTACGGCGAGATCAACAAGGCACTGCGCTCGGCCGCGCCGATCTCGCCGACCAGGTGCTCGATCAGCCAGTTCTCGCGGCTGTCGCCACGCCACTTGATCGGCGGATCGGACAGGATGCGGATGTGCTCGCTCCAGATCGGCGTCAGTTCCTGGGAAAAGTAGCGGCGCACGCTGGGCGAGATGTCCATCGCGTCGAGGAAGCGGCGCGCCTCGGGGCTGCCGGCCTCGTCGCGGATCCGCTCGAGCACCGTGCGCAGCGTGCGCGGCGGTTTGCGATTGAGCGCGGCGATCGGCACCGCGGCCTCGCTGTTCCAGAAGTCGTCGAAGATCGCACTGGCCTCGGCGACCGCAGGGCCGAACACGGCGATGTCGAGGTCGTGGAAGTTGAACGCCTCGGCGGCGCTGAAATACTCCACGCCGATGTTGCGCCCGCCGACCACCGCAAACCGCCCGTCGGCGATCCACGCCTTGTTGTGCATGCGGTGGTTCACACCCCAGGCACGCTGGATCATTTCCAGCACCCGCAGCGGGCCGCTGCGGTTGCGGAACGGGTTGTACACGCGCAGTTCGATGCGCGGGTGGGCGTCCATCGCCAGCAGCGTGGCGTCCATGTCGCCCACGCCCACGTCGTCGAGCAGGATCCGCACCCGGACGCCGCGCTCGGCCGCCTCCCAGGCCGCGTTGGCGAGCATGCGGCCGGTTAGATCGTCGTGCCAGATGTAGTACTGCAGATCGAGGCTGCGTCCGGCCTGGCGCGCGGAGATCGCACGCGCGGCGTAGGCGTCGATGCCGTCGGGCAGCATGATCGCGCCGGTCTGACCTGGATGTCGGGCGAGCAGCGGCGCAAGTTCGCGATCCAGCGCGGTTGCATCCTCGGACAGCGGCAGGGTCGTGCTCGGCACCCCGGTCGCCGGCGGCATCAGCCGGTCGGCGACGAACACGCTGCTGATCGCCATCACCAGCAGCGTGAACAGACCCCAGGCGAGGATTCTCTTGACGCGCTTCTTCATCGAGGGGCGGAGGCGGGGAAGGCCGGCTAGGATCGCAGAAGTCGGGTCGTCGCCGCGCCGTGGCGGTCTTGCGGCGCCGATCACGGGGGCAGGTCACGCCCTGCACGGGAGCGCCACGGTATCCTGACGCCCCGATTCGGAACCGACGGCCTTCGCCGCCCATGACCCCACCCGTGAAACGCCGCTGGCGCGGCCTCGGCCTGCTGTTCGTGCTCTCGGCGCTGCTGACCGGTGCCGGCGCCTACCTGCTCTACGACCGCTACATCCGCTTTGCCGATACCCCGCTGTCGGGCATCGAGGACGGCCGTACCTTCACCGTCGAGCGCGGTGATTCGTTCCAGCGGGTGCTGGCGCGGCTGCGCGAGGCCGGCGTGGTCGAGGGGCATGCGCTCGAATGGCGCCTGCTCGCGCGCCAGCTCGGCGCCGACGCCAAGATCCAGGTCGGCGAGTATCCGCTCGACGCCACGACGACGCCGCGCGCGCTGTTGCTGCGGATGCGCGACGGCAAGGTCATCCTCCACCGCTTCACGATCGTCGAAGGCTGGACCATGCGTGAACTGCGCGCTGCACTCGCGCGCAACGCGTTGCTGGAACAGCGCGTGCCCGAGCTCGACGACGCGCGCCTGATGGCCGAGATTGGCCTGGAGGGCGTGCACCCCGAAGGCCGCTTCCTGCCCGAAACCTACCTCTACAGCCGCGGCGACAGCGACCTGGACGTGCTGGTGCGAGCCAACGCCGCGCTCGAGGCCGCGCTGGACCGTGCCTGGGAGACGCGCGATCCCGGCCTGGCGCTCGAGAACCGCGAGCAGGCGCTGGTACTGGCGTCGATCATCGAAAAAGAGACCGGCGTGCCCGAAGAGCGCCCGCAGATCTCCGGCGTCTTCAACCGCCGGCTGCAACAGGGCATGCGCCTGCAGACCGATCCCACGGTGATCTACGGCATGGGCACCGCGTACGACGGCAATATCCGGCGTCGCGACCTGCAGACCGATACGCCCTATAACACCTATACCCGCGATGGCCTGCCGCCCACGCCGATCGCGATGCCCGGCCAGGCCGCGATCGAGGCGGCCACCCACCCGGCGCCCGGCGACACCCTGTACTTCGTCGCGGTCGGCGATGGCAGTGGGCGCCATGTATTCTCACGCAGCTACGCCGAGCACAACGCCGCGGTCCGCGAGTACGTGCGGCGCTACCGGGCGCGCTTCGGCGGCGGCGATGCCAGCGCCGGCAGCGCCGCCCAGGCCGCCGCCGGCGACGAGACCTTGCCGCCGAACGAGGCGGAGGTCGAGGCCGCGACCGGCGAGGAGGTGCAGCCGTGAGCGGGCTGCGGTCGTATCCGCGCTTCGTCACCATCGAAGGCGGCGAAGGCGCCGGCAAGACCACCGTGCTGCGCGCGCTGTGTGCAGCGTTGCAGGCCGACGGCAGCGAGGTCGTCTGCACACGCGAGCCGGGCGGGACACCGCTGGCCGAAATGATCCGCGGTCTGCTGCTCGATCCCGGGCACGAGCCCGCACGGGCGCACACCGAACTGCTGCTGGTGTTCGCCGCGCGCGCCCAGCATGTGGCCGAGACCCTCGTGCCGGCGCTCGAGCGCGGCGCCTGGGTGATCAGCGACCGGTTCACCGATTCAAGCTACGCCTACCAGGGCGGTGGGCGCGGGTTGGATGTCGCGCGGATCGCCGCGCTCGAGCGCGAATATGTCGGCATCGAGCCGGCCCTGACCCTGCTGCTCGACCTGGGCGTGGCGCAGGGCCGGGCGCGCGCGCGCGGCCGCGATCCGAGCCCGGATCGCATCGAGTCCGAGCAGGACGATTTCTTCGAGCGCGTGCGTGCGACGTTCCTGCAACGCGCGCAGGCGCATCCGGCGCGCTTCCGGGTGATCGACGCGGCCCGGCCGGCCGATGCAGTCGCCGCCGACGCCGTGCGCGCGCTCCAGGCACTGCAGGTGTCGGCATGAGCGCCGACGTGACCGGCTTCGCGCCCTGGCAGCAGCGCATCTATGCGCACACGCGCGCCACGCTCGATGCGCAGCGGCTGGGCCATGCGCTGCTGTTCTGCGGGCCTGCGTTGCTGGGCAAGCGCGCGGTCGCCGAGGCGCTGGCCGCGCATGTACTCGGGGCCGACCGCGAGCCGCGGGTCGCGCAGTTGCTGGCCGCGGGCAGCCATCCCGATTTCCACCCGGTGTCGTTCGTGCCGACCAAGGACGGCACCAAGCTGCGCACCGAGATTGTCATCGAGCAGATCCGGGGCCTGTCGGACAAGCTGTCGCTGACGCCGCAGTACGGGCAGGCGCAGGTCGCGATCGTCGATCCGGCCGACGCGATCAATCACGCGGCCTGCAACGCCTTGCTCAAGACCCTCGAAGAACCGCAGCCCGGACGTCATCTGTGGCTGGTGGCGGCCAATCCGGCGCGGCTGCCGGCGACGATCCGTAGCCGCTGTCAACGCATCGAGTTCCGTCTGCCGCCACGCGAGGAGGCGCTGGCGTGGTTGGCTGGTAAGGGCTACGCCCAGGACGAGGCGATCGAGGCGCTCGACGCGGCGAAGGGGCATCCGGGACTCGCGGCCGACTGGCTCGCGGCCGGCGGTATGCAGCTGCGTCGCGAGGTCCATCGCGATCTGGCCGGGTTGGCCAAGGGCGAACTGCCGGCGGTCGCGACTGCGCAGCGCTGGGCCGGCGACGAGCAGGCGGTCGACCGGCTGCGCCATGCCGCCGATCTTGCGCTCGCGCGCGCGGCCACCTTGACCGACCCGGCGGGAATCGCGAAGCTCGCGGCGTGGTTCGACGCGGCCAACCGCACGCGCGATCTGCTCAGGACTACCGTCCGCGCGGATCTGGCGATCGCCGAACTGCTCCAGGGTTGGCGCGGCGCCGCCGCCCGCCCATGACCATGACCATGACCTGGGAACCGAATCGATGAGCGCCACCGGAGCCGCCGCGCGCCAGGGCATCCTATCGCTGACCATCAAGGACAAGGCGGCGCTGTACAACGCCTACATGTCCTATCTCAAGCAGGGCGGGGTGTTCGTGCCCACGACCAAGCGCTACTTCATCGGCGATGAGGTGTTCCTGCTGCTGACGCTGCCCGAATCGAGCGAACGCCTGCCCACCGCAGGCAAGGTGGTGTGGGTCACGCCGGCCGGCGCCCAGGGCAACCGTGCGGCCGGGGTCGGGGTGCAGTTCGCGGACACGCCCGAGGGCGAAGCGCTCAAGGGGCGGATCGAGACCCTGCTGGCCGGCGTGCTGACCTCCGAGAAGCCGACCCACACGATGTAGCGCGACAGCGCGGTGCGTGCGGCGTGACGCCTTTCAGCGCGCGTCGGCGACCATCGCGCGCAGGGCGGGGTCGCGGATCTGCATGACGTCGAACAGGCCAGCGGCACGCAGATAGACCGCGCGGCGCAGTAGCTCGTCTTCGTAGCGGCGCCGCAGCGTTTCGTCATCGTCCTCGGCGATCGCCAAGCGGGCGAGCTCGACGAATTGCTCGACCCAGGATAAGGCCGCGTAGGCATCTGCGGCCGCGACGTTTGCGGTGTCGACGCGCGTCGGGCCTGGATGGAGGGAGGTCATCACGTTAAATCCTTGACTGTACCGGCTGGACGGTATCGTCTAGACTTATGGGCTCGTCGTCAAGCCCGGCAGCCATGACCCGTAAACCCCGCAGCGATGCCCGCGAACGCATCCTCGATGCAGCCTTGGTCGTGTCCCAGCAGGTGGGGGCCGCCCACCTCACGCTCGATGCGGTCGCGGCCGAAGCCGGGGTCAGCAAGGGCGGGCTGCTGTATCACTTCGCCAGCAAGGACGCGTTGCTGCGCGCGATGGTCGAGCATCATCTCGACGCGCACCGGGAGACCTTGCGGACCGCGATGGCCGAGTTCCCGGCCTCACCCGGCGGTTATCTGCAGGCGTTGGTGCAGGCGCATCGCGCCGAGCGCAAGGACGGCTTCCACGAGCCCCATGCCATGCGCTCGTTCATCGCGGCGGCGGTTAATACGCCCGAGCTGATGGAAGGTCCGCGGCGGTTCGCGAGCGAACAGGTCGCCCAGCTGCGGCGGCTGGGGCCGCATTTCTCCGAGGCCATGCTGCTGACGCTGGCCTTCGACGGGCTGTTCTTCGGCGAGACCTTCGAGATGCTCGATCTCACGTCGGCCGAGCGCGAGACGATCGTGCAGACGATCGCCGAGCGTGCCGCGGCCATCGCGAAGGCCGCCGACGGGCAATAGAGGATGGCCGGGCATCTCGCTCGGCCGTGCGCATCAGCCTTGGCGCAGCGCGGCGGCGTCCCAGCCTGGGCGCGGTGCGAAACGGTCGCCGTGGCGCGCCTGCAGCGTCCGCAGGCGCTCGAGCACCGCGTCGACACCGGTTTCGCGGATGTACTGGATCGGGCCACCGCGGAACGGGGCAAAGCCGGTGCCGAAGATCACGCCGGCATCGAGTAGGTCGGCGTCGGCGACGACACCGTCATGCAGCGCGGCGACCGCCTCGTTGAGCAGCGGCAGCACCAAGCGGTCCTGCAGGTCCTCGGGCGCGCGATAGCCCTTCGGCAGTTCCGGCTTCTTCGGCTTGCCGTCCACCCACGTGTACAGGCCCTGGCCGTCCTTCTTGCCACGCTTGCCGGTCTCGGGCGGCGTCGCCAGCGAGGCGGGAATCTGCAGGCCGAGGAACGGCGCCAGTTCCTGGCCTACGCCTGAGGCGATATCCAGTCCGACCGTGTCGATGAGTTCGATCGGCCCCATCGGCATGCCGAAGTCGACCGCCGCACGGTCGATTGCAGCCCCCGGGATGCCTTCTGCGTATGCGGTCGCGGCTTCAAGCATGTAGGGAAACAGCAGCCGGTTGACCAGGAAGCCCGGCGTGCCGGCGACCGGCACCGGCAACTTATCGATCGCCTTGCAGAAGGCCGCCAGCCGCTGGATCGTCGCCTCGGCGACGCCGTCGTGGTGGACGATCTCCACCAGCGGCATCGACGCCACCGGATTGAAGTAGTGCAGCCCTGCGAACTGCGCCGGCCGTTGCACATGGGCGCGCAACTCGTCGAGCGGGATCGACGAGGTGTTGGTGGTCAGCAGCGCGTCGGGGCCGAGCTTCGGTTCGACCGTCGCATACAGGGCACGCTTGGCCTCGGGGTTCTCAATGATCGCCTCGATCACCAAGTCCGCCTGGGCGATGCCGTCGCCAGCCAGATCCGAGCGCAGCCGGGCGGCGACTTCGGGGCGCTTGGCCGCGTCGCGGACCTTCTTCTCGAACAGCTTGGCCGCGCGCGTCTGCGCCTTGTCGATGAATCCCTGCTCGCGGTCCTGCAGTGTGACCTCCAGCCCCTTGTAGGCCGACCACGCGGCGATGTCGCCGCCCATTACGCCGGCGCCGACCACGTGCACGTGCCGGATCGGCGCCTGCTGCGCGCCGGCCTTGCCGCCCAGGCCCTTGAGCCGTTCCATCAGGAAGAACACGCGCGTGAGGTTGCGCGCCGTCGATGTGCCGGCGAGCTTGACCACCGAGCGGCGCTCGGCCGACAGCAGGGCGCGGGTGTCGCCGGACGCGCGCTTCCAGGTCTCGATCAGCGCATACGGCGCCGGGTAGTGCGCCTTCCTCGCCTTGCGTGCGACCTGTTTGAGCAGGACCGGGGCCAGCGCCTGACGCGCCGGCCACAGGTTGGTCAACCGGGCCAGTGCGCGTTGCTTGAAGGACCGCGTCGTGCCCTTGAGCGCAAGCGCGGCGGCCGCATCCACCAGGAGCGCCGGCTCGACGACCTTGTCGACCAGGCCGATCCCGCGCGCGGCCTTGGCCGGCAAGGCGCGTCCGGTGAGCATCATGTCGAACGCGGCCGGGGCACCGACCAGGCGCGGCAGGCGCACGCTGCCGCCCCAGCCGGGATAGATGCCCAGCTTGACCTCGGGCAGGCCGATCTTGGTCGAGGGATCGTTGCTGGCGACCCGGTAGTCGCAGGCCAGCGCGATCTCGGTGCCACCGCCCATGCAGAAGCCGTGGATCGCGGCCACGGTCGGGCAGGGCAGTTCGGCCAGGCGCTGGAAGGTGGACTGGCCGCGGCGGATCGAGTCGCCGATCGTGCCCTTGGCATCGAACGCCTGGAACTCGCGGATGTCGGCACCGGCGATGAAGCCCTTGGCCTTGGCCGAGCGGATCACCAGCGCCTTGGGCGGGTCGAGCGCCAGACGTTCGAGCAGCGTGTCGAGCTCGATGAGCACATCCTGGGCGAAGGTGTTGACCGACTCGCCTGCGCGGTCGAACGCGAGCACCAGGACACCGTCATCACGCGATTGCGCTTGCCAGTGGCTGAAGCGAAGCCCGTCGAGGCCTGCGAGCATACGGCACCATTCTTTAGAGTACGGAGGTTGGTCCTATGATCCCGAGGTCGCTTCCGTGCCGTCAAATCGTGCTCGATCGCCGGCTTGCGGAACGTCGGTCGCGGCCCCAGCACATGTGTTCCCGGTGCGGTGACGATGCCATATCCGTCGTGACGGAACTTTTCGCGCGACCGCCTGTCTTATTGCCCGTGCCAGGCCGGGCCCCAAGGAGGTCCGGCCGATGGCCGAACAACGCGACAGCTCGGAGTACGGCAATCTGGACGAGGAACTGGTCAAGCGGGTACAGCGCGGTGATACCGCGGCGTTCGACCTGCTGGTGCGCAAGTACCAGCATCGCATCGCTGCGTTGATCGGGCGCTACGTGGCCGATTGGAGCGAATGCCAGGACGTCGCCCAGGAGACCTTCATCCGCGCTTATCGCGCGATCGCCAGCTTCCGCGGCGACGCGCAGTTCTACACCTGGCTGCACCGCATCGCGGTCAACACGGCCAAGAACCATCTGGTCGCGCACAACCGGCGGCCGCCGACCGACGATGTGGACGTCGACGACGCCGAGCACTTCGAATCGGCGATCCGTCTGCGAGACGGCGACACACCGGAACGTGAACTGATGCGTCAGCAACTGGAACAAACCGTGGTGCGCGCGGTCGAAGCTCTGCCTGAGGAACTGCGTGTGGCGATCAATCTGCGCGAGGTCGATGGTTTGAGCTACGAGGAGATTGCCGAACGCATGGGCTGTCCGATCGGCACGGTGCGTTCGCGGATTTTCCGGGCGCGCGATGCGATCGATCGCGAACTCAGGCCCCTGATGGACAACGAGAGACAAGTGGAGCGCGTGACCCGATGAGCCCTTCCGACGACATCGATGCCCTGCAGCTCGGTCCCGATCCGGACAAACTCGAGCTGTACCACCGTCAGCAGCTGTCGGCGATGCTCGACGACGCGCTGCCCCAGGACCAGGCGCGCTTCCTGCGGCGCCGGCTGCAGCACGACGCCGAACTGTCGGCGTGCTTCGAGCGCTGGCAGGTCTGCGGCGACGTGCTACGCGGCCGCCACGTCTCGCTGCTGCCGCCTGATTTCGCCGATCGCGTCGCCCGTGGCATCGCCAACGACGGCGTTGCCGTCGCGCCGGCAGCGGCCGGGCGCCGTCCGCGTCTGCTGCGCTGGGGCGGCGGCGGCGCGGCGCTGGCCGCCTCTGTCGCGCTGGCCGCCTTGTTCGTCGGTCGCCCCGGCGGCGTGCCGGGCGCGGACGAGAAGATCGCGCTGCCGGCTGCGCGGGTCGCCACGACTAGCGAGCCGCTGGCCACCGATGCCGCGGCCGATGCGTCGGCCTTCGCACACGAGCCGACGGCACCGGTCCAGGTGGCCGCAGCCGCGGGTGCGGCGGCGATTGCGATCGCCGAAGTGCCCCGGCGCAGCCGTGCCGAGCGCGCGGTCGCGGCCCCGACGGCGCGTCGGACGCGCGACGCAGTGCCGGTGCAAGTGGCGGCCGCCGCGACGCCACCGGAGGTCGCGCCCGATGGCTCGCTGCCAGTGCTGGCTACCGCGTCGCGGGTCGAGGCCGCGTTCGCGTCCGCCGCGTCCGACGTCGGACTGCCGGCCGCGCCCTCGGGTACGCGGCCCTGGCCGAAGGCGAGCGAGCTGACGCCCGATGCCCGTTTCTCGGTGCGCTACAGCGGGGGCTTCGACGCACCGTCGTGGGCACGCAGCGATGCGCCGGCCAGCGATGTGCTGCCGAGCTTCCCGGTCGAGCCCGGCCATGCACGCCAGGCGCCCGACCAGGCGTCCGCCGCGCAGCCCTGAGCGACCGGCCGCAGCCGTCCGGTGTGTCGCCGCGCTGCGGCGACCGATCCCCCTGTCTCGAACTTTTCGGATGCCCCATGACTTCGATGAAGAAATCCCTGTTGGCCGTGTCCCTGGTCGCGGTGCTGTCGGCGGCGACCACGGCGCTCGTGCTGCCCAATGCGACCGCCCAGTCGAACGCGCCCTCGGCCGCTGATACCGCCAATACCGTCTCCGCCACGCCCCAGGCACCGCTGGTCAGCGGCCTGCCGGACTTCACCCGGCTGGTCGAGCGGGTGGGCCCCGCCGTGGTCAGCATCGAAGCGACCGCCGGCACCCGCCAGACGCGCGGCCAACAGGTGCCCGACGATGCGCAGATCCCGGAGATCTTCCGGCGTTTCTTCGGGCCGGGCTTCGAGTTCCCGGGCGGGCCCGGCGGTCCCGGGCAGGGCATGCCACGCGCCTCGATGGGCACCGGCTTTCTGATCTCGTCCGACGGCTATCTGCTGACCAACCACCACGTCATCGAGGGCGCCGACGAGGTCAAGGTGCGGTTGTCGGACCGGCGCGAGTTCCAGGCCGAGGTCGTCGGCAGCGATCCCGAATCCGATGTCGCGGTGCTCAAGATCAACGCCAGCGGCCTGCCGATGCTGCGCATGGGCAATGCGGCGGCGGTCAAGCCCGGGCAGTGGGCGGTCGCGATCGGGTCGCCGTTCGGCTTCGAGCAGTCGGTGACGGCCGGCATCGTCAGCGCGGTGCAACGCTCCAATCCGTACGCCAACCAGCAGTACGTGCCTTTCATCCAGACCGACGTGCCGATCAATCGCGGCAACTCGGGCGGCCCGCTGCTCAACGTCGCCGGTGAGGTGATCGGGATCAATTCGCAGATCTTCAGCAACTCCGGCGGCTACATGGGCGTGAGCTTCGCGATCCCGATCGATGTCGCGTCCAATGTCGCCGACCAGATCAAGCGCACCGGCAGCGTGCAGCGCGGGCAACTCGGCGTGCAGATCGGGCTGGTCGGCGCCGACGAGGTGGCCGGCTTCAAGCTGCCCGATGCGCGCGGCGCCCTGGTGACCGTGGTCGCGCCGGGCAGCCCGGCCGAGAAGGCCGGCCTGGAGCCGGGTGATGTGATCCGTGCCGTCGACGGCACGCCGATCAATACCTTCAGCGACCTGCCGCCGCTGGTCGGCAGCAAGGCGCCGGGGACCCGGGTCAAGCTCGAGGTCTTCCGTGACGGCCGCAGCCGCAACTTCGACGTGACGCTGATGCAGCTCGACGGCCAGGCCTCGGCCGGCACGCCGCGGACTGCGCCCGAGCGCGGGACCACGCCATCGACCCAGGGCAATCCGCTCGAGTTGGCTGGTCGTGACCTCGATGCCGCGCAGCGCCGTCAGTACGGGCTGTCGAACGACGAGGGCGTGCTGGTGACCGGCGTCGGCCGCGGTGCCGCAGCGACCGCGGGCATCGCTGCGGGCGATGTGATCCTGCGCGTGGGCCGGACCCCGGTCGCCAGCGCGGCCGCGCTGGACCGCGCGCTGCGCGACGTCAAGCCGGGCGACACGGTGATGCTGCTGGTGCGCGGCCGCGGCGGCGCCACCCAGTACCGCGCAGTCTCGGTGCCCGACGCGCCCTGACCGCGCGCCCAGTGCTGTGTTCATGCAAGGCCCGCGGTCATCGCCGCGGGCCTTCGCGCATCCGGGCGCCCGGGTGTCGCGCCGGCAGATCGCACGGCGACCGCGGCGCGGCGGCAGCGCTATGCGATAATCGCCCGTTATCCCGACGACGGCCCGGCCGCCGCACATGACCCACGATCCCATGCGGAACATCCGCAACTTCTCCATCATCGCCCACGTCGACCACGGCAAGTCGACCCTGGCCGACCGCATCATCCAGCTCTGCGGTGGCCTGCAGGCGCGCGAGATGGAGGCGCAGGTGCTCGACTCCAATCCGATCGAGCGCGAGCGCGGCATCACGATCAAGGCGCAGTCGGTCTCGCTGCCGTACACCGCACGCGATGGCCAGACCTACCATCTGAACTTCATCGACACCCCCGGCCACGTCGACTTCAGCTATGAGGTCAGCCGTTCGCTGGCCGCCTGCGAAGGCGCGTTGCTGGTGGTCGATGCGGCCCAGGGCGTGGAGGCGCAGTCGGTCGCCAACTGCTACACCGCGGTCGAGCAGGGGCTCGAGGTGGTGCCGGTGCTCAACAAGATCGACCTGCCCACGGCCGACATCGAGCGGGCGAAGAGCGAGATCGAGGCGGTCATCGGCATCGATGCCGAGGACGCGGTCGCGGTCAGCGCCAAGACCGGCCTGAACGTCGAAGAGGTGCTCGAGGCGATCGTGCACCGGATACCGCCGCCCAAGCCGCGCGACACCGACAAGCTGCAGGCGCTGATCATCGACTCGTGGTTCGACAACTACCTGGGCGTGGTCTCGCTGGTGCGCGTGATGCAGGGCGAGATCAAGCCCGGCGCCAAGCTGCTGGTGATGTCGACCGGGCGCAGCCACCAGGTCGATAACGTCGGCGTGTTCACGCCCAAGCGCAAGCCCTTGCCGCAGCTGCGGGCCGGCGAGGTCGGCTGGATCACCGCGTCGATCAAGGACGTGCACGGCGCGCCGGTCGGCGACACCCTGACCCTGGCCGGCGATCCGGCGCCCAGTCCGCTGCCCGGCTTCCAGGAAATGCAGCCGCGCGTGTTCGCGGGCCTGTTCCCGATCGACGCCGAGGACTATCCGGCGCTGCGCGAGGCGCTCGAGAAGCTGCGCCTCAACGACGCCGCGCTGCGCTTCGAGCCCGAGAGCTCGGAGGCGATGGGCTTCGGCTTCCGCTGCGGGTTCCTGGGCATGCTGCACATGGAGATCGTGCAGGAGCGGCTGGAGCGCGAGTACAACCTCGACCTGATCAGCACCGCGCCCACGGTGATCTACGAGGTGCTGCGCACCGACGGCGAGATCGTCAGCCTCGACAATCCGGCCAAGCTGCCACCAGTCAACCAGATCGAGGAGATCCGCGAGCCGATCATCCGCGCCAATGTGCTGACCCCGCCCGACTACGTCGGCAATGTCATCACGCTGTGCGAGGAGAAACGCGGTACGCAGATCGGGATCAGCTACCTCGGCAGCCAGGTACAGATCAGTTACGAACTGCCGATGGCCGAGGTCGTGCTCGACTTCTTCGACAAACTCAAGTCGGTCAGCCGCGGCTACGCCTCGCTCGACTACCACTTCCTGCGGTTCCAGGCCGGGCCGTTCGTGCGCGTGGACACGCTGATCAACGGCGACAAGGTCGATGCGCTGTCGCTGATCGTCCATCGCCAGCATGCCGACCGCCGCGGCCGCGAGCTGACCGAGAAGATGAAAGAATTGATCCCGCGGCAGATGTTCGATGTCGCGATCCAGGCCGCGGTGGGCTCGCAGATCATCGCCCGCACCACGGTCAAGGCGATGCGCAAGAACGTGCTGGCCAAGTGCTACGGTGGCGATATCTCGCGCAAGAAGAAGCTGCTCGAGAAGCAGAAGGAAGGCAAGAAGCGCATGAAGCAGGTCGGCCGCGTCGAGATCCCGCAGGAAGCGTTCCTGGCGGTGCTCAGCAACAGCCGTGATTCGTGATCGCGGGTCAGCGATCGGCGTGCGCCACGGCGACGCCGCGTTTGTCCCGACCCTCGATCGCCCATCAGGCACCACCGCTCCCAAGGAGCTCCCATGAAATGGTTTGAGACTGCATTGGTCGTTCTGACGCTGCTGACCGGCGTCATCTGGTTGCTCGACAAGCTGGTGCTGGCCAAGCGGCGCGCGCGCCGCAGCGGGCTGATCGAGGAGAAGGAGCCGGTCGCGGTCGACTACGCCAAGGCCTTCTTCCCGGTCCTGTTCGTGGTGCTGATCCTGCGCAGTTTCGTCGCCGAGCCGTTCCGCATCCCGTCCAGTTCGATGATGCCCACGCTGCTGATCGGCGATTTCATCCTGGTCAATAAGTTCAGCTACGGCATCCGGTTGCCGATCACCAACAAGAAGGTCATCGACATCGGCGAGCCGGCGCGTGGCGACGTGGTGGTGTTCCGGCCGCCGCAGCACCCCGACCAGGACTGGATCAAGCGCGTGATCGGCCTGCCGGGCGACACGGTCGAGTTCCGCGACAACCAGGTCTTCGTCAACGGCACCCCGTTCGGCTACCAGCGGCTGGGCACCTACGAAGGCGTGGGGCGCGGTGCGGAGATGACCGGCGCCTCGCTCTACGAAGAGACGATGCCCGGTCGCAGCCACGAGATCCTGCACATCGACGAGGCCGCGCCGTTCCATATGGGCGAGGGGCGCTACGAGGTCCCGCAGGGCCATTACTTCGTCATGGGCGACAACCGCGACCGCAGCGACGACGGCCGCTTCTGGGGTACGCTGCCGGAGACCCAACTGCGCGGCAAGGCGTTCCTGATCTGGATGAACGTCGATTCGCAGGCGCCGGGCTGGGTCGACTGGGGCCGGATCGGCAGCAGCATCCGCTGAGCCGGCGGGGGCGACTGAAGGGGACACCATGAAACGTACGCAACGCGGCATCACCTTGCTGGGCTTCGTCGTCGTGCTGGCACTGATCGGCTTCTTCGCCTATGTCGGCATGAAGCTGTTTCCGATGTACTCGGAGTACTACAGCGTCCGCTCCGCGCTCAAGGGCCTGGCGGCCGAGCCGGGTATCGCCAGTGCGGACACCGCGCGGATCCGCGAGCTGTTCTTCCGTCGGCTGCAGATCAGCTACGCGGAGACCGTCAAGCCCCAGGACGTGACGATTACCCGCGTGCCCGAAGGCCTGCGCATGGACGTGAACTACGAAGCCCGCAAGCCGCTGATCGGCAATCTCGATGTGGTGGGCCGCTTCCAGGCCACCCAGACATTCGCAGGCGATGGCGGGCGCGGTTGACCGCCAGCAGGGCCGGTTCGCAGGGCATGTGTTCCGCGATCCGGGGTTGCTGGCCCAGGCGCTGACCCACCGCAGCGCCGGTGCGCCCCATAACGAGCGGCTGGAGTTCCTTGGCGACGCTGTGCTCGGCGCGCTGATCGCCGAGGCGTTGTTCGCGCGTTGCCCCGGCGCCGACGAAGGCACGCTGACGCGGGCGCGGGCCGAACTGGTGCGCGAGTCCTCGCTCGCTGCGGTCGCGCGCGAACTTGATCTGGGATCGCGTCTGGTGCTGGGCCCCGGCGAGATGAAATCCGGCGGGCATCGTCGCGACTCGATCCTGTCCGACGCGCTCGAGGCGGTGATCGCGGCCGTCTATCTCGATGCGGGCCTCGACACCTGCCGCGCGGTGGTGCTGCCGCTGTTCGAGCGCGCATTGGCGGCGCTGGCCAGCGGGCGGATCGCCAAGGACGCCAAGACCCGGCTGCAAGAATGGCTGCAGGCGCGGCAGCGCGCGCTGCCGGTCTACGAATTGCTGGCCGAGACCGGCGAGGAGCATGCGCGGACCTTCATCGTGCGCTGTGTGCTGGCCGATGCCCAGATCGCTGCCGAGGGGCAGGGCAGTTCCCGCCGAGCGGCCGAGCAACAGGCTGCCGAGGGCGTAGTCGCGCTGCTCGAAGCCGGCACCTGAGCACGGCGGCGCTCGGGCGACGCTGGCCGCCGGCTGAAGCGGGTTTTTTCCGTAGAATGCCGGCATGACAGATCCCCACTCCGCGCCCCATCGCGCCGGCTTCGTTGCCGTTATCGGTCGACCCAACGTCGGCAAGTCCACCCTGGTCAATGCGCTCGTGGGCGCCAAGGTCAGCATCGTCTCCAACCGGCCCCAGACCACCCGGCACCGTCTGCTGGGCATCGCGACCCTGCCCGAGGGGCAACTGTTGCTGGTCGATACCCCGGGCATCCATCGCGAGCAGAAGCGCGCGATGAATCGCGTCATGAACCGCGCCGCGCGCGGTGCGCTGGAAGGGGTGGATGTCGCCTTGCTGGTCGTGGTGGCCGGACGCTGGGATGAGGAGGACACGCTGGCGTTCGATGCGCTGCGCGGCGCCGGCGTGCCGGTGGTGCTGGTGGTCAACCAGATCGACCGGATGAAGGACAAGACCGCGTTGCTGCCGTACCTGCAGCAGGTGGTCGAGGGGCGCGAGTTCGCCGGTGTGGTGCCGTTGTCGGCGCTCAAGCGCAACGGCCTGCAGCAACTGGTGGCGACGGTGCTGCCGCTGCTGCCCGAGCAGCCGCCGTTGTACGGCGAGGACGAGATCACCGACAAGAGCCAGCGCTTTCTCGCCGGCGAGCTGGTGCGCGAGCAGTTGATGCGCCAGCTCGGCGCCGAATTACCCTATGCCACGACCGTGGAGATCGAGAGTTTCACCGTCGACGGCGCGATGCTGCGCATCGGCGCGGTGATCTGGGTCGAGCGCGACGGCCAGAAGGCGATCGTCATCGGCAAGGGCGGCGCGCGGCTCAAGGACATCAGCACCAAGGCGCGGCTGCAGATGGAACGCTTGTTCGACGCCAAGGTGTTCCTCGAGACCTGGGTGCGCGTGCGCCAGGGCTGGTCCGATGACGAGGCGGCGCTCAAGGCGCTGGGTTACGGCGAATGACCGAGGCCGCGACGGTGCCGGGCCAGAACGAGGCAGCGAGACTGCAGGGCCGTTGTCTGTGCGGCGGTGTGGTGCTGAGCGTGCCCGCCGGGACGCACGAGGTGCATGCCTGCCACTGCGGGGCCTGTCGCCGTTTCCATGGCAGCCTGGCGATGCTGCTGCCGGTCGGCAGCGCGTTGCGCATCGAGGCCGGCGAGGCACTGGTGCGCAGGTTCGCGTCCTCCGATTGGGCCGAGCGCGCGTTCTGCGCGACCTGCGGCAGCAGCCTGTTCTTCACGACCACCGGCGACGGCCACCACTACGTCGCCGCGGGGCTGTTCGATGCGATCCCGGAGGCGCACTTCGCGCTCGAGATCTTCATCGACGCCAAGCCCGACTGGTACAGCCTGGCGGGCCCGGACGAACGCCTGACCGGCGAAGCGTTCTTCGCCCGTATCGGCGCAGGCTAAAGCGGCGCCGGACCGCCGTGCGCATCGAGAACGAGCCCGCGTTCGTCCTGCATGCGCGGCCGTGGCGGGAGACCAGCCTGCTGGTCGAAGTTTTGAGCCGCGAACATGGGCGCCTGGGCCTGGTGGCGCGCGGCGTGCAGGGCCCGAAGAAGCACGTGCTGCGCGCGGCGCTGCAACCGCTGCAGCATGTGCGGTTGGAGGCGCAACTGCGCGGTGAACTGGCACAACTGCGCGGAGCCGAGGCGCTCGACGCGGCGCCGCGTCTGCTCGGCGATGCGATGCTCGCCGGCTTCTATCTCAACGAACTGGTGCTGCGCCTGGCGCCGCGCCAGGACCCATTGCCCGAGTTGTACGACGCCTACGCGCAGGTGCGTGGGCGCTTGACTTCGCCGGGCCAACTGGCCTGGAGCCTGCGCCGGTTCGAACGCGCCTTGCTCGATGCGCTCGGCGTGGGCCTGCCGCTCGACACCGATGGCGATGGCCGGCCGATCGACCCGGCGGCGCGCTACCTGCTCGACCCCGAGCACGGCCCGCGCCGACTGCACCTCGATGGCGGCGCGGCCTCACGCAGCGCGGCGGCGACCGGACGTGCCTTGCTCGCGCTGGCCGCCGATGGCGCGGCCCCCGATAGCGAGGACCTCGCCAGCCTGCGGCGCGCGTTGCGCGCCGTGCTGGCGCATCACCTGGGCCCGCGGGGCCTCAAATCCTGGGAGCTGGCGTCCCAGTTCGCGCGACCCGCAACGCCGGCCGACCGCTAGGCGTCCACGCGCTCAGGCGGCCGCCAGCGTCGCGTCGATGGCGGCGAGGAACCGATGCAGCGCCGGCTCCGAGGCCGGGGCGGCGTGCAGGAGGGCGGCGGCTGCGCACAGGCGGTCGGCGCCGACGAAGCCGCAGCCGGCCCGCAGCTTGTGCAGCAGGCTGCGCATGGCCGGGGTATCGCCGCGTCGCGCCGCCAGCACGATGCCGTCGCGCGCTTGCGGCAGCTCGCCGAGGAACAGGCCGCGGAGTGCATCGGCGTTGCCGGCGTTGCCGCCCACGGCGGCCAGCGCGGCCCGGGTGTTCCAGACCGCCGGACGCCCGGCGGCAGAGGGCTCGAGGTCCTCGTCGGCCGGAATCGGGCGTGGCGGCGGGGGCGGGGCGACGACCGGCGCTGCGACCAGGGTGCGGATCGCAGCGCGCCAGTTGGCGGCCGTCACCGGCTTGCTCAGCGCGAGCAGGAAACCGGCCGCGCGCAGGGCGTCGAGCGATTCGCGTTCGCGCTCGGCGGTGTGCGCCAGGGCCGGCGTGTCCAGCCCTTGTGCGCGCAGGCGGGCGAGCAGTTCGATGCCGCTGCCATCGGGCAGGTTGGCGTCGATCAGCCAGGCGTCGTGGGTGTCGGTCGCGGCCAGCGTGAGGGCATCGGCGACCGTTGCGGCCACGTCCACCTCGGCCGGCAGTGAGGACGCCGCGGCGAGCAGGAAACTGCGGCTCGTGGGGTCGTCTTCGACCAGCAGCAATCTGGGCATCGGTCGCTCCATGCGATGAAGGTATCCTGCGGCGATGCCTCGCCGCCTGCTGCCGATCCTACCGCTGTTGCTGGCCTGTGTGCCTCTCGCGCAGGCGCGGACGGTGGCGGCCCGGATCGCCCATGTCGACACCCCGGTCGCGGCGATGACCCAGGTCCGGCTGGCGCTCGACTGGCCGGCCGATGCGCCCAACGGCCGGCTCCGGCTGCGCGCCGCGGACGTCGATGCCGGGGCGCTGGGGTGGCGGCTGCGCGATGTCGACTGGCAATGTCCGCTGAAACGGCTCGTGAACGAGGGGCGGGTCCGTTGGCACTGCGAGGGCCCCATCCGCGACCGCTCCGGAGCTGCGCTGCGGCTGGCGCTCGAGCTCGATGCGCAGGACATCGATGCCCGACTGGCGGGCGAGGGCGGCGCGCTGACGCTGGCGCGCCGGGCGGTTACGCCCGAGCGCACGACGATCGACCTCGAACGCGTGCCGGCGGCCTGGGCGCAGGCGCTGGTGCACAGCGCGTGGGAGGCTGCGCAACTGCGCAAGGGACGGCTGGATGGCGCGCTGCGGATCGATGCGCCGGATGCGCAGCCGCTGCGCGTCGCCGGCACCTTGGCCGTGCACGGACTTGCGCTGGAGACCCCTGACGGGGCGATCGCGGCCGAAGGCGTCGACGCCGATTTGCGGCTCGACCTACGCCTGCCCGATGCCGGCCCTGCGCTGCGGCTGGACGGCACACTGCACGGGGGCGAGTGGCTGTTCGGCGCGGCGTATCTGGCCTTGCCGCCCACGCCGATCGGGATCGGCCTCGACCTCCAAGGCAAAGCCGACGGCGGCTGGGACTTGCCGCGCCTGAGCTGGCGCGATGGCGATACGTTGCAGCTCGACGGCACCGGTGCGCTGTCGGCCGACGGCACGTTGCAGGCCTTGTCGCTCGATGCGACGAGCCGGGACGCCCATGCGCTGCCGGCGCGCTATTTATCCGGCTGGCTCGGCCCGGCCGGCCTGTCGGGGCTGTCGCTGCAGGGCGGCTTCGACGCGTCGCTGGCGCTGGCCGGCGGCGTGTTGCGCACGGCGGACCTGCGCCTGCGCGGCCTGGATGTCGGCGATGCGCAGGCGCGGTTCCGTTTCGATCACATGGACGGCGCGCTGCGCTATTCGGCGACCACGCCTGTACATAGCACCTTCGCCTGGCGGGGCGGGGCGCTGTACGGCATGCCGTTCGACGCGGCGGCCTGGAGCCTGGAGAGCGCCGGGGGACGTATGCGGTTGCGCGAGCCGGTCGCGTTGTCGTTCCTGGGCGGCGAGATCGGGTTCGAAGCGCTGGCACTGCAGTTGCCTGGGCACGCGGAGCGCGACGGCGACGGCCTGCGGATGCGCACTGCATTGCGGCTTGACGGCCTGGACATTGGCCGGCTGGCGCAGGCGCTGGCTTGGCCAGCGTTCGAAGGCCGCCTGAGCGGCCACATCCCGACGGTGCGCTATGCGGACAACCGGATCGACTTCGACGGCGGGATGGCGATGCAGCTCTTCGACGGCCGCGTCGACGTGTCGTCGTTGTCGATCGAGCGGCCGTTCGGCGTCGCGCCGACGGTCACCAGCGATCTCGCGTTGCAGGGGCTGGACCTGCAGGCGCTGACCGGCGTGTTCGGCTTCGGCAGCATCGAAGGGCGGCTGCACGGGCGGATCGACGGGCTTCGCCTGGTCGACTGGGGCGCCACCGCATTCGATGCCGAACTGCATACCGAACGCACGCCCGGGGTGCGCCAGCGCATCAGCCAACGGGCGGTGCAGGACATCTCCAGCGTCGGCGACGCCTCGTTCGTCACCAGCCTGCAGGGCAAGGCGATCGCGCTGTTCGACGACTTCGGCTATCGCGGCATCGGCATCTCCTGCCGGCTGCGCAACCAGGTCTGTCGCATGGCTGGCCTGCATTCAGCGGGCAACGCCTTTACTATCGTCGACGGCGCGGGCCTGCCGCGGCTGGACGTCGTCGGGCACAACCGCGACGTCGACTGGCCGACGTTGGTCGAACGCCTGGCTGCCGCCGCTGGCGGCGATGTGGCCCCGGTCATCGACTGAGCGCCACGCCCCGTACTGAAACAGGAGATCACCCGATGGCGCGTTGGATGGGACTGCCGGCCGTGGCCGCGCTCGCACTGACTGCATGCGTGACGATCAACGTCTATTTTCCTGCCGCCGAGGCCAAGGAAGCGGCGCGCGAGTTCGTGGAGAACGTGATCGGCGACACCCCGGCCGCGCAGCCGCCTGCGCCGTCGACGACGCCCGGCGGCGGCATGGCCCAGCGCGGCACGGGTTTCGATCCGTGGATGCTGCTGGGCATCGGCACCGCCCAGGCTCAAACCCCGGACGTCACGATCCGCACGCCGGCGATCCAGGCGATCCAGTCGCGCATGGAGCAGCGTTTCAACGGCACGCTGCGTCCGCATTTCGATTCCGGGGCGCTCGGCTTCGGCGGCAATGGCCTGATCGTGGTCCGCGATGCCTCGCAGTTGCCGATCAAGGACCGGGTCGCGGTCAACACCGCGGTCGCCGACGACAACCGCGATCGCCAGGCGGTGTACCGCGAGATCGCGGTCGCCAACGGTCATCCCGAATGGGAGTCGCAGATCCGCGACGTGTTCGCGCGGCAGTGGATCCAGAGCGCGCGTCCGGGCTGGTGGTATCAGCAGGGTGGGAGCTGGACGCAGAAGTAGGGGCTTTGTCGAGTACGGGAATGGGCTTCACTTCGAATGGGTAGCGGCCTGCCGGCCGGAAGTCGCTCTCCCCTCGGTCAGGACATCCTGTCCTGACTCGGGCGCGCGCCATCCCTGGCGCGCTTGGCGCGGCCACCGACCGCCAGTCCGCTGCTGTGGACGTAAGCAACCCGACTTCGGGTCGACGCAGAAAGCCATCTGGTTGAAGAAGTCGCGTGCTTCTCGGCCTCAGTGCGTCGTGCTGGTCGGGGATTGCGATAGCAGGCCAGGGATGGCCTGCGGCGGCGAGTCAGCCATGGAGGGCTGACCGAGCCGGGGAGCAGTCCCCGGCCGGCGCGATGCGCGCTCCGGAGAAGAACGCCTTAATGGAGTGAGCGTGAGCAAGATTCCCTCCGGAACGTGGTGAAGAATCAGAAGTAGTGGACTTCGGCACCTGATGGACGATCTGCGTCGGCGTATGTGATACCCGTCGCGCAGGCCCGGTCCGACGGAGTGCCGGCTTCTGCGACAATACGCGGCCTTTCCGCCCGCAGCCTTCGCCACGTGGCCCGCAAACGCCTCGATCAGACTCCTTTCCAGGTCGACATCCTCGACCTGACCCACGATGGCCGCGGTGTCGCGCGGCTGCCCGACGGCAAGGCCGTATTCGTCGCCGGGGCGCTGCCGGGCGAGCAGGTCGTCGCCCAGCGCACTGCGCGCTCGCGCAGCTTCGACGAGGCGGTGACGCTCGAGGTGCTGCGTGCCTCCGAGCACCGGATCGCACCGCGCTGCGCGCATTTCGGCGTCTGCGGCGGCTGCGTGCTGCAGCACCTGGACGCCGAGCAGCAGATCCAGGCCAAGCAGCGGGTGCTGCGCGAGAACTTCGAGCGCATCGGCCACGTCACGCCGCAGCGCTGGATGGCACCGCTGGTCGACCGCGCCTGGGGCTACCGCCGCAAGGGCCGCTTTTCGGTGCGGCGGGTGGAGAAGAAAGACAAGACGCTGGTGGGCTTTCGCGAGCGCGATCCGCGCTTCGTTGCCGACCTGCACGAATGCCACACGGTGATCCCGCCGATCGGCGCGGCGATCCCGGCGCTGTGCGCGCTGGTCGACGGCCTCGATGGCCGCGGCGACATTCCGCAGATCGAGTTCATCGCCGGCGACCCGACTCCCGAGTTCGACGGCGTGGCGCTGGTGTTCCGCCACCTGCAGCCGCTGAGCGAGCGCGACCTCGCGGCGCTGACCGCGTTCGGCCAGCAGCAGCGGATGGCGATCTTCCTGCAGCCGGGCGGCAATGACAGCGTGCACCCGCTGTGGCCGCAGGCGCCGGCGCTGTCGTTCCGTCTCGAGGCCTGGGATGTCGAGCTGAAGTTCCGGCCGCTGGATTTCATCCAGGTCAATGCGGGCCTCAACGGCACGATGATCGCGCGCACGCTCGAACTGCTCGACGTGCAACCCGACGACCGCGTGCTCGACCTGTTCTGCGGTCTGGGCAATTTCACCCTGCCGCTGGCGCGCCGCGTGCGCGAGGTCGTCGGTGTCGAGGGCGAAGCCGGGCTGGTCGCGCGCGCGCGGGAGAATGCCGTGCACAACGGCCTGGGCAACGCGCAGTTCCATGCCGCCGACCTGACCCAGGATCAGCGCGGCGCACCGTGGATGCGTCAGGGCTTCGATAAGCTGCTGCTCGACCCGCCGCGGTCGGGCGCGATCGACGTGCTGCGCCAACTGCCGCTCGAACGTTTCGCCCGCATCGTCTACGTCAGCTGCCACCCGGCGTCGCTGGCGCGCGATTCCGGCTATCTGGTCAACGAGCGCGGCTGGCGACTCGTCGACGCAGGCGTGATGGACATGTTCCCGCAGACCGCGCACGTGGAATCGATCGCGGTGTTCGAGAGGAAGTAGCGCCATGGCCCTGGAGATCGAACGCAAATTCCTGGTGACCTCGGACGCGTGGCGCGCTGCGGCGCACGCGGTGGTGCCGATGGCGCAGGGTTACCTCAACGACATGGCCGCGCTCGACAGCGGGGCGCAGAAGGCCTCGGTACGGGTGCGCATCGAGGGCGAGGCGGCGTTCGTGAACATCAAGTCGCGCGCGATCGGCCATACCCGTCAGGAGTTCGAGCTGCCCCTGCCGATCGTCGATGCGCACGCGCTGCTGACGCTGTGCGTCGGCGGCTTGGTCGAAAAGCGCCGACATCTGGTGCAACACGGCGACCATCTGTGGGAGATCGACGAGTTCCTTGGCGACAACGCCGGGCTGGTCGTGGCCGAGATCGAGCTGGACGACGCCGACGAGGCCTTCGCGCGTCCCGACTGGCTGGGCGAGGAGGTCACCGACCACAAGCGCTACTACAACCTGGCACTGGCCGCGTATCCGTTCTCCCGCTGGGACGCTGCGGAACGCGGTTGAGGCGCGCGGCCGGGGACCGGCGCATGATGCGCGCATGAGAATCGACATCTGGTCCGACGTCGTCTGTCCCTGGTGCTGGATCGGCAAGCGCCGCCTGCAACGCGCCATCGCCCTGCTGGGCGAGGGTGCGCCGACGATCGACATCCATTGGCATCCCTTCCTGCTCGACCCCGACGCCGACGCCACGCCGGTGCCGCTGTGCGAGGCCTATGCGCGCAAGTTCGGCGGCGCCGAGCGTACCGCGCAGTTGCTGGCGCAGACGCAGGCCACCGCCCGCGCCGAGGGCCTGCCGTTCGATTTCGATCGCGGCCAGGTCCGCGTGACCACGCTGCCGGCACACCGGCTGCTGGCGCTGGCCGCGCGCGAGGGCGACCCCGACGCGGTCGGCGAGGCGCTGTTCCATGCCCACTTCGCGCAAGGCCGCAACTTGGCCGATCCCGAGGTGCTGGTGGAGGCGGGCGCTGCGGGCGGGCTCGACGCGGCGCGCGTACGGGCGTTGTTGGCCGGCGACGAAGGCGAGGCGGAAGTGCGGGCGCGGATCGCGCAGGCCCAGGCAATGGGCATCCGCGCCGTGCCGACCTTCGTCATCGACGGGCGGCTGGCGGTGCAGGGCGCGCAGCCGCTCGAGCAACTGGCCCAGACCTTGCGCCAGGCGCTGGCTGCCGCAGCGCCTGCTTCGGCCACCGGCGCCGCTTGCGGGCCGCACGGCTGCGCCTGAACACCACGGTGCGCACGCCCGGCGCGATGCGCGCATCTGCGACAATGCGCGTCTGCGCCGACCGGCGCGCTCGATGGAGATGTCCGCAATGCTCGTGATCGGCGTGGCCGGCACCGAACTCACCGCGCAGGAGCGCGACTGGCTGCAGCACGATGCCTGCGCCGGCGTGATCCTGTTCAAGCGCAACGTCGCCTCGCGCGCGCAGATCGCAGACTTGGCGGCCGCGATCCGCGAAGCCGCGCCGCGTCCGCAGTTGGTCTGCGTCGACCAGGAGGGCGGCCGTGTGCAGCGCTTTGTGGACGGCTACACGGCGCTGCCGCCGCTGGCCGGCTTCGGCGTGCAGTTCCGCACCGATCCCGAGGCGGCGCTCGCCCAGGCGCGCGCGCATGCGCGGCGCATGGCCGAGGAGGTGCGCAGCAGTGGTGTCGACTTGAGTTTCGCGCCGGTGGTCGATGTCGGTCACGGCAACCTTGCGATTGGCGATCGGGCGTTCTCGGACGATCCGCAGATCGTCGCCGCGTTGACGCGCGCCTATGTCGAAGGCATGCATGAGGCGGGCATGGCGGCCACGCTCAAGCATTTTCCGGGCCACGGCTCGGTGCGCGAAGACACCCATGTCGACCAGGCGGTCGATCGCCGCAGTCTCGAGGAGATTCGTGCGCACGATCTGGTGCCGTTCGTCGCCGGCATCGACGCCGGCGCCGATGCGGTGATGCTCGCGCACGTCACCTATCCGCAGGTCGCGCCGGAGCCGGCGGGGTATTCGCCGCGCTGGATCGAGACCATCCTGCGCGGTGAGTTGGGCTTTCGCGGCGTCGTGTTCTCCGACGACATCGGCATGGCCGCCGCGTTCTCGGCCGGCGGCATCAAGGCGCGCGTCGATGCGCACCTCGATGCCGGCTGCGACGTGGTGCTGGTCTGCCATCCCGAGCTTGTCGCCGAATCGCTCGCCGCCGTCGAAGGCCGCGCGCTCAACACCATGGCGCTGACCGGCCTGATCGGTCGCGGCCCCCTCGGCTGGGACGGCGCCCTCGCCGCAACCGCCCATCGCAACGGAGACATCGCATGAACATCCCCCGGCTCGACGACGTGCTCGACAGCGCGGACCTGCTGTTCGACCGCGATGTGCTCGACGAGGCGATCGAAGCGATGGCCGACGGTATCGCCGACGACTACTGCGACGACGAGGTGCCGCCGCTGTTCATCACGGTGATGCATGGCGGCATGCCGTTCGCCGCGCAGCTGGCGTTCGCACTGGGCGAGCGCGAGCTGGATCTGCAGTTCGACTATCTGCATGCCACCCGTTACCGCGGCGCGACCACCGGCTCGGGCCTGGCCTGGCTGCACCGTCCGGCCACACCGCTGCAGGGCCGGCGCGTGCTGCTGGTCGACGACATCCTCGACGAAGGTCACACGCTCAAGGCCGTGCGGCACTGGTGCGAGGACCAGGGGGCGAGCGAGGTCCGTGTCGCGGTGCTCGCGGTCAAGGTGCACGACCGCTGCGTGGAGGGCGTGGAAGCCGACTACGTTGGCGTCGAAGTGCCCGACCGCTACGTATTCGGCTACGGCATGGATTTCCATGAGCAGGGGCGCAACCTGCCGGGAATCTACGCGCTGGCCGACTGAGCGCGTCTGGCCGGCGCCGCCCGGTCCGCGCGCCTGCGCTGTATCGGGACGGCGGCGGCCAGGCGCTATCATCCCCGTCCCGCGTCGCCCGGCGCCTGACGAGACTTCGCGATGACCGCATCCATCGACCTGGCCGTGATCGGCGGCACCGGACTGTACGCGCTGGCCGACCTGCAGGATGTCGAGGCGCACCAGCCGGTGACGCGCTATGGCGGTCTGTCGGGTCCGGTGCGCATCGGCACGCTGGATGGCCGCCGCGTGGCCTTCCTGGCGCGCCACGGCGAGGGTCACTCGCTGCCGCCGCACCGCATCAACTACCGCGCCAATCTCGCCGCGCTGCAGGCGCTCGGCGCCTCGCGCGTGCTCGCGCTCAATACGGTGGGCGGCATCACCGAGCGTTTCGGACCGCGCGTGCTGGCGTGCCCCGACCAGCTGATCGACTACACCTGGGGCCGGGTGTCGACGTACTGCGAGGAAGAGGGCAGCGAGGTGCTGCACGTCGATTTCGGCGATCCGTACACGCCGACGTTTCGGCGGGCGGTTGTCGCTGCGGCCGGGCGCGCGGGCGTGGCGTTGGTCGACGGCGGCTGCTACGGCGCCACCCAGGGGCCGCGGCTGGAAACCCGGGCCGAGATCGCGCGCCTGCGCCGTGACGGCTGCGACCTGGTCGGCATGACCGGCATGCCCGAGGCGGGCCTGGCGCGTGAGCTCGGCCTGGACTACGCGTGCCTGGCCATCGTCGCCAACTGGGCGGCCGGTGCCGGCCCCGAGGTCGACGAGGTCATCACCTTCGAGGACGTGCTCGCCAACGTTGCCGCGGCATCGTCGGGAATTCCGGCCCTGTTGCGGGCGCTGCTCGCGACCTGATTGCCACGGCGGTTGCATGCTTTGCATACTCGACCTGCCGGCCGTCCCTTGCAGGCAGGCCGGTATCACGTATCCAGACGAGGTCAGACGTTCATGCAATACGGCACAGTGAAGTGGTTCAACGATGCGAAGGGATTCGGGTTCATTGCGCCCGAGGACGGCAGTGCGGACGTGTTCGTGCATTTCTCAGCGATCAACTCGAGCGGCTTCCGCTCTCTGCAGGAAGGGCAGCGCGTGAGCTACGAGGTGACGCAGGGACCGAAGGGGGCGCAGGCCTCGGGTGTGGCACCGGTCGCCTGACCGCGCTCGCAGGCAGTCACAGAAAAGCCCTGCGTCCGCGGGGCTTTTCCTTGTAGGGGCTTCTCCAATGCGGGCTGGTCAGGCCGTGGGCATCGATCAACGTGCGCCGATGCCGTTGAGAAACAAGTCGATCAGATGCGCCGTGCGCGACGTTGATGACGCGTCCTGCTCTGCGGCGAGCGATATCGCGGTCGCGACATAGACCAGATCATCGAAGCCGACATCCTGGCGGATCGTGCCGGCGTCCTGCGCACGACGGAGCAAGCGCTGTCCTTCCTCGGTCATGGCATCGCAGCCGGGTGTGCCACCCTTCTGGAGCACTGTTCCGAGCGAGGCGGCCAGGTCGCGATACAGGATCGTGTCCGCGACCAGATCCTCGAGATACGCCCGCAGCGCGCGATTGGGATCAAGCGCTGTACTGCGCGCACGGCTGGACTCGGCCAGCGACACGAAGCGCGCGCTACAGGCGGCCGCCAGCAGGGCCTCGCGTGTCGGGAAGCGGCGATACAGCGTGCCGATGCCAACACCCGCGCGTTTGGCCACGTCTTCCAGCGAGGCGCCGGCACCTTTCTCCAGGAACACGGCTTCGGCCGCGGCCAGGATGCGTTCGCGGTTGCGTTGCGCGTCTGCGCGCAGCGGGGAGGGGTCGGTCATCGTCGTCGTTTCGCCACTTGCCAAGTGGAGGATACTTCCATATCTTAATCGGAGGAATCCTCCACTTACGGCAAGGGCCGATGACATGAACAAGCGATTCGAGAACAAGGTGGTCGTGATCACCGGTGGCAGCGATGGCATCGGTCTGGTCACCGCGCAGCACTTCGCCGAGGAAGGTGCGCACGTGTACATCACCGGGCGCCGGCAGGGGCCGCTCGACGCGGCAGTGAAGGCGATCGGCCACGGGGCCATCGGCGTGCAAGGGGATGTCGCCAGCCCCGCCGATCTCGATCGGCTCTACGCCCGGATCCAGCGCGACCATGGCAAGGTCGATGTCGTCTTCGCCAATGCGGGCATCCACGAGAGCGTGCCGCTCGAAACGATCGACGAGGCGCATGTCGACCGCATGCTCGGCGTCAATCTCAAAGGTCTGATCTTCACCGTGCAGAAGGCGTTGCCGCTGATGGCGGCGGGCGGCGCGATCGTGCTGATGGGCTCGTCGGCCGGCAGCAAGGGCATTCCCGACCAGTCGCTCTACAACGCGAGCAAGGCGGCGGTCCGCTCGCTTGCGCGCAGTTGGACGGTCGATCTGAAGGAACGCGGCATTCGCGTGAATACCATCGCGCCCGGTGGCACCGAGACACGCCTGATCCGCGGCTTTCTGGATGCCCAACCCGGATTCGAAGACGCCTTGGTCCAGACCGTGCCGCTCGGACGATTGGGGCAACCCGATGAGATCGCACGCGCCGTTCTGTTCCTGGCGTCGAGCGAGAGCAGCTACGTTGCAGGCGTCGAGTTGCTTGTCGATGGCGGGTACGTCGCCGTCTGACGCCACCTAGCCGCGCTGCGTGATCGCCAAGCGGCCGGCGCGGCGATCGCTGGCAAGGGGGCCGCCGGAGCGACGGACGCCCGATCATCACGGACAGTCGCAGTCGGTCCAATGCGCGCCCTTGGGGGTGTGGCCGATACCCGGGTTGAAGCTGTTGGTCGGGTCGAGCGCGCGATAGAACGCGGCCAGCGCCGGCTTGGCGGGGTAGAGATGGCCCACATTGTGTTCGGCCGGGTACTCGGCGCCGCGTGCGTCGAGCAGGGCCCACATCGCATGTTCGATCGCCAGCGGGTCGTGGCCCGCCTTGACGATGTAGTCCTGGTGGAAGACATGGCACAGGAAGTGCCCGTAGTACAGCCGGGCGGCGAGTGCGGACGCGATCGAGGGCGGCAGGGTCTCGACCCAGTCGCGATCATCGCGTCGCAGCGCGATGTCGAGCGCGACGATGTCGGCGACCTGGCGACGGTGCACCTCGCGGTAGCGGACCGCCGCGCCAGCGATCGCGAAGCGATGCAGGAAGGCCTTGCGGCCCTCGTCGGCGGTACAGCGGAACCAGCTGCCCGATGTGCCGGCGGCGTAATGACGGTCGAGGAACGCCTCGGTCGCGGCCGCCTGCGTGGCGCCGACCTTGAGCAGCAGGTGATGCGCATAGCGATCGCGGAAGTCGCGCAGCCGGCGCGGCAGGTGGTCGGGCAGCAGCGAGACGACCGCCTGCAGCGCCCGGTCGCTCGCGCCGCGCAGGCCGATGCGCTCGAGCACGCCGTCGACCCGACTCTTGAACGCGAACGCCGCCGGAACCTTGTCGGTGCCGAAGCGGTCGATCAACAGGAACACGTCCTTGCCGTACTGCGCGCCGATGTCGAACGCATCGCGGTGCACGTACTCGCCGGCGATCGGCAGGTCGCCCGGCATGGTCAGCAAGTGACGGCGGATCGCGGTGAGATCGTCGGGGTCGTTGCTGCCGATGTAGAGCACGGTCGCCGGTTCGCGCGGGAAAGTGTCGAGCCGCACCGCGAACACTGCCAGCCGGCCGGCGGAGCCGGAGGCCTCGTGCAGTCGTGCGGGATCGGCGTTGTAGCGTGCCGGTGTGGGCGCATCGACGTCGCGCACGTCGTGCGCGTAGCGCCGGTCGGAGGCGACGCGGTCCGGCGGGTCGTGGACGTCGCAGGTCCGGTAGTTGCCGGCCTCCAGTCGCGCGAGCATCGCTTCGGGGTCGTCGCCCAGCTCGATGCCCAGGTGGTTCACCAGCCGCAGCGTGCCGTCGGCGTCTCGCTGCGCAAACAGCGCCAGTTCGGTGTAGGCCGGACCGCGGCGCACCAGCGCGCCGCCGGAGTTGTTGCACACGCCGCCGAGCACCGAGGCGCCGATACACGACGAGCCGATCACCGAATGCGGCTCGCGGTCGAGCGGTGCGAGCGCCTGCTCCAGTCTGTCGAGCGTTGCGCCCGGCAGGCAGACCACTTGCCGGCCGCCGCCCAGCAACTGGATGCCCACCAGCCGCCGCGTGCTGATCAGCACGATGCCGCGGTCGTAGGCGTCGCCGTCCGGCGTCGAGCCGCCGGTCAGGCCGGTGTTGGCCGCCTGCATGAGTACGATTGCGCCGGCGTCGAGGACCGCCTGCAGCACGCGCCACAACTCGACCAGGCTGCCCGGACGGACGACCGCGAGCACCGGACCGTCGCCGAAGCGGTAGCCCTTGCGATAGCGCCGCGTTGCCCGGTCGCCGGTCAGCACATGGCCGCGACCCACGATGCCACGCAGCCGGTCGACCAGCCCCTGGGCGACCAGGCGTGGGGTCATCGCGGCGGCGCGACCAGGGTGTCGCGGCCAATAGCGGCGACGGTGCGTGCACCGGTCAGCGTCATCGCCACGCGCATTTCCTGCTGCAGCAGGTCGAGCAGGTGCGCCACTCCGGCCTGGCCGGCCGCGGCCAGCGCGTAGACGAACGCGCGGCCCAGCAGCACCGCATCGGCGCCCAGCGCCAGCATCCGCACGATGTCCAGCCCGCTGCGCACGCCGGAATCGGCGAGGATCTTCAGCGACCCGCCGACCGCGTCGGCGATCGCCGGCAGTGCATGTGCGGTCGACAGTACGCCGTCGAGCTGACGCCCGCCGTGGTTGGAGACGACGATGCCATCGGCACCGAAGCGCACCGCGTCGCGCGCATCGTCGGGGTCGAGAATGCCCTTGATGACCATCGGCCCGCGCCAGAACGCGCGGATCCACTCCAGATCCTTCCATGAGATCGACGGATCGAAGTTCGCGCCCAGCCAGCCGATGTAGTCGGCCAGTCCGGTCGCCGTGCCGCGGTAGGCGGAAATGTTGCCCAGGTCGTGCGGTCGTCCGTGCAGGCCCACGTCCCAGGCCCAACGCGGATGCGTGGCCGCCTGCCACAGGCGACGCATCGCCGCGTTGGGGCCGCTCATGCCTGAGTGCGCGTCGCGGTAGCGCGCGCCGGGCGTGGGCATGTCGACCGTGAACACCAGCGTGCTGCAACCGGCGGCCTGTGCGCGCTCAAGTGCGGCGCGCATGAAGCCGCGGTCGCGCAGCACGTACAACTGGAACCACATCGGCCGATCGATCGCGGGGGCGACTTCCTCGATCGCGCACACCGACACCGTCGACAGCGTAAAGGGGATACCGCGCGAAGCCGCCGCGCGTGCCGCCTGGACCTCGCCACGACGTGCGTACATGCCACTCAGTCCGACTGGCGCGAGCGCCGCGGGGAATGCCAACCGCTCGCCGAACAGCTCGGTCGACAGGTCCAGGTCGGCGACGTCGCGCAGCACGCGCTGGCGCAGGGCAATGCCTTCCAGGTCGGCGACATTGCGGCGCAGGGTCTGTTCGGCATATGCGCCGCCGTCGATGTAGTGGAACAAGAACGGCGGCAGCCGCCGCCGGGCGGCGGCGCGGTAGTCGGTCGAGGCGGCAATGATCATGGCAGCAGCCTTCAGCTGTGCGACGGCGGCAGGCGCGAGGCACGGGCGCGGCGCGCCTCGTTCTCGTCGAGTTCGCGCAGCGAGGTGTGCACGAACGCAAGATGGGTGTGCGCGGCGGCGCGGGCGGCCTCGGGATCGCCCGACAGAACGGCGTCGCGCATCGCCCGGTGCTGCACCAACAGCGGTTCGAACGTGCGCGCCGAGACGTAGAGCATTTCCCGGCTCTGCGAGATGTTGGTCTGCAACAGGTCGAACATCCCGCGCATGACCTGCAGCAGCACCAGATTGTGCGAGGCCTCGGCGATCGACAGATGGAATGCGGCGTCGGCGCGCGCTTCGCCGGCCGGGTCGTTGCGACCGTGCAGCGCCGTCATCGCGTCGAAGGCCTCGGCGATTCGCGCGCGGTCCTCATCGGTCGCACGCAGCGCGGCGTGCCAGGCAGCCATGCCCTCCAGGCCGTGCCGGATCTCCAGCACGTCGTAGCGGTACTCCGGATCGCTGCGGAACACGCCAAGGAACGGTTGCAGCGGTGCGATGCGCGGGAAGGCAGGCGCGTCGTGCGCGCACAGGTAGGTGCCACCGCCCTGGCGCGCATGCAGCACACCCTGACTTGCGAGGCGGGCGATCGCCTCGCGCAGGACAGTGCGCGACACGCCCAGCTCGAGCGCGAGGGCGCGTTCGGGCGGCAGGCGGTCGCCGGGGCGCAGCGCGCGTGCATCGATCAGCGCCAGCACGCGTTCTGCAACCTGGTCGGACAGACGCACGCGACGCGCGCCGATGGTATCGGGGCGGGTGGCAGGGGCGGGAAGGCGCATCCGGGACTCCATGTCAGTTCGCTTGCAACGTGCTGGCCGGCCAGGCATCGCCGCGTTCGCGCCGGCGATTCGAGATCGAATTGGTACGACCAAATTAAATACGATGGGCCGGCGATGTGCGACGAGTGTAACGAAACGAGCGCATTTATCGTCAAGACGACCAAAGTCTCAGATCATTGGTCACACCAATACATCGCGAGTCGATGTTCGCAGTGGACGCGCGGGGCGAGCGTACGGTCGGTGACGCCCTCGAAACCGCGCCGCCGCCCGTCGAGACGCGTTTGCATAGTCGAGCTGGCAGGGGGGCGCGACCAGCCGTGTGCTCATGCCGCTCGACGCGCCTACGACGAAGACGTCGCATTGCCTGTCCGTGCCGAGGTGTTGACGCCCGATGGTCTCGCCGATGCCGGGCGATGCGGCCAAGTCGCGGTCGGTGCAGGGGCATCCTGACCGCGACCGGCGCCGCGTCAGCGTGCGGACGGTTGCCAGCGCAGGGCCAGCCCGTACTCGCGCCCGGGCTGGCGATACCACGCCACCGTCTCGTAGTCCTTGTCGAGCAGGTTGGTCGCCCTTGCTTCGAGCGTCCAGGCCGGTGCGAACGCCCACGCCGCGCGCAGGTCGAGCGTGCCGTAGCCGCCGACGCGGAGCGTGTTGGCGGGATTGTCGTAGCGGCTGCCGGCGCCGCGCAGCGTGGTGCCGATGCGGAAGTCGCCGACGCTGCGGTCGATGTCGAGCCGGCCACTGTTGCGCGCGCGTCGGGCGAGCAGGTTGTCGCGGTAGGCGCCTTCGCTGCGGTCGCGCGGGTCGACGTGGCTCAACTCGGTCGACAGGTCCCAGCCGGCGAGGGTGGTCGCGAACGTCAGCTCGGCGCCACGGATGCGGGCTTCGTCGATGTTGCTGCCGCGACCGACATAGTCCGGCGGCAGATAGACGAACACGATCAGGTCGTCGATGCGGCTTTCGAAGACGTCGAACGACCAGCGCCACTGGGTCGCCTGCTGCGCGATCCCGAGGTTCATGCTCTTGGCGCGTTCCGGCTTCAGGTCCGGGCTCTCGGAGCCGGGGTAGTACAGGTCGTTGAAGGTCGGGGCCTTGAAGCCGGTGCCGGCGCTGGCGGTGACGCGGAAGCCGTGGGCCAGGTCCATGCCCCAGCCCAGGCTGCCGGTGCCGTGACCGCCGAACTGTTCGTTGTCGTCGTGGCGCAGGCTCGCCTGCAGGCGATGCGCACCGAAGCGACCGCGGTACTCGACGAACGTCGCGTAGTTGTCGCGCGCGGTCACCGCGTAGCGGGTGTCGCTGTCGACCTCGTCAGCCTGCCAGTCGAAGCCCAGGCTCAGGCTCTGGGTTGGCGCCAGACCGAAGTCGGCCTGCACCGAGGCGGTGTCGCGGCGGGTGTCGATGCGGCCAACATCGCTGCGCGTGCCAGTGTCGGCATCGCGGAAGTAGGTGCTCGACTTGTCGTAGGCGCGGCCGGCCTGCGCGGTTAGGCGCACGACGTCGGAAGGCGCATAGACCAGCGTCCCGCCCGCCACTTGCTGCACGGTGTCGGCCTCGTTGCCACCGAAGAGGCTGCCGTCGTACTGGTTGAACGCGTCGGCATGCAGCGCATGGCCTTCCAGGCGCAGCGCGTCGGTCAACTGCACACCGGCGCGCAGGTTCAGCGAACGGTTGCGGTAGCCGTCGCGGTCGGGCTCGTCGACGAAGCAGCCCTGGAACAGCGCCGCCGAGCCGCGGCAGGCATCGATGCCGTCGGTGCGCTGGAACGCCGCATCGACGCCGAACCAGCCCCGCCCGCTGCGGCCGCCGATGCCGGCGCTGGCTTCGCGCAGGCCGTGGCTGCCGGCACCGATCCGCGCGTGCGGCGAGATCGCACCCTCGTGGCGGCGGGTGAAGATCTGGATGACGCCGCCGATCGCCTCCGAGCCGTAGAGGCTCGAACGCGGGCCGCGCACGATTTCCACGCGCTCGATCTGGTCGACCGGCAGGTCCTGGATTGCTGGCATGCCGGCGGTCGCGCTGCCGATGCGCACGCCATCAACGAGCACCAACACATGGTCGGATTCAGCGCCGCGCAGGAAGATCGAGGTCAGCTTGCCCGGGCCGCCGCTGTTGCCGATCTGGATGCCGGCGCGGCCGCGCAGCAGTTCCGGCAGGTCGCGCGCCTGACTGCGTTCGATCTCGTCGCGGTCGATGATCTGCGCCGGCACGAGGCTGTCGGCCAGCGCGGTCTGGGTCCGGTTGGCGGTGACGAGCACGGCATCGAGTTCGCCGGGGGCGGCGAGCGCTGACGGAGCGAGCAGGGCAGTGGCGATCGCCATGGTCAGGGTGCGGAACGGCATTGCGGTCTCCTTACGCGCGCGCATCAAACGCGCGTCGGGCGGGCTGGCGAAGATCGCGGGAACGGGCGCGCACGGACCGCCGTCCAGGCGCAGGAAACGCCCGGAACGTCGTCGCAATGCCCGCCGCATCGCAATCAAGTGGAACTTCGAGGCCGGTCTCCGGACTTGCGCGTGGGCGTTCTGAGCCCAAGCGTCGCGCCTTCCCGTGCGCAGGGCACAGTGGCGAGAAGCGACGCTTGCACACGCTTACCGTTGCGGGGGCAGTGCCGGAATGGGGTCGCCTCGCAGCGCCCGTCACCGGCTTCCCGTTTCAACCCGGACAGGCCGGGTCACCGCGAAGCAGGCGCGATTGTACGCCAGCGCTTCGCCGGTTCAGCGCTCGGTAGTGTCCGGCATCGCGTCGTCGCGATCGCCCGCGTCGTGCAGGATCGTGGTGACTGGGCCGGCCGCGGTCCGTGCGCGCGTGTCGGGCAATTGCGCGGTCGCCGCCTCGGCGGCCTCGGCCAGTTGCAGGCGACGCGCCTCGGGCACGTCCTGCCAGTGGCAATCCAGCAGCGCGCCCTCGATCGAGTACAGCAGGTTGAGGCTGGGCCGAAAGCCCGCCCGGCGCACGCGCACGAAGGCCTCGACCGCGCCCGCCGCCTCGAGATCCTCGCGCGTCCGCAGCCCCACCTGCCGCAGCCACGCCGCCGACCTTGGGCCCAGGTTGCGCAGCTTCGGCGCGCTCAACGTGCGTGCTCGACGTAGAGCTGCGCGAGCGCTTCGAGCCCGGCCTGATCGTCGGCGTCGAACCGGGCCGGCAGTGGACTGTCGAGATCGAAGACGCCGATCAGGCGGTCGCCGGCGACCAGCGGCACGACAACTTCGGATCGCGACGCGGCATCGCAGGCGATGTGACCGGGAAACGCATGCACGTCGTCGATGCGCTGGGTCTGCCGGGTGCGCGCCGCGGCGCCGCACACGCCTTTGTCGAGCGGAATACGCACACAGGCCGGCAGGCCCTGGAACGGCCCGACGACCAGTTCGGTGCCGTCATAGAAATAGAAACCGACCCAGTTGAGGTGCGGCAGCGCGTGATAGACCAGCGCCGAAAGGTTCGCGGCGTTGGCGATGGGGTCGGATTCGCCGTGCAGCAGGGCGCGGGCCTGCGCCGCGAGCGCGGCATACTGGTCGGCCTTGCTGCCGCTCAGAGGTGTGGAAGTGAACATGTCGCGCAGTGTAGCAGCGGGGTCGCGCCCGCCCCGCCGCGTCGTCGCAGGCGTCTCGACCGGCGTGCCGGCATGAGCGCGCGCACGTGTCTGGTCACCGGGACCGATACCGGCATCGGCAAGACCCACGCCAGCGTGGCGTTGCTGCAGGCCTTGCGCGCCGACGGCCGCCGCGCGGTCGGCATGAAGCCGGTCGCCAGCGGCTGCGATTGGCAGGACGGCGGCTGGCGCAACGAGGATGCGCTGGCGCTGCAGGCCGCCAGCCGGCCCCGGCCGGCGTACGCCGACGTCAACCCGGTGGCACTGCCCGAAGCGACCGCGCCGACCCTGGCCGCGCGCGCGGCCGGCGTGGTCGTCGAGGCCGGCCTGCTGCACGCGGCGCACGCGCGGCTGGCCGCCACGGCCGACGTGGTGCTGGTCGAGGGCGCCGGCGGCTGGGCCGCGCCGCTGGCCGAGGACATCGAGCATGCGGACCTGGCGCAGTGGCTGGGCGGCGCGGTGGTGCTGGTGGTCGGGCTCCGGCTCGGCTGCCTGAGCCATGCCCGGCTGACCGCACGCGCAATCGCGGCCGACGGCTGCCGGCTCGTGGGCTGGGTCGGCAACCGGATCGATCCGGAGTTCTCGCGCGCCGACGACTATCTCGGCCTGCTCGCCGACGCATTGCCTGCGCCGTGCCTGGGGGTATTGCCGTTCGTCGGCGACGGGGGCGGCCCCGAGACCGGCGCCCTGGTGCTCGATCCGGCCTGGATCGACGCGCTGCCGCGTCGATCATGATCAAAGGGTGGGTGGCACCCGCGGCACGAGCCGCGGATGCCAGGTGGACTCAATGCCCCTGCGGCACCGGTGTTGCTGCATCGCCGTCGCGCCCATCGGCGTCGGTGGCGGCGGCCGCGTCGCGGTCATGGCTGTGGTCGCGCGCCAGCAGCAGGTAGAACGCCGGCAGCACGAACAGCGTGAACGCGGTGCCGATCGACATGCCGGCAGCGATCACCAGCCCCATCGAGAAGCGCGCCGCCGCGCCCGGACCGCTGGCGATCAGCAAGGGCACCATCGCAAACACCAGCGCGGCAGTCGTCATCAGCACCGGCCGCAGGCGGATCGCGGCGGCCTGCTCGATCGCCTCGGTCTTGATCAGCCCCTCGTTGATCTGCAGCTTGTTGGCGAACTCCACGATCAGGATGCCGTGCTTGGAGATCACGCCCACGAGGGTGACCAGACCCACCTGCGTGTAGATGTTGATCGACATGCCGGGGAAGGCCTCGATGCCGGCGAACTGCAGGATGCCCGACACCAGGGCCAGCGCATTGAGCACCAGCAGCGCGCCGCTGATCGCCATCGGCACGGTGATCAGCATGATCAGCGCGTCGCGGAAACTCTCGAACTGCGCGGCCAGCACCAGGAAGATGATCACCAACGCGAATGCCAGCGTGATCAGCATCGTCGTGCCTTCCTGCTTGAACTGCCGCGACTCGCCGGCATAGTCCACGCTGTAGCCCTGCGGCAGCACGTCGGCAGCAATCTCGTCGAGCACCCGCAGCGCCTCGCCCTTGGTCACGCCCGGCCGCGGCGCGAAGGTGATGCCCACTGCATTGAGCTGCTGGAAGCGCTTGAGCGACTGCGGCTGCGCACTTTCCTTGAATGAGACCACCGTCGAGAGCGGGATCAGTTCGCCGCTGCGGGTCCGGGTGTAGTAGTTGCCGAGCTGTTCGGCGTTGAGCCGGTCGGCGCGCTGCACCTGCGGGATCACGCGGTAGGAACGGTTCTGCATCGCGAAGCGGTTGACGTAGCCGCCGGCGAGCAGGGCGCTCATGTCGGCCGCCAGCGTGCGCATGTCGATGCCCAGCAGCGCCGCTTTATCGCGGTCGATCTGCACTTCCACACGCGGCTTGTCAATCTTCAGGTCCTTGTCCAGGAAAATGAAGCGTCGGCTCTGCTGCGCACGCGCGACGACTTCGTCGGCGATCTCCGACAGCTGCGCCAGCGAGCCGATGCCGCCGATCAGGAACTCGCCGCCGCCGTCGCCGCCGGCCGAGGGCAGGGACGGCGGTACCAGCGCGAAGATGTTCAGGCCGGTGATCTCGGCGAGCTTGGGCTGCAGGTCCTGCTGCAGCACCTGGTTGGTGGAGCGGTCGCGCTGGCTCCAGGGTTTCATCACGAAACCGCCCATCGCGCTGTTGCTGCCGCCCATGCCGCCGAAGCCGCCGTTGAACAGGAAGAAGTCGTTGATCTCCGGGATCTGCTTCACCACGTCGGACATTTCTTCGGTGTAGCGCTCGACGTAGTCCAGCGTGCTCGCGGCATCCGCGCTGCCGATCGCGAACACGAAGCCCTCATCCTCCATCGGCGCGGGTTCCTTGGGCGCGCCGATGTACAGGAATGCGCACGACACCAACACCACCGCGCCGAAAGCCAGGATCACGCCGCGAGTCTGCAGCGCACCGTGCAGGCGCCGCTGGTAACCGTGCTGGAGTTTGTCGAAGCGCTGATCGAGCCATTGCTCCAACCGGCTTTTGCTCGCCTCGCCGTGCGCCTTGAGGATCTTGGCGCACATCATCGGCGTGAGTGTCAGTGCGATCACACCCGACAGCAGCACCGAGCCGGCCAGCGTGAAGGCGAACTCGGTGAACAACACGCCGGTCAGCCCACCCTGGAAGCCGATCGGCAGATACACCGCCACCAGCGTCGTGGTCATCGCCACGACCGGCCACGCCAACTCGCGCGCGCCACGGATCGAGGCGTCGAACGGCGTCATGCCTTCCTCGATATGGCGGTGGATGTTCTCCAGCACAATGATCGCATCGTCGACCACGATGCCGATCGCCAGCACCATCGCCAGCAGTGTCAGCAGGTTGATCGTGAAGCCCATCAACAGCATCAGGAATAGCGCGCCGACCAGCGACAGCGGCACAGTGATCGCCGGGATGAGAACGCTGCGCAGCGAGCCCAGAAACAGATAGATGACCACGATTACGATGATCACCGCCTCGACGATCGTGCGGATGACCTCGTTGATGCCGTCCTGAATCGACTCGGTGCTGTCGTAGGGAATTGTCGCCTCGATGCCTTCGGGCAGCTGCGGCACGATTTCGTTGTCCCAGGCCCGGCGCACGTCGGCGATCACGTCCAGCGCATTGGCATCGGGGGAAACATAGATGCCCATGAACGTCGCCGAGGCGCCGTTGATGCGCACCGACGAGCCGTAGTTCTCCGAGCCGAGCGCGACATCGGCGATGTCACCCAGACGTACGATCGCGCCGTCGGCCTCGCGCACCACCAGCGCCTGGAATTCCTCGGGTGTGCGCAGATCGGTGCGCGCGGTGAGATCGACCGCCACCATCTGGCCCTTGGTCGAGCCCAGCGCCGAGAGCACGTTGTTGGCCTGCAGCGCGGCGTGCACGTCGCTGGCGGTGACGCCCAGCGCGGTCATGCGGTCGGGCTTGAGCCAGATGCGCATCGCGAATGCGCCCGGCCCCATGATCTCGGCGCGCTGCACGCCCGGGATCGTCGCGATCTTCGGCTCGACCGCGCGCGTGAGGTAGTCGGTGATCTGGTTGTCGTTGAGCGTGGCGCTGGCGAACGAGACGTACATCGCCGCGACCTGCTGGCCCTGCTGCAGGTCGATCACCGGGTCCTCGGACTCGGCCGGCAACTCGCTGCGCAGCTTGTTGACCTTCGCCGCGATCTGGGTGAGTGCTTCGTTGGGGTCGTAGTCCAGGCGGATGTAGGCCTGGATCACGCTCACGCCGGCCGAACTTGTGGAGGTAAGGTAGTCGATGCCTTCGGCGCTGGCGACCTCGCGCTCAAGTGGCGTGGTGATGAAGCCCTGGATCAGGTCGGCGTCGGCGCCGAAGTAGGTCGTGCTGATGTTGACGACCGCGTTCTGCAACTCCGGATACTGGCGCACGTTGAGCTCGGAGAACGCGCGCAGGCCGAACAGCAGGATGAACAGGCTGACGACCATCGCCAGCACCGGTTTGCGGATGAAGATGTCGGTGAATGTCATCTCGGTCTCCCCCGCGCATCGCGGCGCGGGCTAGGGAGCGGGCGGGCCGGAGCCCGCGCGGCGTCAGCGGTTCTCGGGCGTCGGTGCTTCGTCGGCGGACGGCTGGACGCGGTTATTGATCGTCACCACGGCATCGTTGCGCAGCTTCAGCAGGCCGCTGGTGGCCACGCGCTCGCCGGGCTTGAGCCCCTCGGTCACCGCGATCATGTCGCCGCGCGTGGGGCCGGTGGTCACGAAACGCTGGCTCACTGTCAGCGTCGGTCCCTGGTCGCCGTCCTTGGGCGCGTCCGCGTTCGCGTCGCCGCGCTGCTCCGAGACTACGTAGACCGCGTTGCCATAGGGATTGAAGCTGACCGCTGTCTGCGGGATCACGACCACCTTCTGCGCACCGCCGACCGCCAGACCGACGCGCGCGAATGCGCCCGGACGCAGCTGGCCGTCCGGATTGGTCAGCGTCGCCTGCACCTGGAAGTTGCGCGTGTTCGGGTCGACCGCTGGTTCGATTGCGGTGATCGTGCCTTCGAAGCGCCTGTCCGGCAGCGCATCGACCCGCGCCTCGACGGTCGCGCCCTCCTGGATGCGCGTGAGCTGCTGCTCGGGCAGCGCGAAGTTCAGGAAGATCGGATCGAGCTGCTGCAAGCTGACGATCGCAGCCCCCGGTGCCAGATACTGGCCCAGGTTGACCTTGCGGATGCCCAGCACGCCGTCGAACGGGGCGCGGATGGTCTTCTGCGCGATCAGTGCCCGCTGCGCATCGACCTGGGCCTGCGCGGTCGCCGCCTCGGTGGCGCGTTGCTCGACTTCCGCCTGCGACACCAGTTGATCGTTGCCGAGCTGGCGCCAGCGGTCGCGCTGCACCGCGGCCAGTTTGGCCGCCGCCTCGCTCGAGCGCAGTACCGCCAGTTCGTTGTCGGTGTTGAGTTCGACCAGCACCGTGCCGGCCTTGACCGGCTGACCGGGCTCGAACGATAACCGGCGAACGACGCCGCCGGCCTCGGTGGTGACATCGGTGCCGTTGACCGCGACCAGGGTGCCGACCGCTTCCAGCGGCGTTGTCCAGGCCTGCTCGACGGCATCGAACGTGGTGATCGCGACCGGCGGCTGCGGCATGTCATCGAAGAACGCGTTGACCGCGCGTCCCGACAGGAACTTGGCGAGGAACACGCCACCGAACACCAGCACGGTGATCAGCAGCACGACGAACATGCGGAGGCGGGGACGCGGGGCGCGTCGGGGCTCGGTCCTAGACATGGGGCGTTCCGTCAGGCGTAGAAAGGAGGGCAGGGCAGCGCCGGTGCGATGCTGGACCAGTCGGTATCGAAGACCTCGCGGCTGACCCGGTCGATCAGCGCGTCGAGCGCGACGTCGTCGCCGGCGTCGACCAGCGGTTGCCAGCCGTAGCCGTTGAACAGGTACTGCAGGTGCCGGATCAGCAGTCGATAGGGATGGCCGATCACGGCCGGGTCCACCAGGTCGCGCTGCTGGACCAGTGCCTGCAAGCCGACCGACATCATCCAGGGCCCCATCGTCAGCGCCGGGATCGGCAGCGTGGACGTCGGCAGTTCGCCGTTCGCGCGGGCCTCAGCAGCGATGCCGTCGATCAGCTCGCCCAGGGGCGCGAAGGCCTCCAGCGCCCGACGCCGGCTCTCGGCCGACGCCGCGCCCCAGACCATATCGGTCCAGACGAATTGCGCCAGGCGGAAATGCTCCGGCTGCTCGCGCATGATCAGCAGGTCGGCCAGGACCACCGCCAGCATCCGCTCGCGGGTGGGGCCTTGCCAGTGCGCGGCGCGCTCGAACAGTTCCACCCGGCTCACGCAGTTGCGCGTGGCCAGCGCCACCAGCAGATCTTCCTTGCTGGCGAAATGCCGGTACAGCGTGCCGATCGCATAGCCGCATTCCTCGGCCACACGCGCCATCTGCAACGACATCAGCCCATCGCGCTGGATCTGCGCCTGGGCGACATCGAGCAGCGCGACCTCGCGCTCGGCAATCTCGCGCTGACGTCGGGCGACGGTGGGGCTGATGGCGGACATCGGGATCTGAACAGCGGCGGCGTCACATTGTGAATCAGATTCATTACATGAGCAAGGTTCACGTCGCGCCGATGTGTCATCGACCGGTGAATGACTTTCTGCACAGTGTGAACCGATGCTGGAATTAGCTATACTGGTCGGTATAGTAAATCCCGTTCGACTCCTCCCCCAGGGCTTCCCATGCGCCGAATCCTGTCCATTGCCGTGCTCGCCGCGGCGCTCTCCGCCTGTGGCAATCAACAGGAGCAGGCCGCTCCGCCGCCCCCCGAGGTCACCGTGATGACCGTCCAGCCCGGTGCGCAGCCTCTGCGCCAGGATCTGGTCGGCCGTCTCGCGGCGTTCCGCAGCGCCGACGTCCGCGCCCGAGTGCCCGGTGTGCTCGAGCGCCGCGTCTACACCGAAGGCAGCGACGTGAAGGAAGGCGACGTGCTGTTCGTGATCGATCCGGCGCAGTTGCAGGCCGCGCTCGGCAACGCGCAAGCCGCCGAAGCCCAGGCCCAGGCGCAGTACACCAATGCCAAGACCGCCGCCGACCGCGCGCGTCAGCTGGCACCTACGAACTTCATTTCCAAATCCGACCTCGACAACGCACTGGCGACCGAGCGCAGCGCACAGGCCTCGCTGGAAGCGGCCCGGGCCTCGGTGCGCAGCGCGCAGATCAACCTCGGCTATGCCACCGTGCGCGCGCCGATCTCAGGCCGCGCCGGCAAGCAGCAGGTCACCGAAGGCGCACTGGTCGGGCAGGGCGATGTGACCCTGCTGACCACGGTCGACCAGATCGACCCGCTGTACGTGAACTTCTCGATGAGTGTGTCGGACATGCAGGCGCTGCGCGCCAAGCAGGTCGATCGCAACGATCAGACCTCGGTGCAGGTGCGCCTGCAGGACGGCACGATCTACGAGCACACCGGCACCCTGGATTTCTCGGCCGATGTCGTTGACCCGGCGACCGGCGCGATCGCGCTGCGTGCGACGGTGCCCAATCCCGATCGCCGCCTGCTGCCGGGCACTTACGTGACCCTGATCGCCGACATGGGCCGCCAGGACGGCATCTACGTGGTGCCGCAGTCCGCCGTCCAGCGCGACGCGACCAGCGCCTTCGTTCTGGTCGCCGGCCCCGATGACAAGGTCGTGCGCAAGGACATCAATGTGGTGCGCGCCGATGGCGGCAACTGGATCGTCGACGCCGGCCTGTCGGCGGGCGATCGGGTGATCACCGTCGGCCTGCAGCGCGTCCAAGTCGGTGCGCCGGTGAGCCCGAAGCCGGCCGAGGCCGCTGCGGCCAAGCCGGACAACGCCGCCACACCGCCGTCCGGCACGCAGGCTCCGGCGCCTGCAGCGGCGCCGGCCGCCGATGCGCCGGCTGCGGACGCCGCCGACCAGGACTGATCCCATGCCCAAGTTTTTCATCAATCACCCGGTCTTCGCCTGGGTCGTCTCGATCCTGATCTCGCTCAGTGGCCTGATCGCGCTGCTGAACATGGGCGTCGAGTCGTATCCGTCGGTGGCGCCGCCGCAGGTGACCATCTCGGCGACCTATCCCGGCGCGGACGCGCAGACCACCGAGCAGGCGGTGACCCAGGTCATCGAGCAGCAGCTCACCGGTATCGACAACCTGCTGTACTTCAGTTCCACGTCCAGCGCCAATGGCCGGGCCAGCGTCACGCTGACCTTCGAGACCGGTACCGACAGCGACATCGCCCAGGTGCAGGTCCAGAACAAGGTCGCACTCGCCACACCGCGACTGCCCAGCGAGGTGGTCCAGCAAGGCGTGGTCGTCGCCAAGGAGAACACCGGCTTTCTGATGGTCGTGGGCCTGCGGTCGAGCGATCCGTCGATAGACCGCAACGCGATCAACGACCTGATCGCAGCCCGCGTGCTCGAGCAGCTCGCGCGCGTGCCCGGCGTCGGCAATACCCAGCACTTCGGTGCCGAGTATGCGATGAACATCTGGCTCAACCCCGACAAGCTGCAGGGCTACGGCCTGTCGGCGACCGAGGTGCTGGCGGCGGTCCGCGGCCAGAACGTGCAGTTCGCCGCCGGTTCGATCGGTTCCGACCCGGCACCCGACGGCGTGGGCTTCAGCGCGACGGTGGCCGGTGAAGGCCGCTTCAGCACGCCCGACCAGTTCCGCAACATCATCCTGCGCACCGACGCCAATGGCGCGGTGGTGCGCCTGGGCGATGTGGCGCGGGTCGACTTCGGCCCGTCGAGCTACGGCTTCGACACCAAGTACAACGGCCAGCCGACCGGCGCGGTTGCGATCATGCTTCAGCCTGGCGCCAACGCGCTCGGCGTGGCCGAGGCGGTGACCGCGCGGCTCGACGAATTGTCGGCGACGTTCCCGCCCGGCGTCGAATGGTTCAAGCCGTTCGACAGCACCACGTTCGTGACGATCTCGATCAAGGAAGTGGTCAAGACGCTGATCGAGGCGGTCATCCTGGTGTTCCTGGTGATGCTGCTGTTCCTGCAGAACCTGCGCGCGACGATCATTCCGACGCTGGTGATCCCGGTCGCGTTGCTGGGCACGTTCCTGGGCCTGAGTGCGCTGGGCTTTACGGTCAACCAGCTGACCTTGTTCGCGATGGTGCTGTCGATCGGCATCGTGGTCGACGACGCGATCGTGGTGATCGAGAACGTCGAACGCATCATGGCCGAGGAGCACTTGCCGCCGCGCGAGGCGACGATCAAGGCGATGAGCCAGATCACCGGCGCGGTGGTCGCGATCACCGTCGTGCTGGCCGCGGTGTTCATTCCCAGCGCGCTGCAGGGCGGCGCCTCGGGCGAGATCTACAAGCAGTTCGCGATCACCATCGCAGTATCGATGGGCTTCTCGGCGTTTCTCGCCCTGGGCTTTACCCCGGCCCTGTGCGCGACGTTCCTCAAGCAGCACGAGCCGCACGGCAACAAGCGCGAGAACGTGGTCTTCCGCGTCTTCAACAAGTACTACGACCGCGTCAACGACACCTACGTCGGCCACATCACCAGCGTCGTGCGGCATTCGCCGCGCTGGATGATGGTGTTCGTGCTGCTGGCGCTGGTCTGCGGCCTGCTGTACGCGCGGCTGCCGAGCAGCTTCGTGCCCGAGGAGGATCAGGGCTACGCGATGGTGATCGTGCAGCTGCCGCCCGGCGCCAGCTTGCAGCGCACCCAGGCGGCGATGGATCGCGTCTACGAGACCTTCCGCGGCCAGGAGAACCCGGAGACCGGCGAGCGGACAGGCGGCGTGCCCGGCTTCAAGAACATCCTGCAGGTCTCGGGCTTCAGTTTCGTGGGCATGGGCGAGAACGTCGGCATGGCGTTCGTCGAGCTCGAGCACTGGGACGAGCGCGATGTCAGCATCGACGACTTCGTCAACCAGGCCAACGGCATGCTCTACGGCGCGGTGCCCGAAGCGCAGATCTTCGTCGTCAATCTGCCGACGATCCAGGGCCTGGGCCAGTTCGGCGGCTTCGACATGTACCTGCAGGACCGCACCGGCCAGGGCCAGGCGGCACTGACCGAAGCCCGCAACAAGCTGCTGGCCAGCGCGGCGCAGATGTCCGATACGGTCGTGGGCGTGCGTCCGAACACGCTCGAGGCCGCGCCGCAGCTCGGCCTGCATGTCGACCGCGTCCAGGCGCAGGCGATGGGCCTGTCGGTGCAGGATGTCTACAACGCGATCCAGCTGATGCTCGCGCCGGTGTACGTCAACGACTACTTCTCGGAAGGACGCATCAAGCGGGTGAACATCCGCGCCGATGCGCCCTACCGGACGGGGCCGGAGTCGTTCGAGCGCTTCTACACCCCGTCGCCGGGCACGGCCGCCAATGGCCAGCCAGCGATGGTGCCGCTGAGCAACGTGGTCTCGGCCGACTGGGGCACCGCCTCGCCGTCGCTGAGCCGCTACAACGGCTATTCGGCGGTCAACATCGTTGGCTCGCAGGCGCCCGGTCGCAGCACCGGCGAGGCGATGGCGGCGATGGAAGGCATCGTCAACGACGAACTGCCGCCGGGCTTCGGCTTCGACTGGGCGGGCATGTCCTATCAGGAGATCATCGCCGGCAACACCCAGACGCTGCTGCTGGTGCTGTCGGTGGTCGTGGTGTTCCTGTGTCTGGCCGCGCTCTACGAGAGCTGGTCGATCCCGGTGGCGGTGCTGTTGGTGGTGCCGCTGGGCATCCTCGGCGCGGTGGTGTTCACGATGCTGCGTCCGGGGCTGTCGAACGACCTGTTCTTCCAGATCGGCATGATCACCGTGATCGGTCTGGCGGCGAAGAACGCGATCCTGATCGTGGAGTTCGCGGTCCAGCAACGGGCAGATGGCAAGACCCTGCGCGAGGCCACGGTCGAGGCCGCGCGTCTGCGTCTGCGGCCGATCCTGATGACCTCGTTCGCGTTCATCCTGGGCGTGACGCCGATGGCGCTGTCGACCGGTGCCGGCTCCAACGCACGTCACGCGCTGGGCACCGGCGTGATCGGCGGCATGCTGTTCGCCACGTTCCTGGGCCTGCTGCTGATCCCGGTGTTCTTCGTCATCGTCCGGCGCGTGCTCGGCGACAAGATGGACGAGCCCGATCCCAAGGCGATCGCCGCGCACCAGGCACGCAACGAGACACCGCAGGCGCACTGACGCACGCGGTGGCATGACCCAAGGGCCGTCCCGTTCGCGGGGCGGCCCTTTTTTGTTCGTTCGTAACCCTAAGTCAGGGGAGCCTGCGTCTGCCGGCTCTATCTGGCGGCGCTTCTTCGGGACGCGCGTCGCGCCGGCCGGGGAATGCTCCCCGGCTCGGTCAGCCATCCTGGCTGACTCGCCGCCGCGGGCCATCCATGGCCCGCTATCGCAATCCCCGACCAGCACGACGCACTGAGGCCGGCAGTGTGCAACTTCTTCAGGCAGGGAATCTGCCCCGAACCGAAGTTTGGCTGCCAATGTCGGCAGCAGCGGACTGACGGCCGGTGGCCGCGGCGGACGCACCATGGGTAAGCCCGCTCTGTTTGCGCGGCATGCCGCGCGAGCGGGGGAACGCCCGGCGTGCTACGCCGGGCCGGACCGAGCCGCGAAGCGGAGCGGGCGCGCGCCCGAGTCAAGGCAGGGTGAGCATGGAGGGCCTGCGCGGCATGCCGCGCCTCCATGCGAACGCCACGCGAGCGACGCGTGGCCGGACCGCGAAGCGGCCTTGTCGAGGGAAGAGCGGCTTCCGGCCGGCAGGCCGTTGTCCACCCGAAGTCAAGCGCGCCTTCGACTTTTAAGACAAGTACTTCGTGTGCGCTCGCGCGAAAGGCAGACAAGTGGCGCGTGGTCTGTGAGCCCATCGGTCGTATGCTGTCGCGCCGCGATCGCCTCCCTCGTGTCATGACCGTGATGTCCGTATCCCCGCGCCGACCGCTGCGCATCGCCATCGTCGGCTACGGCACCGCCGGGCAGGCATCGGCTGTGCTGCTCGCACGCGACGGCCACCAAGTCGAGGTCTACGAGCGCGCGCCCGCGCCGGGGCCGGTGGGCGCCGGCTTCCTGCTGCAGCCCAGCGGCCTGCAGGTGCTCTGGCGCATGGGCCTGTTGCCGCAGGTGCTGCGCCATGGCGCACGCGTGGATCGCCTGTTTGGCGAAACGCCCTGCGGCCGCGCGGTCATGGATATGCGCTACGCCGGGCTCGACCCGCGCCTGTATGGCCTGGGCATGCAGCGCGGCGCATTGTTCGAACTGCTCGACCACGCCTGGAACAACCGCACCGCCTTGCATCCCGGCGTCACTGTGACCGGCCCCGACGAGGCCGACGACCGCTGGCTGGTCGACGAGACCGGCCAGCGCCATGGGCCTTTCGACCTGGTGGTCGTCGCCGACGGCGCGGCGTCACGGCTGCGTGCCCGGATCGGCGGCGTACGTCACGACCGGGTTTATCCCTGGGGCGCCTTGTGGTGCCTGCTGGCCGCGCGCGACTGGCCGTTCGCCGCCGAACTGCGCCAGCGCTACGTCGCTGCGCGCCGGATGGTCGGCCTGTTGCCGGTCGGCGGCAGGCCCGGCGATGCCGAGCCGCGGCTGAGTTTCTTCTGGAGCCTGCCGATCGCCGGATTCGCCGATTGGCAGGCGACCGCGCTCGACCGTTGGCACGACGAGGTCGCCACGATCTGGCCCGAGGCCACGGTCTTGCTCGATGCGATCACGACACATGCCCAACTGGCGCGTGCGAGCTATCGCGATGTCGGACTCCGGCGCTGGCATCGTGGCCGTTGGGTGCTGCTCGGCGATGCGGCGCATGCGATGAGTCCGCAGCTGGGGCAGGGCGTGAACATGGCACTGCTCGATGCCGAGGCGCTGCGCGAAGCGCTGCGCATGCACGCGCCTGCCGATGCATTGCCCGCCTACCAGCGGCTGCGCGCGCGGCACGTCGGGATCTACCAGTTCTGGAGCCGGTGGCTGACTCCGATCTTCCAGTCCGATCACGATCTGGTTGCGCGAGCGCGCGACGTGGCGTTCCTGCCGATGGGGCGCATGCCCGGCGGGCGTGGGCACATGCTGCGCGTGCTCAGCGGCACCCAGCGCGGCGCGTTCGGCGCACTTGCACTGGCGCCGGCCTTCGTCGATGCATTGTGGGCCCCGTCCACCGCGGTGATCGACGGGTCGGCCGCCGAAGCGCCGCCGGTGACCTGACCTGTACGCACGCCATGCGCGAGAATCAGCGCAGGTCCGAGGATGGAGACGTGCGCCATGGCTACAGACGCCACCCACGAGGTCGACAACCAGCCGCCGGAGTTCGCGCCACGCGACCTCTGGCATGACGATGTCGCGCTATGCGAGGCGGTGGCGCGCGAAGGCGGTGCCGCCTTTACCGATCGACTGGCGAGCTACGGCGCGCTTGCTGGCGATGCGCTCTACGCCGCAGGCTTCGACGCCAACCGCGATCGCCCGCGGCTGCGCACGCACGACCGCTTTGGCCACCGCATCGACCGCGTCGAGTTCCACCCCGCCTATCACCAGCTGATGGAGGCGGCCATCGGCCAGGGCGTCGCCGGCCTGTCGTGGGCGCAGCCGGTGCCCGGCGCGCATGTGGCGCGCGCGGCGCTGGCGTATCTGCATCACCAGGCCGACGCCGGAACCAGCTGCCCGCTGACGATGACTCACGCAGCGGTCCCGGTGCTGCGCCGCGAGCCGCGCCTGCGCCCCTGGGCCGACAAGGTCGCGGCGATGCGCTACGACGCCCGCGATGTGCCGATCGACGACAAAGCAGGCGTCACGCTGGGAATGGGCATGACCGAGAAGCAGGGTGGTAGCGATGTCCGCAGCAACACCACCCGGGCGTCCCCGACGCGCGACGAGGGCATCTACACGCTGCGCGGCCACAAGTGGTTCTTCTCGGCGCCGATGTCCGACGGGTTTCTGGTGCTGGCGCAGGCCGACGCCGGGCCGACCTGCTTTCTGATGCCCCGGCGGCTACCGGGCGGCGAGCGCAACGACTTCCGGCTGATGCGGCTCAAGGACAAGCTCGGCGACTGGAGCAACGCCTCGGCCGAGATCGAGTTCGATCGCGCCTGGGCGCTGCGGGTGGGCGAGGCGGGCCGCGGCGTGGCGACGATCCTGGAGATGGTGATGCTGACCCGGCTCGATTGCATGCTCGCGGCCGCCGCGCAGATGCGCATGGCGCTGGCCCAGGCGCTGCACCATAACCGTCACCGGCGGGCGTTCGGCCGCGCGCTTGCCGAGCAGCCGTTGATGCGCAACGTGCTCGCCGATCTCGCGATCGAGACCGAGGCCGCGGTCGCGCTGGCATTGCGCGTGGCCGGCGCGGTCGATGCCGCAAGTCGCGACCCGGCGCAGGCGGCCTTCGCGCGCGTGGCCACGGCGATCGGCAAGTACTGGCTGTGCCGGCGCGCGCCGACGTTCGTCAACGAGGCGCAGGAATGCCTTGGCGGTGCGGGCTACATCGAGGAGTCGATCCTGCCGCGCCTCTACCGGCAGGCACCGCTGAACTCGATCTGGGAGGGCAGTGGCAACCTGCAATGCCTGGACGTCCTGCGCGCGCTGACGCGCGAACCGGGCGTGGCGGCGGCGCTGCAGGCGCAGATCGAGGCCGCGCGGGGCATGGACGCAGGGTTCGACGCGGCCGCCGACCGGCTAGCGGAGCAGCTTGCGGACGCGGCGCGTGCGCCGCACGACGTCGAGTCGCAGGCGCGGCGGTTGGTCGAGGCGACCGCGCTGGTGCTGCAGGGCGCGGTGTTGCTGCGCGCGAACAGTCCGATCGCCGCGGCGTTCTGCGTCAGCCGGCTGGCCAGCGCCCATGCACTGGCGCTCGGCACGCTCGAGCGCGGGATTGATCTCGACGCGCCGCTGGCGCGCGTGCTGCCGACCTGACGCGCAGTGCTGGCAGCCGCGCCGGGGCGCGGCTTCAGTCGATGAACTGCAGCTTGGCCAGCTCCGCGTAGAGCCCGCCCTGGGCCAGCAACTCGGCATGCGTGCCCTGGGCAACGATCCGCCCGCGGTCGAGCACGACGATGCGATCGGCCTTGAGGATCGTCGCCAGTCGATGCGCGATGACCAGCGTGGTACGGCCCTGCATCAGGCGCGCGAGCGCGTGCTGGACCGCGTGCTCGCTCTGGGCGTCGAGCGCCGAGGTCGCCTCGTCGAGCAGCAGGATCGGCGCATCGCGCAACAGCGCGCGGGCGATCGCGATCCGCTGTTGCTGGCCGCCGGACAGCCGCGCGCCGCGCTCGCCCAACTGGGCGTCGTACCCGTCCGGCAGGTCGACGATGAACTCGTGTGCCTCGGCCGCGCGCGCCGCGGCCTCGACCTCGGCGTCGGTTGCGTCGAGCCGGCCATAGCGGATGTTGTCGCGGGCACTGGCGGCGAAGATCGTCGGGTGCTGCGGGACCATCGCGATCAGCTCGCGCAGCGCGGAAGGATCGAGCGTGCGCAGGTCCGCGCCGTCGATCGACAGCGCGCCGGTCTCCGGGTCGTGGAAGCGCAGCAGCAGCGACAGCACCGTGCTCTTGCCCGCGCCGGACGGACCCACGAGCGCCACCGTCTCGCCCGGCGCGACGTGCAGCGTGAAGCCATCCAGCGCCGCGGTGTCGGGCCGGCTCGGGTAATGGAAGGTGACCCCGTCGAAGCGCAGCGCGCCGCGCGCAGGCTGGGCCACCGCGGCAGGCGTGGCGGGTGCGCGGATCGACGGCGATTCGTCGAGCAACTCGGAGATCCGGCCCATGCCGCCGGCTGCGCGCTGCAGGTCGTTCCAGACCTCGGCCAGCGCACCGACCGAGCCGGCGCCGAACAGCGCGTAGAGCACGAACTGGCCCAGCGTGCCGGCGCTCATCCGCCCGGCCACGACGTCGTGCGCGCCCGACCACAACACCACGGTGACCGCACCGAAGATCAGCGTGATCGCGATCGCGGTGATGATCGCCTGCAAGCCGATGCGCCGCCGTGCGGTCGCGACCGAGGTGCGCACGGCGTCGCCGAAACGGCCGCGCTCATAGGGCTCGCGCGCGTGCGCCTGCACGGTGCGGATCGCGCCCAGCGTCTCGTTGGCCAACGCGTTCGCATCGGCGATGCGGTCCTGGCTCTGCCGCGAGACCTTCTCCAGCTTGCGCCCGCCCAGCACCAGCGGCAGCACGAACAGAGGAATGCCCACCAGCGTGTAGGCCGCCAGGCGCGGACTGGTGACCACCAGCATCGTCAGGCTGCCCAGTACCATCACCACGCTGCGCAGCGCGACCGACATGGTCGTGCCGACGACCGAGCGCAGCAGCTCGGTGTCGGCACTCAGGCGCGAGACCAGGTCACCACTGCGGTTCTGCTCGAAGAAGGCCTGGTCCAGGTCCAGCAGGTGCCCGTAGAAACGGTTGCGCAGATCGGCGACGACGCGCTCGCCGAGCAGCGAGACGAAAAAGAACCGCGCCGCAGTCGCCAAGGCCAGCGCCACAGCGACGACCAGCAGCAAGGCGAATGCGGTGTCGATCTGATCGCCGCCGGTGAAACCGTGGTCGATCATGCGCCGCACCGCCAGCGGCAGGCTCAGCGTCGCCAGCGACGAGGCCGCCAGCGCGATCAACCAAGCGACGAACAGCCCGCGTTGACGCATGACGAACGGCCACAGGGTTTTCAGTGCACCGATGCGCACCTTCGGTTTGCCGGGCTCAGCCACGGTGGATCGGGATTGGAAGGCCATCAGGCATTGTCGTCGATGCGGATACGGTTTCGGGTGGCATCGCGCAGCCGGGTTTTCAAGTCGGCGACACGATCCAGGGGTAATTCGACACGCAGCAGCGCGCCGTCGGCGTCGAAACGCTCGTCGAGCTTGTGCGCGGCGGCGGCCGGCAGCGCGGCATGCAGTGCGCCCAGGGTATCGAAGGGCGCACGCACCTGCAGAATGCAGGTGTCGATCAGCGGCATGCGTGCCGCGGTCCGCAGGCACTCGGCCGCGCAGCCGCCGTAAGCGCGGACCAGACCGCCGGCACCGAGCTTGATGCCACCGAACCAGCGCACGACGACCACGACCACCCGGTCGAACCCCTGGCCGTCGATCGCGGCCAGGATCGGGCGTCCGGCGGTGCCGGCCGGTTCGCCGTCGTCGCTGGAGCGGTATTGGTCGCCCAGTCGCCAGGCCCAGCAGTTGTGGGTGGCATCAGGCACGGTCATCTGCTGCAGGAACGCCGCCGCATCGTCGGCGACGGCGATCGGCGCGGCGTGGGCGACAAAGCGGCTGTGTTTGACCTCAAGGACATGGCTGGCGGTCGCGGCCAGGGTGTCGAGCGGCATCGCGATCTTAGTCCAGTAACGCGCGCAGGTCGGGCGGCAGTTCGGCTTGCGGATGGCGGCGATGGAACTCGGCCAGGCTTGCACGGGCGGCGCCGATGTCGCCGGCATCGAGCAACTCGCGCACGCGCGCCAGCCAGGCCTCGCGCACCTCCGGCGCGTCGGCCGACGCCGGCGGCTGGTCGTCGTCGGGCAGGTCGTCGATGATCGCCATGGCCTGGGGCTGGGCCCGCGCGGTCGCCGGACGGACCGTCGACGCCCGGTCGGCTTCGGCGGCCGCCTCGTGTTGCATCGACGCCGGCTCCGCGGTCGTCACGCGGTTGCCATAGGCCGTGGCGGCGGATTCGGACTCGCGCGGCGGGCCCCAGCCCGCCGTCTGGGGTGCGTCCGGCATGGGCAGGCCGGAGACGGGCGCCTCCGCCGTGCGGCCAACGGCGGGCGCCTCGACGGCGGCCGAGGCCTGCGGCGATTGCGGCGCGTCCTGGGTGGGCGTCGCCTCGGGCGCGTGCCTCGGCGCCGGCGCCCGTGCCGCGGCAGGGGACGGTGCGTCGTGGGCCACCGCCGGCGCAGTGTCCTGCATGCCCTCCGTGTGCTCGGCCCAGGCGGTGTGCGGCGCTTCGGGCACCGGCCGCAGTTGCCACGCCACACCAACGGCGACCGCCAGCGAAGCGGCCGCACCGAATGCCACCGGCCAGCGGCGGCGACGGCGCTGGGTCGTCTGTACGGGCGTCGCAGGGGCCGCGGCGTAGGCCGGCCCGGTCGCGTCCTGCGCCGCGTGGCGCGCGGCGGCCAGGATCGCGGCATCGACCGCCGGAGACGGTGCGGTCGGACCCGAGGCCAGCCGGTCGGCCAGCCACTGTTCCTCGGGCGTCAGCGGTTCGCGGTCGGGGCTGTTCATGAGGTCAACGTCGCGCGCAGTTTGTCCATCGCGTAGCGCAGCCGCGATTTCACCGTTTCGCGGCCGACACCGGTGATCTGGCCGATCTCTTCGAGCGTGAGCTCGTGTTCGAGCCGCAGCAGCACGACTTCGCGCTGCTCGTCGGGCAGCGCATCGAGTGCGAGCTGCAAGCCGCGCCGCTGCTCGAACTGCGACAACTGCCGCTCCGGATCGTCCGGGTCGACGATGCGCGCCGTCCGCAGGTCGGCGTCTTCGGGCGGTGGCGGGCGATGCTGCGCCGCGCGCCAGTGGTCGGCCAGGCGATTGTGGGCGATGCGGTAGAGCCAAGTGGCGAACAGCGCATCGGGTCGCCAGCCTTCGCGCGCCGCGATGACCCGCTGCCAGACATCCTGGAAGATCTCCTCGGCCAATGCGGGGTTGCGCACCTGGCGCACCAGGAAGCGGTAGAGCTTGTCGCGGTGGCGCCGATACAGGGTCTCGAATGCCGCCACGTCGCCCGCGGTCCACGCCAGCATCAGGGCGTCGTCGCCGGGGGGCTCCTGCTGGCTGGCGACATCGTGCATGCGTCGCAGAGTACGTGGCGCGACGCCGGGCGTGAAGCCCGCAGGTGCCGTGCGACAGGGGCGGGCGAGGGCGGCCATGCCCTGGACAACGCGCGGACGCGGCCGATGGGGTTGCGTGCGCGGCAATGGACGCGCTTTTGGGTATGCTGCCGCGGGATCTGAATCGTCGAGCACCGTGCCTGCCTGCCATCGCATGAACGCGGCCGCTGCCGCCGACGACGTCGAAGCGCCGCTCCGTGCCGTCATCGCGACGGCGCCTGCGGGTGCGGCGGTGGCGGTGACGTGGGCATCGCGCGCGTCCGGCAGCGGTGTGCTGACCTCCGACCATGCGCCCGACGACCTGACCACGCTGGCCGAGGCGACCCTGCGCACCGGCACCGAGGGCGATACGACGGCGCCGGCGGGCCTGCGGCGTCACGCCCGCGCGCTGACGCAGGACGACGACCGGCTCGCGATCGCGATCCAGGTCGATACTGGGAATGACGCCACCGCCGCGGCCTGGTTGCCCGCGGCCCTGTACGGCGTGGCCGGGGCGCTGGCCGTGGCCCGCGCCGAGTGCCGGCTCGAATCGATGCGCCGCGCCGAGCGGTTGCAGCAGGCGCTCTACGAGATCGCCGAGCTGGCCAGTTCCACACTGGACATGGACGAGGTGTTGGCGCGCATCCATGCCGTCGTCGGCCGGCTGACCACGGCCGAGAACTTCTACATCGTGCTCTACGACGACCTGCGCGAGACGCTGCGCTTCCTGTACTTCGTCGATGAACGCGATCCCTGGCAGGCCGACCCGCAGCAGGAGTTGTCCATCGCGCAGATGCCCGACAGCCTGACCACGGTGCTGCTGCGCGAGGGCCAGCCGATGCTGGGCCCGTCGGCCGCCCTGCGCGCGCAATACGGCCTCCCAGACAGCGACACGCTGCACGGCCCCGACAGTGCCGACTGGTTGGGCGTGCCGCTGCGCCGCGACGGGCGCATCTGCGGGGCGCTTGTGGTGCAGAGCTACGACCAGCCGGACCGCTACCGCGACGAGGATCGGGCGCTGCTGGAGTTCGTCGCCCAGCACATCCTGACCGCGCTCGACCGCAAGCGCGCCCAGGGCGAGCTCGAGCGTCGGGTGGCCTCGCGCACGCAGGAACTCCAGACCGCCAACCGTGGGCTGCAGGCGCAGATCGCCGAGCGCGAACGCGCCGGCACCTTGCAGCGTGCGCTGTACCGGATCAGCGAGCTGTCGGCCGCGCCCGGCAGTCTGGAACGGTTCTACGCGGACCTGCACGCGATCGTCGGCGAACTGCTGTACGCGCGCAATTTCTACATCGCCATGCTCAGCCCCGACGGCACCCGGTTGGAGTTTCCGTACTCGATCGACGAGCGCGATGCGGTCCGCCGGGCGCGGCCGCGTGGCGATGGTTTGACCGAGTACGTGATCGCGACCGGCGCGCCATTGCGGGCCATGCATGAGGACATCCGGCGGCTGGAGGCGGCAGGCGCGCTGCACAGCCACGGCACCCAGGCGCAGTGCTGGCTGGGGGTGCCGCTGGTCCGCGACGGTCGCCCGGTCGGAGTGATCGTCGTGCAGAGCTACGACCCGCAGATCGCGTTCTCGCCCAACGACCAGGCGCTGCTGACATTCGTCGCCCATCACATCGACAGCGCGATGGACCGCAAGCGCGCCCAGGAGCAGCTCAAGGCCGCACACACGGAACTCGAGTTCCGCGTCGAGGCGCGCACCCGCGAGCTGGAGCGGGCCAACCGCGAGTTGCGCGCGCAGATCGGCGAGCGCATCCGCGCCCAGCAGCGCCTGGTCCATCAGGCGCGCCACGATCCGTTGACCGGATTGCCCAATCGCGTGCAACTGCTCGAACGCCTGGATGCCGCGCTGTCGCCGCTGCGCGAGGGCGGGCGGGCGGCGTTCGCGGTGCTGTTCCTCGACCTGGACCGCTTCAAGCTCGTCAACGACAGCGTCGGCCATGCGGCCGGTGACGCGATGCTGGTCGAGATCGCCCAGCGCATCACCGCCTGGCTGGGGCCCGACGACATCGCCGCGCGACTGGGCGGCGACGAGTTCGCGATCCTGCTCGGCGGCGTCGACGATCCAGCGATCGCAGACCGCCGGGCGAGTGCGTTGCTGGCGGCCCTGGCCAAGCCGGTCTGGGTGGCCGGTCGCGAGTTGTTCCCGTCGGCGAGCATCGGCATTGCGATGTCCCATCCCGAGTACGTGGACGGCGACGGGGTGCTGCGCGACGCGGATGCGGCGATGTACCGGGCCAAAGCCTGCGGCCGCGACCGCAGCGAGCGCTTCGACGAGGCGATGCGGGCCGAGGCCATGCGCCTGCTGGACCTGGAGGCCGACCTGCGCCGGGCGATTCTGCAGGACGCGTTCGAGCCGCACTTCCAGCCGATCGTGCGTCTGGCCGATGGCGCGGTCGTCGGCCACGAGGCCTTGCTGCGCTGGCGGCACGAAGTGCACGGGCTGCTGTCGCCAGCCGAGTTCATTGGCGTCGGCGAGGACAGCGGGCTGATCGAGCAGGTCGACTGGCTGATGTACCGCCAGGTCTTCCGACACATGGCGGTCGATGGCGGTACCGGCTACGTCTCGATCAACGTCTCGCCGCGGCACTTCCGCTCGGAGAACTTCGTCGAGCGGCTGTTGCGGTTGATCGACGAGGCCGGCGCCGACCCGCGCCGGCTGCGGATCGAGATCACCGAGGTCGCGCTGCTCGACGATGCGCCGCGTGCGCTGCGCATGCTCAACGTTCTGCGCAGTCATGGCGTGCTGGCGCTGCTCGACGACTTCGGGACCGGGTTCTCGGCGTTGTCGTATCTGCACCGCTTCCCGATCCAGGCGCTGAAGATCGACCAGAGCTTCGTGCTCGGGCTGGGTGGGGAGATGCATGCCGAAAGTCTGGCGCTGGTACGCGCGATCCTGGCGCTGGCGGCAACCTTGGGCATCGACACCATCGCCGAAGGCATCGAGACCGCGCAGCAGCGCGATCTGCTCGCGGGCCTGGGCTGCCAGTATGGCCAGGGTTTCCTGTACGGACGTCCGGTCGCCGAACGCGCGACCGGCACCGGCTGAGCCGGCCTGGCGACGCGCTCAGCGCGCGCGTCGCAGCCAGTCCAGCGCGCCCTGCGTGGCGCGCCGGCCGCTGGCAAAGCACGCGGTGAGCAGATAGCCGCCGGTCGGCGCTTCCCAGTCGATCATCTCGCCGGCGACGAACGTGCCCGGCAACGCGCGCAGCATCAGCGCGTCGTCGAGTGCTTCGAAGCGGACGCCACCGGCGCTGGAGATGGCCTCGGCCAGCGGGCGCGGTGCGCGCAGGATCAGCGGCAGCCGCTTGATCGTCGCGGCCACGCGCGCAGCATCGTCGAGCGCATCGCGATCGAGCCGTTCGAACAGCAGCGCGGTCTTGGCGGCGTCCAGTCCGGTCGCCCGGCGCAGGTGCTCGCCGATGCTGCGGCGCCCGCGCGGGCGTTCGAGATCGCGCTGCAGGCGTGCAGCATCGCGCCCCGGCGCGAGGTCGAGCTCGAGCAGGGCGTGGCCATCGCGCGCGATGGTGTCGCGCAGCACGCCCGAGATCGCGTAGACCGCGCTGCCTTCGATGCCGGTCGCCGTGAGCACGCACTCGCCCTGCAAAGCCTGTGGCGTGCCGTTGGCCGCACGCCAGTGCAGGACCACCGGCTTGAGCGGCGCACCGGCATGGCGCTGCGCCAGATGGGCGCTCCAGCCGATGTCGAACCCGCAATTGGCCGGCACCAGCGGCGCGACCTCGATGCCGCGTGCCGCGAGCAGGGCCTGCCAGGCGCCGTCGGAGCCGAGTTCGGGCCAACTGCCGCCGCCCAGCGCCAACAGCACGGCATCGGCCGCATGCGCATGCGGTCCCTGCGGCGTCGCGAAGCTCAGGCGATCGTCGGCATCCCAGCCGGTCCAGCGATGCTGGACATGGAAGCGCACGCCGTCCTCGCGCAACTGGCGCACCCAACCACGCAACAAGGGGGCCGCTTTGAGATCTTCCGGGAACACCCGGCCGGAGCTGCCGATGAAGGTCGGCACCCCGCGCGCCTTCGCCCAATCGCGCAGCGCCTGCGCATCGAAGACGTCGAGCCAACGCCCGACCGCGCCCGCGCGTGCGCCATAGCGGGCGTCGAACCCCGGCCGCGGTTCGGAGTGGGTCAGATTCAGCCCGCCCTTGCCGGCGATCAGGAACTTGCGTCCGACCGAGCCTTTGGCATCGAACAGGTCGACCTCCACGCCGGCGGCGCGGGCGACTTCTGCTGCAAACAGACCCGCTGGGCCGCCGCCGACGATCGCCAGGCGGGAGGGGGCAGGGGGGCGGGGCGCATCGGACATCGCACCATTATGCCGGCCGGCGTCACTCATCCCCCAGCCACACGGGCATTGCTACGCTCCTGGTAGACGTTGCGAACAGCAGGAGTCGGCCATGGCGACCGGATGGGCAGGCGACGGTGCGGTGCAGGATCAGATCGATGCGACCGTCAAGGACGCGATCGAGCGCGCGCGCAGTCAACTGCGTCGTGGTCCGGGCTTGACCCATTGCGAGGAATGCGACGCGCCGATCCCCGAAGCGCGTCGCATTGCCGTGCCCGGCGTGCGGCTGTGCGTCGAGTGCCAGGCGCAGCATGACGAGGACCGCGCATCGGCCGGCTACAACCGCCGTGGCAGCAAGGACAGCCAGTTGCGCTGAGCGCGATACCTCGTGCGCCGCGCTTGCGGCGAGCCGCCCGCGATCGCTACCGTGGGCGGCCTTCACGTCAGGAACGCCCCATGATCCAGCGCATCGACGCCGGCCCGCGCATGTCCGAGGCCAGCATCCACAACGGCATCGTCTACTGCGCGGGGCAGGTGCCCGAGACCGCCGGCGCCGACATCGGCGTCCAGACCCGCGAAGTGCTCGAAGCGATCGACATGCTGCTGGCGCAGGCCGGCAGCGACAAGACCCGCATCCTGCAGGCGCAGATCTATCTGGCCGACATCAGCGATTTTGCCGGCATGAACGTCGAATGGGACCGCTGGGTGGTCCCCGGCCAGGCGCCGTCGCGTGCGACGGTCGAGGCGCGGCTGGCCGACCCGGGCTGGCGGATCGAGATCGTCGTCTCGGCCGTCGTCGGCTGACGCCCGACGCAGCGGGAGAAAATCGGAGTCAGAAGAACCGGGGTCGGAGTGCAAATTCACCTCGCGAAATCGCACTCCGACCCCGGTTTTCGCGGTTTACGTCCGGCGCGCCGGCTCACACGTCGAGCGGATCGCCCCGCTTGGCGCCCACGCCCCTGGGCTCGGGCAGCGCACCGCCGCGCCAACGTCGCAGCGCCCGCTGGAAAAACAGGCTGTTGGGCACCTGCAGCACGGTGCCCGCGCCGTCGCCGTCGTCGGTCTCTCGCAAGGTCGTGTAGACCAGATTGATGTCCACGACCTGGCCGCGCAGGCCGGGCTTCTCTCCGTTCTCCAGCAGCTCGACGTGGTCGTAGAGCCGGAACGGCCGCGTGGTCAGGATCAGCATCGTGCAGAAGATGTTCGACAGCACGCTCCAGGCCGCGAAGAACGCCACTGCGCCCACCGCCGCAAAACCCGTGAATGCAGTCCACAGCACCGTGCCCGACACGCCCATGCGCTCGAGTGCGAGCAGCAACGCGGCCGCGTAGATCAGGAAGGTCATGACCCGGCGTGCGCCCATCACCGCCTCGGGCGGCAGCGTGTAGCGGCGTCCGAGGCGGTCGAGCAGACGCCGCCCAAGCAGGCGCAGCAACCAGGCCGCGAGCAGGATCAGCAGGATCTGGCCGCCCGGCACGACGATGTCGAGCCACTCATGCAGCCAGGGGGGAAGACGATCGGTCAAGCGCACACCCACTTCGCACAGGGCGCCCGCGGCGCCGTCGTGGGAATTCTACGCGCGCCATCGTTGGGCCGTGGCGCGCGCGAAGCGTGGCATCGGGCCACGGTTGCCGATCGTGAATTCGGCATGCCGGGCGATGGACATCGGCATGTGATGCGACGCATGCGTTGGACACGAAAAAGCCGGCACTGGGCCGGCTTGTCCGATACTGCTGGTGGGCGGTGCAGGGTTCGAACCTGCGACCCTTGCCGTGTGAAGGCAATGCTCTACCGCTGAGCTAACCGCCCGAAACGCTGCCGCCAGGACTGAGAACGTCGCCGTTCCGCCGTCCGTATCGCCGGGGCCGCAAGGCGGCCGGTGCGATCGGGACGCGCATTCTACGGTCGAATCGACGCGCCGACAAGCTGTGCGTGCAGGCGTGTCGCGAACGCCGTCCCCGCGCTCAGAACCGCTCCGACAGCACGCGGCGGATCTCGGCCTCGATCGGGCCGCGCATGGCCGAGAGCAGGAAGCCCAGCTTGGCGGTCACGTGCAGGCTGTCGGGCAGCAGGGCGATCGCGCCGTCGACGCCGGAGCGGTTGAAGTTGAGCGTGTCGCCGCTCCACGCGTACTTCATGTCGAAACGCTCGGCCAGCAGGCGCGCGACGTCTTCGACCGCGCTGCGTGCCTGCGCCTGCGGCAGGGAGTGGGGATGGGTGATGTCGATACCGGACATGTCGGTCGCTTTGTCTGGATTGGGCGCTCATTCTGCGGCGCCGCGGCGCATCGACCAAGTGACGGATGCGGCGCGCGGCGCGGCTCGTGCTAGATTTCCGCCGCATGACTGCGCTCAAGCTGCGTTTTCCCGGCTCCTCGACCGATGATCTGCCCCTCGATGCGGGCGAGCTCGGGCTGGGCCTGCGCGCCGACGGCGCCGGGCTCGGCCCGGTGGCGACCGATGCGGCCTGCGTGCGCGTGTGCGTCGACCGCCGCGGCGTGTGGCTGACGGTCGGCGAGAACGCCGGCGGCGTCCACGTCAACGGACGCCGCATCCAGCGCGTGGCGATGCTGCGCACCGGCGATGCGATCTTCGTAGAGGGGCACGAGCTGCGTCTGCTTCCCGAGCAGACGCCCGCGCCGCCGTCCGCGGAGGACCTGCCGCATGGCGATGCGGCCGATCCCGATCCGCGCATGGTGCTGCGCGGCCTGGGCGGCCGCTACCACGGGCGCTGCTTCACGCTCGACCGCGCGCGCCTGATCGGTCGCCAGTCCGATGCCGACATCCGGATCGACGATCCGGGCTTCGCCGATCGTCATGCGCGCCTGGAGCGGGTGGGCGAGCGGGTGCGGCTGATCGACCTGGGCTCGGCGGAGGGCAGCGTGGTCAATGGCCAGACGGTGCGCGACGCGCTGTTGCAGCCCGGCGACCAGATCGTGTTCGACGCCCACCATCGCTTCGTCGTCGAAGCGCCGGCCCGCGGCGGTATGGTCACGTTCGGCCATGGCTCGGCGGACGCGTTCGACGATGCGGCCGATCCATTCGATGTCCCGTCGACCGGGCGCCTGCGCTTGCCCTGGCTGTTGCTGGCGGCGGTGCTGATGGCCGCGGCGCTGGGCGCACTGTTCCAGTTCGGCGCCAGCTGAGCTGGCACGCTTTTTTTGAAGGAGCGATCGCTATGTTTGCCTTCAGCATCTGGCACCTGATCATCCTGCTGCTCCTGGTCGTGATCTTCGCCGGCGTGGTCGGGGTCGTCGTCTGGGCGATCGTGCGCAGCCAACGCAGGCCGCCCCTGGCGCTCAACGAGGGGCTGGTGGCGCAGGTGGCCGCGCTCGACCGCCTGCACCGCGAAGGCGCGATCGATGCGGACGAACATGCGCGCCGCCGCGCCGCCTTGCTGTCGGGCCGCTGACGGCTGCGGCGGCGGGTGATCGTCAGCGCACCGCGGCGCGTCGTCGCGCCAGCGCTTTCCATATCCGCCACCCCAACAGCAGGGCCAGCAGTCCGGCATAGAGCGCCGGCTCGCGCCAGTCCGATTTCACGATCCACCAGAAGTGCAGCACCGCCAGTGCCGCGATCAGGTAGACCAGGCGGTGCAGCCGGCCCCAGTTACGGCCCAGCCGGCGCATCCAGCCGAGCGTCGAGGTCACCGCCAAAGGCACCAGCAGCAGCCAGGCAAGAAAGCCCACGGTGATGTAGGGCCGGCGCGCGATCTCGGTGGCGACCTGCGACAGGTCGCCCAGCAGGTCCAGCGCCAGCCAGGCGGCGAAATGCAGGCTGGCGTAGACAAAGGCGTACAGCCCGAGCATCCGCCGAAAGCGCAGCGGCGCGGTCCATCCGCTAAGCTGGCGCAATGGCGTGATCGCCAGCGTGATCAGCAGCAGGCGCAGGGCGCCGATGCCCAGTTCGTGCTCGATCGCCACCACAGGCTCGGCCCCGAGCGCGTCGATGTTGCCGCCGCCGAGCACACCCCATACGCGCCAGCCGAGCCAGACCAGCGGCGCAAGCGCTAAGGCGTGCACCAGTGCCTTGCCGGCGATGATGCCGGTCGGCGTCGCGCGGCGCTTGGGCACGCGCGACGGGCTCAATACCACTTGCGCAGATCCATGCCGGCGTAGAGCGAGGCGACCTGGTCGGCGTAGCCGTTGAATGGACGGGTGTCGATGCGGTTGGCGAGCAATCGGTTGGTGCCGGCGATCCGGCGCTCGGTCTTCTGGCTCCAGCGCGGGTGGTCGACCGCCGGATTGACGTTGCTGAAGAAGCCATACTCCGACGGCTGCAGGTCGTTCCACGCGGTGCTGGGCATGCGCTCGACGAAGCGGATCTGCACGATCGACTTGATGCTCTTGAAGCCGTACTTCCACGGCACGACCAGCCGCAGCGGCGCGCCGTTCTGTTGCGGCAAGGCCTTGCCGTACAGGCCGGTCGCCAGGAACGCGAGCGGGTGCATGGCCTCGTCGATGCGCAGGCCCTCGCGGTACGGCCAGCGGATCGAACGAAAGCGCAGGCCCGGCATCTGCTCGCGGTCGGCCAGCGTGGTGAAGGCCACGTACTTGGCCTTGGCGGTGGGCTCGAACCGGCGCAGCACCGCGGCCAGCGGCACGCCGGTCCACGGGATCACCATTGACCAGCCTTCCACGCAGCGCAGGCGATAGATGCGTTCTTCGCTGGTGATGCCGCGCAGCAGGTCTTCGAGCGCGATGTGCCCGGGCTTGGCGCATTCGCCAGCCACCTCCACGCTCCAGGGCGTCGTGCGCAGGGTCTTGGCCGCGCGCGAGGGGTCGGCCTTGCCGGTGCCGAACTCGTAGAAGTTGTTGTACGAGGTGATGTCCTCGTAGCGGGTCAGCGGCTCGTCGGTGCGAAAACCGCTGCGCGCCTGTGCGGGGGTGACCGGGGCGGTGCTGGGCGGCGGCGGTTCGGCCTCCGCGCAGCCGGCCAGGCCCAGCGCCGGGGTCGCGGCCAGCAAGGCGAGCAGGCGACGACGGTCGCGATAGACCGCCTCGTCGGTGATCTTGGATTCGGGAATCCGCAAGGCGTCGCGCAATGACATCGCTGGCTCCTGGCGCGTGCGCGCCGCAAGTAGGGCAACGCGGAATACGTTGCCATCGCAACCATTGGCCGCGCGTCAAGGCTGCTGCACTGCGGCATACTTGCCAGCCTGCGAACGAGCGGAGTCGAGCGATGGCGCGAGCCTACAACTTTGCCCCTGGACCTGCGGCATTGCCTGAAAGCGTGCTGAAACAGGCCCAGGCCGACATGCTGGAATGGGGCGATGCCGGCGCCTCGATTGTCGAGATGAGCCACCGCGGGCCGGAGTTCATGGCCGTGGCCACGCGCGCCGAGGCCGATCTGCGGACGCTGCTCGCGGTGCCCGACGATTACGCGGTGCTGTTCCTGCAGGGCGGGGCGACCACCCAGCAGGCGCTGATCGCGCTGAACTTTGCGGCGCCCGGCGATACCGTCGACTACGTCGTGACCGGCCATTGGGGACGCACGGCGCTGCGCCAGCTCACCCCGGCGGTTGCGGTCAACGTCGCCGCCAGCGGCGAGGCCGATGGCTTTCGCACGATCCCGGCGCGCGAGACCTGGCGCCTGACCCCGGGCGCGGCCTATGTGCACATCACCGCCAACGAGACCATCCACGGCGTCGAGTTCCGGCCGGCCTGGGGCGCGCCCGCGCCCGATACCGGCGATGTCCCGTTGTTCGCCGATTTCAGCTCCAGCATCGCGTCCGAGCCGATCGACATCACCCGCTACGGCCTGATCTATGCCGGCGCCCAGAAGAACCTGGGCCCGGTCGGCATCTCGGTCGTCATCGTGCGGCGCGACCTGCTCGGGCGTGCCGGCCAGCCGCGCGCCGACATCTTCAACTACGCCTCGCACCTGGCCAACGACTCGATGCTCAATACCCCGCCGACCTGGAACTGGTACCTGGCCGGACTGGTGTTCCGCTGGATGCTCGACCAGGGCGGCACCGCCGAGTTCGACCGCCGCAGCGACGAGAAGGCCGGACTGCTGTATGCCGCCATTGACAGCTCGGGTGGCTTCTACCGCAACGATGTCGCGCACAACGTGCGTTCGCGCATGAACGTGCCGTTCTTCCTGGCCGACCCCGCACTTGACGCCGACTTCCTGGCCGGCGCGCGCGAGGCCGGGCTGATCGGGCTCAAGGGCCACCGGGTGCTCGGCGGCATGCGCGCGTCGATCTACAACGCGATGCCGGTCGATGGTGTCCGCGCGCTCGTCGCCTACATGCAGGATTTCCAGCAGCGGCGGGGATGAGCGGCCCGCTATCCCGATGCCGTCCGGCATCGACAGTGACCCGCGAATGCCCGGCGATGGATCGCCGGATGTGGCCAGAGCGCACGATATTGCGGCGTCACGGACGGCGTCGGTGTGTCGGCGCCAGTGTTGTGCGACCGTAACCCAGCATCGATTCTGAGAGACCATTGATGGCCGCCAAGCCGAAGAAAACAGCCGCCGACAAAGCCGCACCGCCGCCCGACCTGGCCGCAGTGCGCGCGCAGATCGACGGCATCGACCACCAGATCCAGACGCTGATCGCCGAACGTGCGCAGTTCGCGCGCCAGGTCGGCAAGGCCAAGGGCAAGCTCGCCGCCGCAGTCGACTACTACCGGCCCGAGCGCGAGGCCCAGGTGCTGCGCCGCGTGGTCGACCGCAATGACGGCCCGCTGTCGGACACCGAACTGGTGCGCCTGTTCCGCGAGATCATGTCGGCGTGCCTGGCCCAGCAGGAGCCGCTGAAGATCGGCTACCTCGGCCCGGAAGGCACGTTCTCCCAGCAGGCGGTGCACAAACAGTTCGGTCATTCGGCGATGGGCCTGCCGCTGGCGAGCATCGAAGAGGTGTTTGACGAAGTCGCCGCCGGCCACGCTGATTTCGGTGTGGTGCCGGTCGAAAACTCCGGGCAGGGCACGATTCAGTCCACGCTCGACCTGTTCCTGACCTCGCCGCTGCGCATCTGCGGCGAGGTCGAGCTGCGCGTGCACCAGTACCTGCTTTCGCGCACCGGCCGGCTCGACGAGATCGAGCGGGTGTATTCGCATGGGCTGTCGCTGGCGCAGTGCAAGGGCTGGCTGCGCCAGAACCTGCCGCAGGCAGAGAAGCACGCGGTGGTCAGCAACGCCGAGGGCGTGCGCCGGGCGCAGAAATCCGACGATGCCGCCGCCATTGCCGGCGAGAACGCCGCACACGTCTACGGTATGAAGGTCATCGCCGGGCCGATCGAGGACCGCAGCGACAACACCACGCGCTTTCTGGTCATTGGCCGCGGCGCGTTCCCGCCGTCGGGCAATGACCGCACCTCGCTGATGGTCTTCATCCGCGACCAACCCGGCGCGCTCTACCGCATCCTCGAGCCGCTGGCGCGGCGCGGCATCAGCATGAACCGGATCGAATCCCGGCCCGCGCACGGCGCGCTGTGGCAGTACGCCTTCTTCATCGACGTCGCCGGCCATGTCGACGAATCCCCACTCAAGGACGCACTGGGCGAGATCGACGCCTTCGCCGGCGATGTTCGTGTACTGGGGTCTTACCCTGTGGCCGTGCCATGAGCGCCGCACGCTGGAGCGCCACCGCCGGCGCGCCGCTGCGCGGCGAACTCGACGTGCCGGGCGACAAGTCGGTCTCGCACCGGGCGATCATGCTCGCCTCGCTGGCCGATGGCACCTCGCGCATCACCGGCTTTCTCGAAGGCGAAGACGCTCGTGCCACCGAGGCGATCTTCCGCCGTCTCGGCGTGTCCATCGAGACCCTTGCCGGGGGCGAGCGTGTCGTCCATGGCGTCGGCATCGATGGTCTGCACGCCGCCGACGGCCCGCTCGACTGCGGCAATGCCGGCACCGGCATGCGCCTGCTGGCCGGCTTGCTCGCCGGTCAGGCCTTCGACAGCGAGCTGGTCGGCGATGCGTCGCTGTCCAAGCGGCCGATGCGGCGGGTCACCGAGCCCTTGGCGCGTATGGGCGCGCGCATCGACACCGGTGAGGGCGGCGTGCCGCCACTGCGCGTGCACGGCGGCCAGCGCCTAGCCGGCATCGAGTACGAGAACGCGCTGGCCAGCGCGCAAGTCAAGTCGGCGCTGCTGCTCGCTGGCCTGTATGCCGACGGCGAGACCGTGATCCACGAGCCGCGGCCCACCCGCGACTACACCGAGCGCATGCTCGCCGCGTTCGGCTGGCCGATCGACTTCTCGCCGGGGCTGGCGCGGCTATCGGGCGGGCATCGCCTGCGCGCAACCGATGTGCACGTGCCGGCTGACTTCTCGTCGGCGGCCTTCTTCCTGGTGGCGGCGTCGATCGTGCCCGGCTCGGACCTGTTGTTGCGCCGGGTCGGCATGAACCCGCGCCGCACCGGCCTGCTACACGTGCTGCGGCTGATGGGCGCGGACATCGAGGCCTCGAACGCCGGCGAACAGGGCGGCGAGCCGGTCGCCGACCTTCGCGTGCGCCACGCACCGCTGCGCGGCATCGATGTGCCGGAGGTCCACGTGCCGGACATGATCGACGAGTTCCCGGCGCTGTTCGTCGCCGCCGCCTGCGCCGACGGGCCGACCCGCGTGACCGGCGCCGCCGAGCTCCGGGTCAAGGAGTCGGACCGCATCGCGGTGATGGCCACCGGACTGCGCACGCTGGGTATCGCGATCGACGAGGCGCCCGATGGCGCGACGATTCCCGGCAGCGCCGGGGCAGGGGCGGTGTTCGGCGGCGGTGAGGTCGAGAGTCACGGCGACCATCGCATCGCGATGGCATTTGCGGTGGCCGCCCAGCGGGCGGACGGCGACGTCGCGATCTGCGATACCGCCAACGTCGCGACTTCGTTCCCCGGTTTCGTGCCGCTGGCGCGCGGGGCCGGGTTCGGCCTGCAGGGCGACTGAGGGCTCGGCGGCGTTCCGTCGACTCGCAGGGTCACGCCTGCAGTTTCAGATCCGCTGCAGCGCCACACCCAGCCGCGTTCGCAATGCTGACGTTGAAGCCTGCTCCCCATGACGGGGAGCAGGCCGAGGACATTGACGTATCGACGCGCTCAGTTGCGCGCGGTCGTGCCCGGCTGGTCTTCGAGGGTGAAGTCGACCGGGACCCGCACTGAACTCGCCTCAGGTTTGCCGTTGCGGATCGCCGGCTCGAAGGTCCAGTTCCGCGCCGCTTCCATCGCGGCGCGATCGAGATCGCGCGAGCGGCTGCGCTGCTCGACGCTGATATCGGTCGGCTTACCGGCGGCGTCCACCTGCACGAGCAATGTGACCGAACCTTCCTCGCGATTGCGCAGGGCCGCGGCCGGATAGTCGGGGCGCGGCTGGTTCACCACGCGGGCCGGACGATCCGCGGGCGCGGTCGACGCAGACGGGCGAGGGGTCCGTTCGGGCGTCCGCGCCGGCTCGCGCTCGGCCGGCGGTGTGACGCCATCGCCGATCGTCGGCGGCGGCGGCGGCAGCGGCTCGCTCTGCGGTATGTCGCGCTTGCTCAGGAAGTACCAGCCCAGTGCCACCAGCGCCACCAGCAGCAGGATCCAGATCAGCGGGCTGGAGCCCTTGCGCGGCGGCTCGGGGGGCGGGGCGGCCGGAGGGGGGACATCGTCGGGACGCCGCATCGGATCGCTCATCGTCGTAGCTCCACGCCGGAAGATGCGCCGAGCCTCCCACTGCCGATGTGGAGACTTTGTCAGCGCCGGCCGGGGCTCAGGAATCGTCTGTCGGGGAGAACGCGATGGGTACGCGCACCTCGCCGGGGACTGGCTGGCCGGCGCGCATCGCTGGTTCGAAGCGCCAGCGCCGCACCGCGCTGACAGCGGCGCGGTCCAGGCGCGTGTGCCCGCTGCCTGCGATCACATCGATGCCCGCCACGCGACCATCGGCGCCCACCTGCACCCGCAGCATCACATCGCCGCTCTCGCCCCGTCGCAGCGATGCGCGGGGATAGCGCGGTTGCGGCGTGGACAGCGGCCGCGGCGTGCTGTCGACGGCCTGCGCGGTCGTCTCCGGTGGCGGTGTTGCCGGCGCCGGCTCCGGTCCGCTCGCGACCGGTGGCGCGATCATGGCGGGGGCGCCTTGCGGCGCGTCTTCCGCAGGGCCGAAGCGCCCGCTGGCTCCATCCACGCTGGCCGGCAGCGGGGCGGGCAACGGCGTGGCCGCTCGATCCGACGCGTCCGGCGGACCGCTGATCGCGATGTCTCCGCCCGGGTTGCGCGTGTCGCGCTGCTGCCACCACAGCCCTGCGAACAGCAGGCCGCCCAGCGCGCAGGCCGCCGCGATCATCAGCCACGCGCGGCGGGTCGGCAGCCACTGCCGAAACGCATGGCGGGGGCGCGAGGCGGGCGAGGGTGCGGACACGGCGGGCTCCAGCGGGCAGGGCGCCCGATTCTGTCATACGTCCGCCGCGCGGCCGTCGCTTCGGCGCATCGCCGATCCGGGCGATAATGCCGCTCCCGCTTTCGATGACGACGCCCCGATGCTCGATCCCAGCCTGCTGCGCCAACACCTCGCCGACACCGCCGCGCGCCTGCGCGACAGCCGCGGGTACGACCTGCCGGTGTCGCGCATCGAATCGTTGGAGGCCGAGCGCAAGCAGATCCAGGTCCGCACCCAGGAGCTGCAGAACCTGCGCAACACGCGCAGCAAGGCGATCGGCCAGGCCAAGGCGCGCGGCGAGGACGTCGCCCCGCTGCTGGCCGAGGTCGCCGACTTCGGCGACGAACTCAAGGCCAGCGAGTCCCGCCTGGACGGCATCAAGGCCGAACTCGAAGCGCTGACCCTGAGCGTGCCGAATCTGCCCGACGCCAGCGTGCCGGTGGGGCGCGATGAGGCCGACAATGTCGAGCAGGCGCGCTGGGGCACGCCGCGCAGCTTCGACTTCCCGGTCCGCGATCACGTCGAGCTCGGTGCCCGCGACGGCTGGCTCGATGCCGAAGCCGCCGCCAAGCTCAGCGGCGCCCGCTTTACGGTGCTGCGCGGCCAACTCGCGCGCCTGCACCGCGCGCTCTCCCAGTTCATGCTCGACCTGCACACCGGCGAACACGGCTACGAGGAAACCAGCGTGCCGGTGATCGTCAACGCCGACAGCCTCTACGGCACCGGGCAGCTGCCCAAGTTCGAGGAAGACATGTTCGCCACCGCGCTGGGCGAGCAGACGCGCTATCTGATCTCCACCTCCGAGATCGCGCTGACCAACCTGGTCCGCGACGAGATCGTCGAGGCCGAGCGGCTGCCGCTTCGCATGAGTGCGCATTCGCTGTGCTTCCGGTCCGAGGCCGGCAGCCATGGCCGCGACACCCGCGGCATGATCCGCCAGCACCAGTTCGAGAAGGTGGAAATGGTCTCGGTGGTGCGCCCGGCCGACAGCGACGCCGAACTCGAGCGCATGACCCGGTGCGCCGAGACCGTGCTCGAGCGCCTCGGGCTGCCGTACCGCCGCATGCTGCTGTGCAGTGGCGACATGGGCTTCGCGGCGCGCCGGACCTACGACCTCGAAGTCTGGCTGCCTTCGCAGCAGACCTATCGCGAGATCTCATCGTGCTCGAACTGCGGCGACTTCCAGGCCCGGCGCATGCAGGCGCGCTGGCGCAATCCCGAGACCGGCAAGCCGGAACTCGTGCACACCCTCAACGGTTCGGGCCTGGCGGTGGGCCGCACGCTGATCGCGGTCATGGAGAACTTCCAGAACGCCGACGGCACGATCGAGGTCCCCGAGGTGCTGCATCCGTACATGGGCGGCATCACCCGCCTGGGCTGACCGGCCCGGCGCTGGGGGCGCCGTCACTGCATCGCTGCGATGAACCGCCGGGAAGCCGCCCGGCGGAATTCGTTGTGGAAATAGGATGGAAGTGGTCCAATATCGCCTATTGTCCTGATAGCAAGGCGGCTTCCCATGCAGGATCTCAATGATCTCTACTACTTCGCCATGGTGGTCGAACATGGCGGCTTCGCCGCGGCCGAGCGGGCGCTCGGGATCCCGAAGTCCCGGCTGAGCCGGCGCATCAGCCAGCTGGAAACCGAACTGGGCGTGCGCCTGCTGCAGCGCTCGACCCGCCGGTTCGCCGTCACCGACGTCGGCCAGAGCGTGTTCCGCCATGCGCAATCGATGTTGGCCGAGGCCACCGCCGCGCGCGAGGTCGTCGACCGGCTCAGCGCCGAGCCGCGTGGGCTGGTGCGCGTGAGCGTGCCGGTGAGCATCGCCCAGCAATCGATTCCGAAGATGTTGCCCGAGTTCCTGGCCCGTTATCCGCAGGTACGCGTGCAGTTGCACGTCAGCAACCGCCGCGTGGACGTCATCAACGAGGGCTTCGACGTTGCCGTGCGCGTGCGCGCCAAGCTCGACGACGACGGCAGCCTGGTCATGCGCAGCTTCGGCCAGATCCAGGAACTGCTGGTCGCCAGCCCCGGCTATCTCGATCGCATGGGCCGCCCCAAAGACCCGGACGAACTCGGCCAGCACACCACGATGAGCATGGGCGAGGACGAGGTGAAGCAGCGTTGGGACCTGCAGGCCGCCGACGGCACCACCCGCCGCGTGGAACTCAAGCCGCGCGTCGCCGGTTTCGACTTCCCGATGCTGATGGCGCTGGCCAAGCAGGGCCTGGGCATCACGATGCTGCCCGAGACCCTGTGCGCCGAAGCCGTGCGCAATGGCGAACTGGAGGTCGTGCTGCCCGACTGGCACCTGCCCCAGGGCATCGCCCACGCCGTGTTCGCCTCGCGTCGCGGCCTGCTGCCCGCGGTCCGGGTGTTCATCGACTTCCTGGCCGAGAAGCTGCCCCCGCTGATCGAAGCCTCGAGCCTGGATTGCCGTAACTGTGACGGCAAGGCCCGCGATAGCGCACCGACGTCCGTGTCCCGCATCGCACAGGGCGCCGCGCGTGCGACAATGTCCTGAGCCAGCGCCCGGACCTGAAGTCCTCGTGCTGACCCGCACATGCCACGCAAAGCGCGGTGTCATGTCGGGGGTTGCATTGAAACGGAGAGATGGCCGAGTGGTTTAAGGCAGCGGTCTTGATCCGGAGGCCTTAGGCCGGAGGAAACATCGACCGCAGGTCGATGGTCAAACCGCCGGCACCGCGCGAAGCGCGGTGTAGTGTGGGAAGCGCAGTAACAACGGAGAGATGGCCGAGTGGTTTAAGGCAGCGGTCTTGATCCGGAGGCCTTAGGCCGGAGGAAACATCGACCGCAGGTCGATGGTCAAACCGCCGGCACCGCGCGAAGCGCGGTGTAGTGTGGGAGCGCAGTAACAACGGAGAGATGGCCGAGTGGTTTAAGGCAGCGGTCTTGATCCGGAGGCCTTAGGCCGGAGGAAACATCGACCACAGGTCGATGGTCAAACCGCCGGCACCGCGCGAAGCGCGGTGTAGTGTGGGGAGCGCAGTAACAACGGAGAGATGGCCGAGTGGTTTAAGGCAGCGGTCTTGAAAACCGCCGAAGGGTCAAACCTTCCGTGGGTTCGAATCCCACTCTCTCCGCCAATCTCCTGCATCAACTCAACGCCGACGCCTCCTCATACGGCAGATGCCGCGCACCTGTGGCCTGCAGCGCGGCCTCCGCACGCGCCAGCGCGTCGCCTTCGCCGTCGATGACGATCAGGATGCGGCCCGCCTCGATCTCATCCTCGAACGTGCGCCGCACCGGATCGGGCAGGGAAGCGCCGACCAACGACGATGCCCAAGTCCCGACGGCGGCACCGCCCAGCGTCGTCAAGGCGACGCCAGCGAGAGTCAGTCCAAGCGGCGGCACTGCCACCGCCACCAGGCCTGCAATCAGGCCGGTCGCCCCACCCAAGCCGGCGCCACGCATCGCAGCGTGCTTGAAATCGGTAGGGGCTTCCTTCTGATGCTCGGGCACGCTTTCAAGCTCGATATCCGATCGGGCGATCACCGAAATGGCATCGTCTTCGATGCCCGCGTCGCGCACCTCACGGATGGCGGTCTGCGCGGCGGGCAGGGAATCGGTGCTGTAGACGCGGCGGACTTTCATCGAGGACGCTCCGGCTGACGATGATTCGAGCTTCGGGGCCTCCTCGTGTGGTTGCCGTGAACCGCGCGTATCGTGGCCACTCCCACCGCGCACGCATCGCGCGCCGGTTACAACGCAGGCACGCCGCCACCGCCGCCTAAGTGCTCATAGAGGATGGCCGCGCCGATGCCGATCAGGATCAATCCGCCGATGATCTCGGCGCGCTTGCCGGCGAGTGCGCCCAGCACGCGTCCGAGCATGATGCCGGTGGTCACCATGACCAGGGTGCAGATGCCGATGACGGTTGCCACCACGGCGATGTTGACGTCGAGGAAGGCCAGGCCCACGCCGATCGCCATCGCGTCGATGCTGGTGGCAAAGCCGGTCGCGGCGAGGTTCCAGAAGCCGTGCCGAGCAGGGACCGCGTCGGGGTCATCTTCGGGGGTCTTGCGCAGGCCGGCGTGGATCATGCGCGCGCCGAGCAGGCCCAGCAGGACGAACGCGATCCAGTGATCCCAGGCGGTGACATAGGCGGCTGCAGCCAGGCCCAGGGCCCAGCCGATCACAGGCGTCAGCGCCTCGATCGTGCCGAAGATCGCACCGGCGCGCAGCGCCTGGATAAAGCGGGGGCGTCGCATCGCCGCACCCTTGCCGACAGCGGCGGCGAAGGCGTCGGTCGACATGGCGAAGCCGATCAGGAGGATAGAAGCCAGAGACATCGTGCGTATCGATCGGGGCCGGGCAAGCGCGACGACGGCATGCCGGCACGCCCAACCCGCGTGATGCCGGTACACCGCTGGTCTCGCCAACCTGGACTGGTCGCACGCGCCACGATCGCAATGGATCGAGTGTGTTGACGCGGGCGCTTCCGCAGTGCGGAAGCCGGCTACTCCCCAAGGGGACGCGCATGCTAACAGCACCGATCGAACGATGCGACGTTATAGCCGATGACAATTCTCATAGTTGGAACGATTGCGCTGGGCACAGCGCCGTGGGGGCGGGCCCGCCGATGAACCTGCGCTCGCACGTCGTCGCAATGCGCTTGCATCGCCGCAAGCCGCCCCTATACTCCATGCATCAGCGTAAGTTCTGATTTCCCGGGGGTGCCATGGCTTCGACGGGGGTCGCGAAATTACCTGGTGCATGCCGAGGGGGCAGCTTTCCTCGTAAATCCAGCGGCAAACTTTTAGTTGCCAACGACGACAACTACGCTCTCGCCGCTTAAGGCGTAAGCCCCGAACCCACTTGTGCCTGTGCTCGTGGATGTAGGGTCATCATCACAGGAACCAGCCGCGGCGGCCGCCTGTCTGCCGTGGTTGAACTGACAGGCTGGTCCCGGGATGCGCTTTGCGCACCGTGCTGTTCCGGGGCGAGATTCAACGGGGCGCTAAGCATGTAGTACCGGGGATGGAGTGCCTTCGGACGCGGGTTCGACTCCCGCCACCTCCACCATTGAAGGTCCCTCGGACCAAGAAAGGCCGGAGAACCGCAATGTGATGCGGTCTCCGGCCCTTTTTATCCACATCGTCTATCGGTCAACTCAGTAGCATTCGGCAAGACCGTAGGTGATGTATCCGCCACCAGAGTCGTAGGTTTGGACTTCTTCGAATGCCGCACCTGAGTATCCTTGGCTGATGCACAGCTGGACGCCAAGTGTGCGAGCGTCATCGCGTGCCTGCTCCCAAGTAGCGCCATGGCCCCAGACCTCGTAGATTTCGCCGGCCGAAACAACACCAGCAGAAGTCAGTAGCGCGAGTGTCGCGACGGTGCGCATGCAAAATCCCTTCATTTATCGCTCCTATTTCGGCCTGTATGGCCGATGCGATCCTACCGCATCTTTCTTTCCTCGCCCGCTAGCGTTCGATGCGAGCTAGTTTGCGATCTGCCGCGCGCCAGAGCGATGTCTCGCAAGGAGCGCAGAGAATCTTGTTCGCGCTGTAGTACTCGGCTTCGCCGTTGTCGGGAACTCCGCATCTGCGAAAACGCCTTACTCCGGTTTGGCGAGGGCCGCAATGAGACGCCCGCAGGGGCAGCTGAGCGAGGGGGGTGATTCGCGTTGAGCGTCTACTTTGAGACGGGCTCAGCGTCTGAGCCCATCGTTGATATGGCGATCGAGTCGAGATGCAGTTCAGGTGACTTTGCAGAAAACCTCTACGATGGCTACCCAGGGACCAGAAGCTTGCTGCTCCACAGAGACGATCTGGTAATCGGTTACGACCCCGCGGTAGTTGGCCAGGCATTGGATTTCACCATTGCCAAGCGCATTTCTCACTGCGCCTTGTTCGGTACCGGCCACTCCCATGGCGTGAATTGAAATCACGCTCGCTGCCACAGCCGCTGCAGAAAGCAGTGCCAACATTACGCCCACACACGCGCTCTTCTTGATCTTTCGCATCTCGTTGTCCCTAACGTCGCAGCGTCAATGCTGCCATTGCGTTCAAGCATCAATCCGAAGCCGGATATGCGACGAGCTTCAATAATCAGCGAGCTTCCGACGCGGTTTGGCCGGAACGACATCCCGAGGAATGCGAGATCGCGTCGTGATACCACGAAGCGGGCACTTCGGTCGTCTGACGTTGCTGACAAACCTCGAGCGTGCAGTCCCCTAGGGTGTCTGCTTGTGGGCGAAGAGGCGCAAGAATGAAGGCCGGGAACGAGTAGCTCGGCACCTGTTTCGCTGTGGCGCTGGCTTGAGACGGGCTCAGTGATTGAGCCCATCCGTTGGATAACAGGTCAAGCCCGTCGCAGGCTCAAGGAACGTTACAAAGCACGTTGACCTCGGCCCACCAGAAGCCCGGGTAATGCTGCACGGACAGCACCTGCACGCCGGCGGCGATTCCGCCGAAGCTACTTTCACATTGCAGCGCGCCTTCCTCGAAGGCGGCATCGATGGCGTCGTTCTCGGTGCCCCCTTGTCCGGCCACGTTGATCGAAATCACACCTGCGGTGGCGGCAGCCGAGAGGCCCAGAAGCGAGCTCGCGATCAGCATTTTGGTGATCTTGCGCATCGTCGTCCTTAACGTCGCAGCGTCATTGCTGCCATTCAGTTATAGCACCGCCAGGACGGTGGCCAAACTCGGCCTGACTTGGCCATCGTCGATCTGAGTTTTTTCAGGCGCGGTGACGCGGGGATGGCTACGCGCGCTATCGGCGCCGACGCATCGCTTACGCATCGGAACACGCGCACGAACGATGGCTTGTGTTGAGGCGAAATCAGGATTGGGGGGGGACAGGCTTAAAGGCCGCGCCCTTAAACGCCGCGCCGCCGGCGTGCATTAAGTACGCCGCGTGCTGCGGTGTCGGAGGAGACACGCAGGTTCAGCGATTTGCAACGCTCGATGCCGGCCAGTTTCAGCGCCAGTTCGCCATCGGGCGTCCGATCGACCAAGCCGCTGGCGACGAGTCGGTCGATGAGCGGTAACGCCTTGGGATCCAGTGGCCGCTGCAAGTCGATGCAGGTCAGGCATTCGAGCAGATCCGACTCCTGATCGCCGATGGCATCGATTTCGATGGAGAAGCGGTGCATAGGGTGCTCTTGAGGCCAGGTGCCGCGTCCAGTGCCCTTGTGGTTGCCAGGTTAGCGGCCAGCCCGCGCCTGGTCGGTGCGGTTCCGCGCTCAGCGACCTGGATTCGGGCAGCCGTGCAGTGGGCGTGGCCGGCGGATCGCGCAGCCCGGGCGCCGGGCGGGCCCGGCTGTTTCCTGTTCTATGCCGGATGGCCGGGGCTGGGGCGGCTGTCTTCACGCCGCCGGGCCGCTATCCTGTCCAGATGGCCGGACCCTCGCCTTTTCAACGCCTTACGCCTGTCTCGTTGCGGGCCCGCTTGCGTCGCGGCTATGGGCTCGCGCTGCTGGTGCTGGTCGGCGCGCTGCTGATGGTGGCGCTGTACGCGCACAACGCGAGCGAGCGCGAGCAGCGGCTGGCCCAGGGAAGCTTCGTGGCCGAGGCCGAGCGCCTGGCCGATGCAGTCCGCCAGCGTCTGCTGCAGTACGAGCTGAGTATCCGGGGCGGGGTGGCGCTGCACAGCGCGGCGGCGGACATGCCGACGACGCGGCAATGGCGCGGTTACGTCGAGGGACTGGATATCGCCCGGCAGTTGCCGGGCATGGTCGGGCTGGGCTACGTCGCCTACGTCGATCCGCGTGGGCTGGCGGAACTCCAGTTGCGGCGGCGGGCACAGGGCGAGGGGCTGTTCTCGGTGCGGCCGCGCGGCGCGCGTGACAAGTACGGGGTGATCGTCTACTTCGAACCGGAGAATCCGGGCTCGCGCACGATGATCGGCTTTGACCAGTACAGCGATCCGGTGCGCCGCGCGGCGATGGAGGCGGCGCGCGACAGCGGACAGGTGCGTCTGAGCGCGCCGATGATGTTGCGGCCGATGGCCGCCGACGGCGGGCCCGGCGTGCTGATGTTCGGACCGGTCTACCGTACGGTGCGGTTTCCCGAAACGCCCGCTGCGCGCGAGAACGCGCTGATCGGCTGGGTGTTCGCCTCCTTCCGGTCTGCGGACTTCATCGACCGATCGGGCGTGAGCAGTGGTCTGCACACCGCATTCCGCATCGTGGATGTGACCGACGGCCGGGACGCGCCGGTGCTGCAGACGCACAACTTCGATGACGATCCCTCGGGACGGGTGCTCCACTCGCTGACCCAGACGGTCTACGGCCGCACGTGGCGTTACGACTTCCAGCACATCGGGCCGCTGACCTCGGGCGGCATGCGCGAGCTGCAGACCACCCTGGTGACTGGGGTGCTGGCCTCGTTGCTGCTGTTCGCGGTGGTGCTGACGCTGGCCAGGACACAGTCGCGCGCGGAGTTCCTGGCACGCCGGCTCAGTGATTCCTACCGCCGCAGCGAACAGCGATTCCGCAATGCGATGCGCTACTCGGCGATCGGTATGGTGCTGCTGGACCGCAATGGCACCATCGTCGAGACCAACCCGGCGATGGCGCAGATCGCGGGTCTGGAGCAGGCGTCGATGACCGGCACGCGGCTGAGCGATTACTTCGTCGATGCGCAGGACCAGGTCACACGGACGCAGGAGACGCAGGCGCTGCGCGAAGGGGTCCACCGCAGTACCCGGCGTCTGCGTCGGTGCGATGGCGATATCCGCCAGGTGCATCTGGCCTCGACGCTGGTGCTGGGCGAGGCCGACAGCGAGGTCACCCGGCTGGTGCAGGTCGAGGACGTGACCGAACGCTTGCGCGCCGAGGCGCAGGTGCATGCGCTCAATCGCACGCTGGAATCGCGCGTGGAGCAGCGGACCCGCGAGCTCACCCAGGCCAACCACGAGTTGGAATCGTTCGCCTACATCGTTTCACACGACCTGCGCGCGCCGCTGCGCAGCATCGACGGGTTCGGGCGGATTCTGGCCGAGCGCTACGGCAATGCGATCGATGCGCAGGGGCAGGACTATCTGGCGCGGGTGCGCAATGCGGCCGCGCGGATGGATGCGCTGATCGATGCATTGCTGAAGATGTCGCGTATCAGCCGCGGCGAGTTCAAGCGCAGCCCGCTGGATCTGAGCCGGCTGGCGGAGGAGGTGGTGGCCGAGCTGCGCCAGGCCGAGCCGGCGCGTCAGGTCGAGGTCGTCATCGCGCCGGGGCTGACCGCCGAGGGCGACGCGGCGCTGGTGCGCAACCTGCTGCAGAATCTGCTCGGCAACGCCTGGAAGTTCACCGCCGATACCGCCGATGCCAGGATCGAGTTCGGGTGCGGCGCCGATGGCGTGTTCTTCGTGCGCGATAACGGAGCGGGCTTCAACGCCGAGTACGCGGGCAAACTGTTTCGTCCGTTCCAGCGGCTGCACCGTGAGGACGAGTACAAGGGCCACGGCGTGGGACTGGCGTCGGTCAAGCGCATCGTCGAGCGCCACGGCGGCACGATCTCGGCCGAAGGTGCGCCTGGGCAGGGCGCCACGTTCCGCTTCACGCTGGCGCGCAAAACGGAGCCGTCGCGGCCCTGAGGTGCCCGGCGGTCAGGCGTCCTTGTTGTGCCGGCGCAGCAGCCGCTGCTTGTCGCGGGCCCAGTCGCGTTCGCGCTCGGTCTCGCGCTTGTCGTGCTTCTGCTTGCCCTTGGCGAGCGCGATCTCGGCCTTGATCTTGTTGCCCTTCCAGTACAACGCGGTCGGCACGACGGTATAGCCGTCGCGCTGCACGCGGCCGACCAGCACGTCGATCTCGCGCCGGTGCAGCAACAGCTTGCGCGTGCGGTGGGCGTCGGCGACGACGTGCGTGGAGGCCTGGATCAGCGGCGTGATCTGGGCGCCGAACAGGAACAGTTCACCGTGGCGGATGACGGCGTAGCTCTCGCCGATGTTGGCGCGCCCGGCGCGGATGGCCTTGAGCTCCCAGCCCTGCAGCGCCAGGCCGGCCTCGTAGCGGTCCTCGAGCTGATACTCGTGGCGCGCGCGCTTGTTCAGCGCGATGGTGCCGGTGCTGTTTGCTTTATCCTTGGCCTTGCCGCTTTTCTTGCTCATTTCCCCATTGTCCTCGAAGCACGTCCTCCAGGCGAGTCATGCCCAAGATCGAACGTAGCGCCCTTGTCGGGCAGCCGGCCGAGCGCATGTTCGCGCTGGTCAACGATATTCATGCCTATCCGCGCCGGTTCGCCTGGTGCGATGCGGCGCAGGTTCTGGAATCGGACGACGACCGCATCGTCGCCCGGCTCGATCTGGGCCTGGGCGCGTTGCGGACGTGGTTCACGACCGAGAACACCTTGTCGCCGCCCGATACCATCGACATGCAGTTGCGGGACGGTCCATTCAAGTCGCTGCACGGGCGCTGGACGTTTCGGGCGCTGGATCCGAGCTCGTGCAAGGTGTCGCTGTCGCTGGAGTTCGAGCCGAGCAGCCGCCTGATGCTGCCGGCACTTACGCTCGGTTTCCGCGGGCTCGCCGACCGCATGGTCAACGATTTCATCCGGGTCGCCGAGCGCGAGCCGGCCGACTGAGCGCGACGATGCGGATCGAGGTCGTCGACGCGCAGCCCCGTGCGCACCGCAGTTGGACGCTCGTGCTGCCCGATGGCGCCGATGTCGCGGCTGCGCTGGCGGCGCTGCCCGATCCGAGTGTGCTGGCCGGTATCGCTGGCTATGCGGTGTACGGCGTGCGTGTGGAGGTCGCCGCAAAACTGGCGGACGGCGACCGCCTGGAGCTGTTACGGGCGCTGCAGCTCGACCCGAAGGAAGCGCGCAGGCGCCGGGCGGCGAAGCGCGACGCGGGTTGACGCGCCGTCAGCGGCGCTTGCCGCGTTCCTTGGGCAGGTTGCCGAACTTGCGCATCTGCTCGGCCAGTTCCTGGTCGCGGTTGGGGAAGTAGTCGCCTTCCCAGCGTGCGAGCTGGTCGTTCTCGAAGTAGACGGTAAAGTTCTTCATCTCGGTGTGACTGCTGCGGCCGACCCGCTGCGTGGCGGTGTAGTCCCAGCGCTGGTGGTGGAACGGGTCGGCGATCGAGGGCGAGCCCAGCAGCGCCTCGACCTGCGGCTTGCCCATGCCCACCTGCAACTGTTCGACCGCGGACTGCTCGATCAGGTTGCCCTGATAGATCGGCTGCTTGTAGACCAGGGCGCAGCCGCTGGTGGCCAGGACGAGGGCCGAGACGAGAATGACGTTCTTCATGGCGGAGGGCAGGGGCCGGGGAGCTGCGGGGACCGGGCCGATGATACACTGCGCGTCACGCCGCCACCGCGATTCAGGCAGCCGGCGTTCAACCGCCAGTGAATGCCGGCCTGTACTCGGAGACACTTCATGGAATCGCTCGACCTGCGCAAGGCAGGACTGAAAGTCACCCACCCGCGCATGCGGATCCTGGACCTGCTGGAGCAGCGCACGCCGCGGCAGCACCTGACCGCCGAGGACATCTACCGGCAGTTGCTCGAGCAGGGCGACGAGATCGGGCTGGCGACGGTGTACCGGGTGCTCACCCAGTTCGAGGCCGCCGGCCTGGTGCTCAAGCACAATTTCGAGGGGGGGCACGCGGTCTACGAGCTCGACCGCGGCGGCCACCACGACCACATGGTGGACGTGGACACCGGCAAGATCATCGAGTTCGAAAGCGCCGAGATCGAGAAGCTCCAGCACGAGATCGCCGAGCGCTACGGCTATCATCTCGAAGACCACTCGCTGGTGCTGTACGTGCGCAAGAAGCGCTGAGGTCTCCAAAACCGATCATCGCGCTGCATGCGGGTGACCGCAGGCGCAGCGGGCGGGGCGGCGGTCCAGCCCTCAGGCCATGTCCTGCAGCAGCTTGCGGGCGGCCGCGCGGGCCTCACTGCTGACCTCGACGCCACCCAGCATCCGCGCCAGTTCTTCGGTCCGGGCGTCGGCCTCGAGCAGGCTGACGCGGCTTTCGGTCGTGCCGCCGCTCGTGACCTTGTGCACGCGGTAGTGGGTGTGGCCCTTGGACGCGACCTGGGGCAGGTGGGTCACGCACAGCACCTGGCGGCTGGCACCCAGGGCGCGCAGTTTGCGGCCGACGATATCGGCGACCGCGCCGCCGATGCCGGAGTCGACCTCGTCGAAGACCATCGTCGGCACCGCGTCGTGGCCCAGCGCCGCGACCTCGATCGCCAGCGAGATGCGCGACAGCTCGCCGCCCGAGGCGACCCGGCGCAGCGGCCGTGGCGGCTGGCCGGCGTTGGCCGAGACCATGAACTCGATGCGCTCGGCGCCCTGCGGATCGGGCCGGTCGTGCTCGACCGGTTCGAACGCGACCTCGAAGGTCCCGCCGCCCATACCCAGCTCGTGGATCAGCGCGGTCGTCGCCTTCGACAGCGCCTTGCCGGCCTTGCGGCGGGCCGCGCCCAAGCGGTCGGCGGCGGTGTGCCAGCGCGCGAACGCCGCGTCGATCTCGCCGTCCAGCCGCGCCAGGCGATCGCCGGCACCGTCGAGCTGCTCGAGCTCGGCAGTCAAGCGTTGCCTGACCTCGCCCAAGTCCTCGGGCGTGACCCGGTGCTTGCGCGCCAGTTCGTGCAGCCGGCTCAGGCGCTGTTCGAGCAACTCGAGCTCGGCGGGGTCGATGTCGAGGTCGTCGCGGACCTGGCCGAGCAGGCGGGTGGCTTCGTCGAGCTGGATCGTCGCAGCGTCGAGCATCGCGTCGACTTCGCCCAGCCGGGGCTCGTGCGCACGCATCCGGCCCAGCTCGTGGCGCAGCGCGTGCAGCGCCTGCGGCAGGCCGACGGCATCCTCGCCGCTCATCCGGGCCAGCGCCGCGTCGCAGGTCTGGATCAGGCCGGCGGCGTTGGCATGGCGGCGGTGGGCGGCGTGCAGCTCGGCGATCGCCTCGGGTTCCAGCCGCTCGCCTTCCAGTTCACCGAGCTGATGGCGCAGCCAGTCGCGGCGCTCGCCGACATCGCCGATGCCGATCAGCGCTTCGCGCTCGCTCTGCAAGGCACGCCAGTCCTGCGCCGCGCCGCGGACCGCCGCCAGCAACGCGCCATTGCCGGCCTGGGCATCGAGCAGCGCCAGCTGACTGCCGCGCGCCAGCAGCGCCTGGTGTTCATGTTGGCCGTGGATCTCGACCAGGCGTCCGGCGAGTTCGGACAGCTGGGCGATCGTTGCCGGCCGGCCATTGATCCAGGCCCGCGAGCCGCCGTCGGCACGCAGCGTGCGCCGCAACTGGCAGGTCGCGCCTTCGTCGAGCTCGTTGTCGCGCAACCAGCGCAGCGCCGGGGCGGCGTCGTCGAGCGTGAACTCGGCATGCAGCTCGGCGCGCTCGGCGCCATGGCGGACGATGCCGCTGTCGGCACGCTGGCCGGACAGAAAGCCCAGCGCATCGACCAGCAGCGACTTGCCGGCGCCGGTCTCGCCGGAGATGACGGTCAGCCCCGGGCCGAACTCGAGGTCGGTGGCGGTGGCGACGGCGAAGTTGCGGATGGCGAGGTGGGTGAGCATCGGTGGAATTGTGCCTGGGTGGCCTGCGGTCGTGTAGCGCCGGCTTGATAGCCCGCGCGTGTCTCACGGCCGGAGACCGCGCTTGCATCGGTGGCGGCGGCGCCGTATACCGCCCGCATGTCGTCCGACACCCGCCACCCGCTCGACCCGCGCGCCCGCCAGCTGCTGCGCACGCTGATCGGGCGGCACATCCGCGACGGTGAGCCGGTCGGTTCGCAGACGCTTGCCCGGCATGCCGGGCTGGACGTGAGCCCGGCGACCATTCGCAACATCCTGGCCGATCTGGAGGAGGCTGGGCTGCTGAGCTCCCCGCACACCTCGGCCGGGCGCGTGCCCACCGCGCAGGGCTACCGCGTGTTTGTCGATTCACTGCTGCAGGTCAAGCCGCTGCGCGAGCAGGAACTGGTGCGGCTGCGCGGGGAGCTGACCGGCGCCGGCGGGCATCAGTCGCTGCTGGGCAGTGCCTCGGAACTGGTTTCGGCGATGACGCGTTTCGTCGGGGTGGTTTCGGTGCCGCGGCGCGAGCAACTGGCGTTCCGGCATATCGATTTCGTGCCGCTCGACGGCCAGCGGGTCATGGCGATCATCGTCTTCGCCGACCACGAGGTGCAGAACCGGATTTTCCAGACCCGGCGCAGTTTCGACGCCGCCGAGCTCGAGCGCGTGGCCAACTATCTGAACCAGCATTGCGCCGGCCGACCGATGGCCGCGGTGCGGGCGACGCTGGTCGAGGAATTGCGCCACGCCCGCGACGAGATGGAGGCGTTGCTGGCGCAGACGATGGAGCTGGCCGAACAGGCGCTGGTGCCGTCCGACGAGGACATGGTGCTGGCCGGGCAGAGCCGGCTGATCGGCGTGCAGGACCTGTCGGACCTGGACCGGCTGCGCGAGTTGTTCGAGGCGTTTTCGCGCAAGCGCGAGATCCTGCAGTTGCTCGAACGCACCCTGCATGCACCGGGTGTGCGCATCTTCATCGGCGAGGAAACCGGCCTGGCGCCGCTGGAGGGCGTGTCGCTGGTCACCGCGCCGTACGCGGCAGGCGGACGGACACTGGGTGTGCTCGGCGTGATCGGCCCGACCCGCATGGCCTACGACCGGGTGATCCCGGTGGTGCAGGCGACCGCCGATCTGTTGGGCGCCGCGCTCGGCGGCCATCCCGCGGCCGCCGACGGCGCCCCGGGACGCACGCCCGACGCGGCCTGAGCGACGGGGTGGGCGGACGCGCCGATTCCCCGGTCGCGGCTTGAAACCTGGGCGGCCAGCCCCATAGCTGGGCGGGTCGGCGGCCAGACGCCCGCCCCGGAACCGGACATGACCCAGGAACAGCACGAGACGCAGCCCCCCGAAATCCACGAGTCCGACGACCAGGCCACGCCGGTCGAGGTCCAGCTGACCGAACAGGTCGAACTGCTGAAGGCCGAACTCGAACAGGTGCGCGCGCAGAGCCTGCTCGAGCGCGCGGACCTTGAGAACCAGCGCAAGCGCCTAGCGCGCGAGATCGAGACCGCGCGCCGGTTCGCCAACGAACGTCTGCTCTCGTCGCTGGTGCCGGTGTTCGACGCGCTCGAGGCCGGGCTGGCGAGTGCGCCTGAGAACGATCCGCTGCGTGCCGGCGTCGAACTGACGCTGCGCGAACTGGTCAAGGCGACCGAGAGCAACGGCCTGCGCGTGGTCGCACCGGCGGCGGGCGACCCGTTCGACCCCGAGCACCATCAGGCGATGAGCATCGTCGAGGTGCCGGGCGTGCCGCCGGGCGCGGTCGCCCAGGTCTTCCAGAAGGGGTATCTGCTTAACGAGCGCCTGCTGCGCCCGGCAATGGTGGTCGTGGCCAAGGCTGACTGAGCGCGACCGGGGCCATTGCGCGTCACACCGCTTGAACGCTGTGTTGCGCGTCCCCAGATACCTCGCATCGACGGCTTCGCCGCCGTCCCCGCACAACGACATTTCCTAGAGGAACACTGCAATGGCAAAGATCATCGGCATCGATCTCGGCACGACCAATTCGTGCGTGGCGATCATGGACGGCGGCAAGGCCAAGGTCATCGAGAACAGCGAGGGCGACCGCACCACGCCGTCGATCGTCGCCTACACCAAGGACGGCGAGGTGCTGGTCGGCGCCTCGGCCAAGCGCCAGGCTGTTACCAACCCCAACAACACGTTCTTCGCGGTCAAGCGTCTGATCGGCCGCAAGTTCAAGGACGCCGAGGTCCAGAAGGACATCGGCCTGGTGCCCTACAAGATCCTCGAGCACGACAACGGCGATGCCTGGGTCGCGACCAGCGACGGCAAGAAGCTGTCGGCGCAGGAAGTCTCGGCGCGCATCCTCGAGAAGATGAAGAAGACCGCCGAGGACTACCTGGGCGAGAAGGTGACCGAGGCGGTGATCACGGTGCCGGCGTACTTCAACGACAGCCAGCGCCAGGCGACCAAGGACGCCGGCCGCATCGCCGGCCTCGACGTCAAGCGCATCATCAACGAGCCGACTGCGGCCGCGCTGGCCTACGGCCTGGATAAGAGCGGCGGCGATCGCAAGGTCGCGGTCTACGACCTGGGCGGCGGCACCTTCGACGTGTCGATCATCGAGATCGCGGAAGTCGACGGCGAAAAGCAATTCGAGGTGCTGGCCACCAACGGCGACACCTTCCTCGGCGGTGAGGACTTCGACGCGCGCGTCATCGACTACCTCGTCGAGGAGTTCCAGAAGGATCAGGGCATCGACCTGCGCAAGGATCCGCTGGCGCTGCAGCGTCTGAAGGATGCGGCCGAGCGCGCCAAGATCGAGCTGTCGTCGTCGCAGCAGACCGAGGTCAACCTGCCGTACGTCACCGCCGACGCCTCGGGTCCGAAGCACCTGAACATCAAGCTGACCCGCGCCAAGCTCGAAGCGCTGGTCGAGGACCTGATCAAGCGCTCGATCGAGCCCTGCCGCATCGCGCTCAACGATGCGGGCCTGCGCGCGTCCGACGTCAATGAGGTCATCCTCGTCGGCGGCCAGACCCGCATGCCCAAGGTGCAGCAGGCCGTTGCCGACTTCTTTGGCAAGGAGCCGCGCAAGGACGTGAACCCCGACGAGGCGGTCGCGATCGGTGCGGCGGTGCAGGGCGGCGTGCTGGCCGGCGACGTCAAGGACGTGCTGCTGCTGGACGTGACCCCGCTGAGCCTGGGCATCGAGACCCTGGGCGGCGTGTTCACCAAGATCATCGAAAAGAACACCACGATCCCAACCAAGGCCTCGCAGACCTTCTCCACCGCCGACGACAACCAGTCGGCCGTGACCGTGCACGTGCTGCAGGGCGAGCGCGAGCAGGCCCGCTTCAACAAGTCGTTGGCGCGCTTCGACCTGACCGGCATCGATCCGGCGCCGCGCGGCATGCCGCAGGTCGAGGTGTCGTTCGACATCGACGCCAACGGCATCCTGCACGTGTCGGCCAAGGACAAGAAGACTAACAAGGAGCAGAAGGTCGAGATCAAGGCCGGTTCGGGTCTGTCGGATGACGAGATCCAGCGGATGGTCGCCGACGCCGAGGCGCACCGCGAGGACGACCGCAAGTTCCAGGAGCTCGTCGCTGCGCGCAACCAGGCCGATGCGCTGGTGCACGCGACCCGCAGCGCGATCAAGGACAACGGCGACAAGGTGCCCGGCGATGTGATCGGCAACGCCGAGGCGGCGATCGCCGAGGTCGAGACCGCGATGAAGGGTGACGACAAGGCGCAGATCGAGGCCAAGTCCAAGAAGCTCGAGGAAGTCTCTCAGCAGCTGTTCGCCGCCGCCGCCGCGGCCGGGCAGCAGGGCGGGGGCGACGTCGGCGGGCAGGGCGATGCGCCCAAGTCCGACGACGTGGTCGATGCCGAGTTCACCGAGGTCAAGGACGACGACAAGAAGGCGTAACCAGTGGAACCGTGATGCGTGATCGACAAGAAGCGGAGCTTGGCTCCGCTTCTTTCTCACGCGGTCACGTACCGACGCTTCGAGTCACCCATCACGCACGACGAATCACGGTCTCATGAGCAAACGCGATTATTACGACGTCCTTGGCGTCTCCCGCACCGCAAGCGAAGACGAGCTGAAGAAGGCGTATCGCCGTTGCGCGATGAAGCATCATCCGGACCGCAATCCGGGGGATGCCGCCGCCGAGGCCGCGTTCAAGGAGTGCAAGGAGGCCTACGAGGTGTTGTCGGACGGCGGCAAGCGCAGGATGTACGACCAGCACGGGCATGCGGCGTTCGAGCACGGCATGGGCGGCGGCAATGCCGGACCGGGCTTCGGGCCGGACATGGGCGATATCTTCGGCGACATCTTCGGCAACATCTTCGGCGGCGGCGGACGCAGCGGCCCGCGTCGCGGTGCCGACGTGGGCTATGTGATGGAGCTCGACCTCGAGGACGCGGTCGCCGGTGTCGAGAAGCGCATCGAACTGCCGACGCTGACCGGCTGCGACGACTGCAATGGCAGCGGTTCGGAGGACGGCAAGCGCGAGACCTGCTCGACCTGCGCCGGTCGCGGCCAGGTGCGGATGCAGCGCGGGCCCTTCACGATGCAGCAGGCCTGTCCGCATTGCGGCGGGCACGGCCAGGTGATCGCCAATCCCTGCAAGACGTGTCATGGCGCAGGGCGGGTCGAGGACGAGAAGGTGCTGTCGGTGAAGATTCCCGCCGGCGTCGATTCGGGCGATCGCATCCGCCTGTCGGGCGAAGGCGAGGCCGGTCCGGCTGGTGCGCCGCCCGGCGATCTCTATGTGGAAGTGCGGGTGCGCCCGCACGACATCTTCGTGCGCGACGGCGACGACCTGCATTGCGAGGTGCCGATCCGCATCTCGCAGGCCGCGCTCGGCGACACGGTGCGCGTGCCCACGCTCGGCGGCGAGGCCGAGATCCGCATTCCGGCCGAGACCCAGACCGGCAAGGTGTTCCGCCTGCGCGACAAGGGCGTCAAGTCGGTGCGCAGCCGCTCGGTCGGCGACCTGTACTGCAAGATCTTCGTCGAGACGCCGGTCAATCTCACCGCCGATCAGCGCGATCTGCTGCAGCGCTTCGAGGCGACGTTCACCACCGAGAACGCGCGCCGGCATTCGCCCAAGTCCAGCACCTTCATGGACGGTGTCAAGGGCTTCTGGGAACGCATGACGTCCTGATCCGTCCCAATGTGCGGGCGCTTCTGCGAAGCGCCTGAAGCGATGAGGGCGATGACGCCCTCCGCGAGCAGCCTGATTGCTCGGGCGTCACGCTTCAGACGGCTGTCCCGCGCAAAGCGGCCTTCAGGTGTGCGTGGCCGTCGCCCGCCAACCATGCGCGCAGCGAGACGAGCTCGGGATTGAGCGCGCGGATCCGTTCAAGGTGTACGCGCTCTGCGAGCCGGCCGGATTCCAGGCTGGCGGCATATGTGCCAGGTCGGGATGGGCGGCCAGGACCGCATCCGGAAGTCGGGCATAGGGGATGGGCCTGCCGGCGGCGTGCGAAAACGCGGCCTCCAGCGCGTCCCCGGTCACGCGATCGCCGGCGATCTTCAGCGTCATGCCTGCGAACCGCGCCCGGTCCGCGAACAGGGTGGCGACGATCTTGCCGATGTCCTCCACCGCGATGAGCTGGATCGAGTGCGCGCGGTGGATCAGCGACACCAGCGCAATTGCCGCGGGTCGAGGCGTTGCGTCGAAGTCACGACGGCAACCGCCGTTGATGGCGTATCGTCTGGCGAAGACCGGACGTAATCTTTGCCGGCAACAGGCCACCGGGTCGCCGCATCGATGCGGCTGTCTCGAGTGCGGACCGCTTGACGGATGGGAGCGCCCCAACTAGCGCAATCGGTATCCACAGTCGATGTGGATGTCATGACGACAAACGTGTGGATAAGCCGCGCCGACCCGCTTGCGATCGGGTGTGCTTTTGGCTGGTCATTTATTCGCCACCTGCCGATCCGCGACCCAACGCGGGGCTTGCGTCGCGCATTCGGATCTGCATGCGCACGCCGCATGCATGGACTGCGCGCCAAACGACGTGCGTGCAGCGGCGCGATGCGATGACCCGACCCACGGGGCGATGGCATTGCAGGCACGGTGATGCGGTCGAATCGCATGCGGGGAAAGCGCCTCACGACCGCTTGACGACGTCGCGTTTGCGGCCTCCACGCCGGTCATCCACAAGCGATGTGGATGGTCTGGTCACAAAGGTGTGGATAAGCATCGCGCGGCCGCTTCGCAGGCGGGTGGATTTCGACTGGTGAAGTTTTCGCCATCCGCGTCGGCTGACGAAGAATCCGGGCTTGACCCGCGCAGGCCCGGATGCATCGCCTGCAGCCGCCTCCGGATGGGCGAGGACGGCGGCGCGCTCGCGACTTGACGGCCGCGCCACGTCGCGTCCGGCGGCGGTCGTCCACAGCCGGTGTGGATGGCCTGGTCACAAAGATGTGGATAAGCGGCCGCGGCCCTTCATTGGCGCGGCGCGCTCGTAGTGGCGAAAAATTCGCCATGTATCACTCGGGTGCGGCGAGACTGTGCTTGACCCGCGCAGCGGATTGCGCCGCGCCCGCGGCGGGCCGTGCGTCATGCGCCGACTTACGCTCGCTGGTGGAACGCTCAGTCCCGGAAACGTTGCGGCGCGATCCCCGCCCCAGGCGCCCGGCCGCGCTTCCGTCTCGAGGCTAGAATGCGCGGCATGAAGACCCGACCCGATTGTCTTGCCGTTTCGACCCCGCCGCCGCGATCGGCGGTGGCCCGATGAGCCCGCCTGTCCGGGTGCTGGTGCACGGGGCATCCGGCCGGATGGGGCAGGCCGTCCTGCGTCTGGCAGCCTCGTGCGACGGTTTGGCGGTGGTGGCGGCAGTGTCGGGAAGCGCCCCGCGCCAACGGGTCATCGGCGGCGTGCCGTACTTCGGCGCCGCCGAACTCGGTGGCGCGCCGCCCTTCGATGTCGCCATCGACTTCAGCCTGCCGGCGGGCTTCGATGCGTTGCTGGCGCTGTGCGAGCGGCGTGGCGCGGCGCTGGTCTCGGGCACCACCGGGCTGTCGGAGGCGCAGAACGCCGCGCTCGACGCCGCAGCGGGGCGGATTCCGGTGCTGTGGGCCTCGAATTTCAGCCTCGGGGTTGCGGTCCTGCAGGATCTGGTCGCACGCGCGGCGGCGATGCTGCCGGGCTGGGACTGCGACATCGTCGAATCGCACCACACGCGCAAGCTCGATGCGCCGTCGGGGACCGCGTTGACGCTGGGCGCGGCCGCGCAAGGGCAGGGCGCCAGCCCGCGCTACGCCTCGATCCGGGCCGGCGACATCGTCGGCGAGCATCTGGTGCAGTTCACGACCCGCGGCGAGCGCATCGAGCTCGTTCACCGGGCCGGCGATCGCGACATCTTCGCGGCCGGGGCGTTGCATGTCGCAGCGCGGCTGGCCGGGCGCGCGCCGCGCCGTTACGGGATCGCCGAGCTGCTCGGCGCCGGCGCGACGACCTCGGCATGACCGATCGCGTGCGCCGCGCTGGCGCAGCGGGGCCGGCGTCGGTACAATTCTCGCTCGCCTGAACCTCTCGCCTCCGGACCGGCTGCCGCCGCTCTGGCGGTTTCCTGCAACCTGACGTAGGCGAAGACCACGTGACAGATTCCGCAATTCTCGTCCTTGAAGACGGCACCGTGTTCGAGGGCGTTTCCGTGGGCGCTCCTGGCTTGTCGGTCGGTGAAACGGTGTTCAACACCGCGATGACCGGCTACCAGGAAGTGCTCACCGATCCGTCGTATGCGCGCCAGCTGGTGACGCTGACCTATCCGCATATCGGCAACACCGGCTGTACCGACCAGGACGATGAGGCCGGACGGGTGTGGGCCTCGGGGTTGATCGTGCGCGACGTGCCGCGCCGTCCGAGCAGTTGGCGCAGCCAGATCGCGCTGCCCGAATGGCTGCGCGCGCGCGGGATCGTCGCGATCGCCGGCATCGACACCCGCAAGCTGACCCGCCTGCTGCGCGACCGTGGCGCGATGAACGGCGCGCTGATGGCCGGCGAGGTGAACGTCGACCAGGCGCTCGAGGCCGCACGCAAGTTCCCGGGCCTGAAGGGCATGGATCTGGCGAAGGTGGTCAGCACGACCGAGCGCTACACCTGGTCGGACGGCCAGCTGGATCTGGACGCGAATGCCTTCGTGTCGGCGCCGGCCAAGTTCAAGGTCGTGGCCTACGACTACGGCGTCAAACACAACATCCTGCGCATGCTCGCCGAGCGCGGCTGCGAACTGACCGTGGTGCCGGCGCAGACGCCGGCCGCGGAGGTGCTCGCGCTGAAGCCCGACGGTGTCTTCTTGTCCAACGGCCCTGGCGATCCGGCGCCGTGCGATTACGCGATCGAGGCCATCCGCACCTTCATCGAGAACAAGGTGCCGACCTTTGGCATCTGCCTGGGACACCAGTTGCTGGCGCTGGCGGCCGGCGCGCAGACGATGAAGATGCCGCACGGCCACCACGGCGCGAACCATCCGGTGCAGGCCGTCGATGGCGGCCGGGTGATGATCACCTCGCAGAACCACGGCTTCGCGGTCGACGAATCGACGTTGCCGGCCAATGTCCGCGTGACCCATCGCTCGCTGTTCGACGGCACCAACCAGGGCATCGCGCTGACCGACGCGCCGGCCTTTTCGTTTCAGGGCCATCCCGAGGCATCGCCGGGGCCGCACGATGTGGCGCCGCTCTTCGACCAGTTCGTAGCGCTGATGGAGGCGCGTTGATATGCCAAAGCGCACCGACATCCAGACCATTCTCATCATCGGCGCTGGACCGATCGTCATCGGCCAGGCCTGCGAGTTCGACTACTCCGGCGCACAGGCCTGCAAGGCGCTGCGCGAGGAGGGCTATCGCGTGGTGTTGGTCAACTCCAACCCCGCCACGATCATGACCGACCCGGAGACCGCCGATGCGGTCTACATCGAGCCGATCAACTGGCAGACGGTCGAGAAGATCATCGCCAAGGAAAAGCCCGACGCGCTGCTGCCGACGATGGGCGGGCAGACCGCGCTCAACTGCGCGCTCGACCTGGCCGACAACGGCGTGCTCGACAAGTACGGCGTGGAGCTGATCGGCGCCAAGCGCGAGGCCATCCGCATGGCCGAGGACCGCGAGCTGTTCCGCGTGGCGATGCAGGAGATCGGTCTGGAGTGCCCGAAGGCCGAGGTCGCGCGCACCTTCGAGCAGGCGATCGAGATCCAGGCCAAGGTCGGCTATCCGACGATCATCCGGCCCAGCTTCACGCTCGGCGGCTCGGGCGGCGGCATCGCCTACAACCGCGAGGAGTTCGAGGAGATCATCAAGCGCGGCCTGGAGCTGTCGCCGGTCGGCGAGGTGCTGGTCGAGGAGTCGGTGCTGGGCTGGAAGGAGTTCGAGATGGAAGTGGTCCGCGACACCGCGGACAACTGCATCATCGTGTGCTCGATCGAGAACCTCGACCCGATGGGCGTGCACACCGGCGACAGCATCACCGTCGCGCCGGCGCAGACGCTCACCGACAAGGAGTACCAGCGCCTGCGCAATGCGTCGATCGCGGTGCTGCGCAAGATCGGCGTCGACACCGGCGGTTCGAACGTGCAGTTCGGCATCAGCCCGACCACCGGTCGCGTTGTGGTGATCGAGATGAACCCGCGCGTGTCGCGCTCCTCGGCGCTGGCCTCCAAGGCGACCGGCTTCCCGATTGCCAAGGTCGCGGCCAAGCTGGCGGTCGGCTACACGCTGGACGAACTGAAGAACGAGATCACCGGCGGCAAGACCCCGGCCTCGTTCGAGCCGTCGATCGACTACGTCGTCACCAAGATCCCGCGCTTCGCGTTCGAGAAGTTCCCCACCGCCGACGCCCGCCTGACGACGCAGATGAAGTCGGTCGGCGAGGTCATGGCGATGGGCCGCACGTTCCAGGAATCGATGCACAAGGCGCTGCGTGGCCTGGAGACCGGCAAGGTCGGTTTCGATCCGACCGGCCTGGACCTGCATGACGAGGGCGACCTGGCGACGCTGCGCCGCGAAGTCCGCGAGCCGGGCCCCGAGCGCCTGTTCTACCTGGCCGACGCGTTCCGCGCTGGGTTGTCGGTCGAGGACGTGTACGGCCTGTCGTACGTCGATCCGTGGTTCCTCGATCAGATCGAGGAGATCATCGCGACCGAACGCGAGGTCGCGGCGAACGGCATCGACGCGCTCGACCAGGCGCGGCTGCGTGCGCTCAAGCGCATGGGCTTCTCCGACGCGCGCCTGGCGCAGTTGCTGGGCACCGACGAGCAGGCCGTGCGTGCACTGCGCCGTGCCTTCGGCGTGCGCCCGGTCTACAAGCGCGTCGACTCGTGCGCGGCCGAGTTCGCGACCGACACCGCCTACCTGTACTCGACCTACGAGGACGAGTGCGAGGCCAATCCCAGCGGTCGCGAGAAGATCATCGTGCTCGGCGGCGGGCCGAACCGGATCGGGCAGGGCATCGAGTTCGACTACTGCTGCGTCCATGCCGCCCTCGCACTGCGCGAGGACGGCTTTGAAACCATCATGGTCAACTGCAACCCCGAGACGGTCTCGACCGACTACGACACCTCCGACCGTCTGTACTTCGAACCGCTGACGCTCGAGGACGTGCTGGAGATCGTCGAGATCGAGAAGCCCAAGGGCGTGATCGTGCAGTACGGCGGCCAGACGCCGCTCAAGCTGGCGCGCGCGCTCGAGGCCAACGGGGTGCCGATCATCGGCACCTCGCCCGATTCGATCGACCTGGCCGAGGACCGCGAGCGGTTCCAGAAGCTGGTCGACGAGCTCGGCCTCAAGCAACCGCCCAACCGCACCGCGCGCAACCCCGAGGAAGCGCTGGTGCTGGCGCGCGAGATTGGCTATCCGCTGGTCGTGCGGCCGAGCTACGTGCTCGGCGGCCGGGCGATGGAAGTCGTGCACGCCGATGCCGACCTGGCGCGCTACATGCGCGATGCGGTCAAGGTGTCCAACGATTCGCCGGTGCTGCTTGACCGCTTCCTCGACAATGCGGTCGAGGTCGACATCGACGTGATCGCCGACAAGGACGGCAACGTGCTGATCGGCGGCGTCATGGAGCACATCGAGGAAGCGGGCGTGCATTCGGGCGATTCCTCGTGCTCGCTGCCGCCGTACTCGCTGTCGAGCGATGTGCAGGCACGCCTGCGCGAGCAGGTCGCGGCACTGGCCCGCAAGCTGAAGGTCGTCGGCCTGATGAACACCCAGTTCGCGGTGCAGACCGACGACGCGGGCGTGGAGACGATCTTCCTGCTCGAGGTCAATCCGCGCGCCTCGCGCACGGTGCCGTTCGTGTCCAAGGCGATCGGGCTGCCGCTGGCCAAGATCTCGGCGCGCTGCATGGCCGGCAAGACACTGGCCGAGCAGGGCGCGACGACCGAGATCGTGCCGTCGTACTACTCGGTCAAGGAGGCGATCTTCCCGTTCGCCAAGTTCCAGAACGTCGATCCGATTCTCGGGCCGGAAATGCGTTCGACCGGCGAGGTCATGGGCGTGGGCGAGAGCTTCGGCGCGGCGTTCGCGCGCGCGCAGGAAGCGGCCAGCATCCGTACCCCGCCCACCAGCGGCAAGGTCTTCGTCTCGGTGCGCGACCCGGACAAGAAGCGCGTGCTGCCGGTCGCCCGTGATCTGGCGGCCAAGGGCTATGCGATCGTCGCCACTGCCGGCACCGCCAAGTGGCTGCGCGAGCACGACATCGCCTGCGAGCAGATCAACAAGGTGGTCGAGGGCCGGCCGCACATCGTCGACCTGATCAAGAATGGCGAGATCGCATACATCGTCAACACCACCGAGGGCAAGCAGGCGATCTCCGACTCGTTCTCGATCCGTCGCGAGGCGCTGCAGCACCGGGTCACGTACTCGACCACGGTGGCCGGCGCTCGCGCGTTGCTGCACTCGCTGGACTATCGCGGCAGCGGCCCGGTGTGGGCCCTGCAGGAACTGCACGCGCAGCTCAACGGCGGCGCGTCGCCATCCAACCCACGCACAGGAGGGACGCCATGAGGGCACCCATGACCACGCGCGGCGCACAGCGCCTGCGCGAGGAACTCGAGGAACTGAAGTCGGTCAAGCGGCCGGCGGTCATCGATGCGATCGCCGAGGCGCGTGCGCACGGCGATCTGAAGGAGAACGCCGAGTACCACGCCGCGCGCGAGCAGCAGAGCTTCATCGAGGGCCGCATCAAGCAACTCGAGAGCGAGCTGTCGCATGCCGATGTCATCGATGTCGCCAAGCTCAACGCCGGCGACAAGGTGGTGTTCGGCGCGACGGTGGTGATCGCCGATGCGCAGACCGACGAGGAGAAGCGCTACCAGATCGTCGGCGACCTGGAGGCCGACATCAAGCAGGGCCTGATCGCGATCTCCTCACCGGTCGCACGGGCGCTGATCGGCAAGCACGAAGGCGACAGCATCAGCATCGATGCGCCCGGCGGCACCCGCGACTACGACATCGTCAGCGTCGAGTATCTCGGCTGAGCCGATGACCTCGGCGACGTTCCTGCTGCCCGCCGCCGCGCGCTTTGGCGCGCAGCGCTGGCAGCTGGACATCGTGCGGGCCCTGGGGCGTGCCGACCGCACCACGGCTGCGCCGGGGCGGCGGCCGCAGCTTGCGCGGCACGTCGCGCTTCCCGAGGGCGGCTGGCCGCTGGCGGCGCTGTCGCGCCAGGTCGACGTCGGCGATGCCGACGCGCCGGGCAGTGCCTGGCTGCGCGCCGACCCGGCATGGCTGCGGCCGGACATCAACGGCGTGCGTCTGATGGGCCACGGCGACACGCTGGGCCTGGTGCAGGCCGATGTCGACGCGCTGCTGCCGGTCCTGCAGCCGGTGTTCGCCGAGGCCGGCTTCGTGCTAGACGCCCCGGCGCCGTCGCGCTGGTATCTGCGGCTGCCGCGGGAGACGGCACTGCCGGCGTTCGTCGATCCGGCCGATGCGCTCGGCACCGATCTGGCCGAGCACGACGATGGCGGCGCCCAGGCGCGGCGCTGGCGGGTGCTCGCCAACGAGGCGCAGATTCTCCTGCACACTCATCCCTGGAATGCGGCGCGCAACGCGGCCGGGCGGCCGCCGGTCAATGCGCTGTGGTTCTGGGGCGGGGGGCCGCTGCCTGACGCGTCGACGGTGCCCCGCGGCGCACAGGCGCGCGTGCTCACCGATGATGCGACGCTGCGCGCACTCGCGGCGATCGCGACCGAGGTCGAGCCGTTGCCGTCGGCCTTGCCCGCGCTGCGCGACGCGCTGCTGATCGACCTGGGCGGGTTGCGCGATCTGCGCCAGCTGCAGGCCGACTGGCTGCGGCCGGCACTCGCGGCGCTGGCCGGTGGCCGGCTCGACGCCCTGGTCCTGGACGACGAGGATGGCCAGGTGCTGACCTTGCGTCGTTGGCACCGCCTGCGCGTCTGGCGCCGGCCCTACGTGCCGGCCACGGCGGCGCGGCCATGACCCGTCCGCCGCCGACGATCCGACGTCGTGACAGCGCGCCCGGCGGGGACTGGCCGTCGACGGTGCCGGCGCTGCTGCGGCGCATCTATGCGGCGCGCGGTGCGCACGACCTGCAGGCCGCGCAGCCACGCCTGGCCGGGCTGCTGCCGCCCGACGCGCTGTCGAATATCGATGCGGCGACGGCCCTGCTCGCCGATGCCATCGCGCAGGGCAGGCGGATCCTGGTGGTCGGGGACTTCGATTGCGATGGCGCGACGGCCTGTGCGGTCGCGGTGCGCGGACTGCGCATGCTCGGCGCGGGCGATGTCGTGCATGCCGTGCCCAATCGCATCGTCCACGGTTACGGGCTGTCGCCCGGCCTGGTCGATGCGCTGGCGCCGCTGGCCCCGGCACTCTTGCTGACGGTCGACCACGGCATCGCCTGCCATGCCGGCGTCGCCGCGGCAAAGGCGCGGGGCTGGCAGGTGCTGGTGACCGACCACCATCTGCCGGGCGACGCGTTGCCGCCGGCCGATGCGATCGTCAATCCGAATCTGCCCGGCGACCGCTTCCAGAGCAAGGTGCTGGCGGGCGTCGGGGTGATCTTCTACGTGCTGCTGGCGCTGCGCAGGCGGCTGCGCGAGGCCGTTGCCTTCGCAGGGCCGGCACCGGATCTGTCGACGCTGCTCGATCTGGTCGCGGTGGGTACGGTCGCCGATCTCGTGCCGCTGGACGTCAACAACCGGGCGCTGGTCGCGGCCGGGCTGCGCCGGCTGCGCGCCGGGCAGGGCTGCCCCGGCCTGCAGGCCTTGATCGATGTGTCGGGGCGACAGGCGGCGCGCCTGACCACGGGCGACATCGGCTTCGGCATCGCACCGCGCATCAATGCCGCCGGCCGCCTGGAGGACATGGCGATCGGTATCGAATGCCTGCTCACCGACGACGCGGCCCAGGCGCAGACGCTCGCGGCGACGCTGCACACGATCAATGCCGAGCGCCGCGCAGTGCAGCAGTCGATGCTCGACGACGCCGAGGCCGCGGTCGCCGGCCGGCCGCCGGTCGATCCCGCGGCGATCGGGGTCTGCCTGCACGATGCGCAATGGCATCCGGGCGTCGTCGGTCTTGTGGCCTCGAAGATGAAGGACGCGCTGCACCGGCCGGTGATCGCGTTCGCACCGGCCGAGCCCGGCAGCGATCAGCTGCGTGGCTCGGCGCGTTCGATCCCGGGCCTGCATATCCGCGACGTGCTGGCCGCGGTCGATGTGGCGCATCCCGGCCTGATCGAGCGCTTCGGCGGCCATGCGATGGCGGCGGGCCTGAGCCTGCGACTCGAGGCGTTACCCGCGTTCGAGCGCGCCTTCGGGCAGGCGGTCGCGACCCTGCTCGATCCGGCGCTGCTGCGGGCGGAGATCGTCACCGACGGTGCGCTCGGCCCCAGCGAATTCGACATCGTGCACGCCGCGCACCTGCGCGACGCCGGCCCCTGGGGCCAGGGCTTCCCCGAACCGCTGTTCGACGGCGAGTTCGCGGTTGTCGACTGGCGGGTGGTCGGCGGGCGGCATCTCAAGCTCAGCCTGCGGCTCGACGGCCGCCCGGCGACCGTCGATGCGATCCATTTCGGTGCCTGGCGCGAGGTCGCACCGGCGCCGCGCGAGCGCATCGTCTATCGCCTCGCGCCCGACGACTACCGCGGCGGCGATGCGGTGCAGTTGCTGGTCGAGCACCGCGAGCCGATGGCCCGCTGACCCCGGTTTTCGAGCGCCCATCGCCACTGGGGAAGCGACCTCCTTGGCCCCTGGCGGGTCCGTGATCCCTTTTTCCCTGAACGGGTGCGAGAATGCGCCGCCGCGCCCGCGATCGCGCAGGGCGCCTACTGTCGAAGGGAGATCCGCTTGAAGACCGTCCATACGCTTTCGCTGGCGATCGCGCTCGCTATCGCGCCTGCCTTGGTGCAGGCCCAGTCCACTGACCCGGCGCCGCTGACGATCGGCGGCGAGGTGCGCGGTGAGATCACCAGCCGTTCCAGCCTCAACCACCAGGACGGCTCGCGCAGCCAGCTCTACCGGGTGGACCTGCGCGAGGGCGAGGTCGCGACGTTCAAGGTCACCGGCGCGTTGCGTGCGCGGCTGGCGGCGTTCCTCGACAACGAACTGATCGGCTCGTCGACCGACCGGGGCGAGGCCGCGTCGCTGACGATCCGCGCCCGGCGCGCGGGCCGTTACACGATCGCCGTCAGCGGCACCGACGCCTCGTCGTATGGCCCCTACACGCTGATCTCCTCGCGCGTGGACACCTACAACGGCCAGGCGCTGCGTGTCGGTGCGACCATCGGCGACTGGACCGACGGCGAGCGGGAACTGCCGTTGCAGATCGACCGCGACGGGATCTACACGATCGACATGATGTCCGACGACTTCGATTCGGTCCTGGCGCTGGATGGGCCGGGCGTCTCGGTCAGCAACGACGACGGCGGCGAGGGCAGCAATGCGCGTCTGACGCTGCGTCTGGCGCCGGGCCGCTATCGCCTGACCGCCAAGCGCTACGGCAGCGACGGTGCCAGCGGCGCCTACCGCATCAGCGTCACCGCGTCGAGCTTCGACACCGGCGACCTGCGCGAAGGCGGCGACCTCGCGATCGGGTCGACGGTCACCGGGCTGTACGCCGGGCGCCCGCACAGCTACCGCTTCACGTTGCCCGAACGCCAGGTGGTCCGCCTGGACATGCGCAGCGACGAGATCGATCCGCTGATGCGGCTGTCGGGCCAGGGCGTGCAGAAGGAGGACGACGACGGCGGCGAGCGGCTCAATGCGCGCATTGGCATGCTGCTCGAAGCCGGCACCTACACGCTGCAGGCCGACAGCGCGACGCCGGGCGCAGGCCCCTACACGCTGTCGCTGACCGCAACCGCAGTGCCGGAAGGCGCAGGCGGCGGTGCCCTGACGATCGGCCGCCCGGTCGAGACCGCACTGCTGCCCGGCATGACCGACCGGTGGTCGTTTGAGGTCCGCAGCGCCGGCGATTACGCGATCGAAATGCGCTCCAGCCAGATCGACAGCTACCTGTCGCTGACCAAGGACGGCAACGAAGTCGCCAGTGACGACGACGGCGCCGGTGGGCTCGATGCGCGGATCGTCCAGCGGCTCCAGCCTGGCCGTTACGTGGTCGAGGCCTCGGCGATCGATGGCGATGCCGGTGGCCCTTACCGCATCCTGCTCGAACGCCGTTGAGGCGACCTCCCGGTCGGCGCTGTGCGCCGGCCGGGACTGCTGGGTGCGCGGCTTGCTAGAATCACCGGCTCTTTATGCGAGTCCCACCGCACCATGATCGAACTCAATCCTGTTCGCCAGCGCATCGCCGACCTTCGCGGTCGGCTGGATGCGCTGAGGGGGTATCTTTGACTACGACGCCCGTCGCGAGCGTCTAGAAGAAGTCGAGCGCGAGCTCGAGGACCCGAACATCTGGAACGACCCCGAACGCGCGCAAGCGCTGGGTCGCGAGCGCGCCACGCTCGACAAGACCGTCAATGGCATCCGCACGCTGACCGAGGGCCTGGACGGGGCGGCCGAACTGCTGGAGCTGGCCGAATCGGAGAACGACGAGGACACCGCACAGGCGGTCGTCGCCGATGTCGAGGGCTACGCCACCCAGGTCGACAAGCTGGAGTTCCAGCGCATGTTCTCCGGCGAGATGGACTCGGCCGCCGCCTTCGTCGACATCCAGGCCGGCGCCGGCGGCACCGAAGCCCAGGACTGGGCCGAAATGCTGCTGCGCATGTATCTGCGCTGGGCCGAAAGCCGCGGCTGGAAGGCCGAGCTGATGGAGGTCTCGGGCGGTGAAGTGGCGGGCATCAAGTCGGCGACGTTCCGCGTCGAGGGCGACTTCGCCTACGGCTGGCTCAAGACCGAGATCGGTGTGCACCGGCTGGTGCGCAAATCGCCGTTCGATTCCGACAACCGCCGGCATACCTCGTTCACCTCGGTGTTCGTGTCTCCGGAGGTCGACGACAAGATCGACATCGAGATCAACCCGGCCGACTTGCGAACCGATGTCTACCGCTCGTCCGGTGCCGGCGGTCAGCACGTCAACAAGACCGAGTCGGCGGTGCGCATCACCCACGTGCCGACCAACACCGTCGTCGCCTGCCAGACCGAACGCAGCCAGCATGCCAACCGCGACCGCGCGATGAAGATGCTCGCCGCCAAGCTCTATGAACTGGAACTGCAGAAGCGCAATGCCGAGAAGGACGCGCTGGAAGCGACCAAGTCCGACATCGGCTGGGGCAGTCAGATCCGCAACTACGTGCTCGACCAGAGCCGCATCAAAGATCTGCGCACGGGCGTGGAGCGCAGCGACACCCAGAAGGTGCTCGACGGCGACCTGGACGAGTTCGTCGAAGCCGCGCTCAAGTCCGGACTGGAGGCCGGCGCCAAGCGCCTGGATGCCAACTGAGTGCGGCGCTGCGGATCGGTGCGATGACCGCCGATCCGTCAGCACGCCGCCGTGCGCCGCCGGGTGTGCGCCCAGCGCAGGCGCTGGGCGAGACGTGCGCGGCGGGCCCGGCCCATGCCCCGGCACCCAGCGCCTGCAGGCATGATCGAACCCAAGCGCACGTCGTCCCGTTCTGATCCGTTTTCTCCGCGTCGATCCGCGGCCAACACCTGATTTTTCCGAGACCCTCATGAGCCAGCAGCCCGACAGTCCCCAGCCCGCCGACGACAACGCCTTGATCGCCGAGCGTCGCGGCAAACTGGCCGCGCTGCGCGAGCAAGGCGTGGCGTTCCCCAATGACTTCCGTCGCCGCGACGAGGCCGGGCCGCTGCAGAGCGCATACGCCGATGCCGAGCGCTGGACGGGCGAGGCGCTGGAGGCAGAAGGCCGGCGGGTCGCGGTGGCCGGCCGGCTGATGGCCAAGCGGGTCATGGGCAAGGCCGCGTTCGCGCAGATCCAGGACGTGAGCGGCCGGATCCAATTGTTCCTGCAATCGACGACGCTGGGCGAGCGCTACGACGCATTCAAGGGCTGGGACGTGGGCGACATCGTCGCGGCCGAAGGCACGCTGATGCGCACCAAGACCGGCGAGCTGTCGATCAAGGCTGAGCGCTTGCGCCTGCTGACCAAGTCGCTGCGGCCGTTGCCCGACAAGTGGCACGGGCTGTCGGACGTCGAGCAGCGCTACCGCCAGCGCTATGTCGATCTGATCGTCTCGCCCGACGCGCGCGCGGTGTTCGTCAAGCGCTCGCGCATCGTCGCGGCGATCCGCCAGTGGCTCGATGCGCGCGACTTCCTCGAAGTCGAGACGCCGATGATGCATTACCTGGCCGGTGGCGCGGCGGCCAAGCCGTTCACGACACATCACAATGCGCTGGACCTGGATCTCTATCTGCGGGTGGCGCCCGAGCTCTACCTCAAGCGCCTGGTCGTGGGCGGTTTCGAGCGCGTCTACGAGATCAACCGCAATTTCCGCAACGAGGGCGTGTCCACGCGACACAACCCCGAGTTCACGATGCTCGAGCTCTACGAGGCCTACGTTGCCTACGAAGAGGTCATGGACCTGACCGAAGCGTTGATCCGCGATGTGGCGGTGCAGGCCGTCGGCACCACCGCACTGGAATGGGACGGCCATGCGATCGACGTCGGCCCGGCTTTCCGGCGCTGGAAGCTCGAGGAGGCGGTGCGTGAACTCAATCCGCAGATCACCGTCGCCGACTGCCGCGACCGCGAGGCGCTGGCCGCGCATTGCGCGCGCCTGGGTGTGCACGTCAAGCCGGCCTACGGCTGGGGCAAGCTGCTGCTGGAGATCTTCGAAAAGACCGTCGAGACGGGGCTGATCCAGCCGACCTTCATCACCCATTACCCGGTCGAGGTCTCGCCGCTGGCCCGCGAGTCGGACACCGAGGCCGGCATCACCGACCGCTTCGAGCTGTTCATCGGCGGCAAGGAGATCGCCAACGGCTTCTCCGAGCTGAACGATCCCGAAGACCAGGCCGCGCGTTTCCGCGCCCAAGTCGATGCCCGCGACGGCGGCGACGACGAGGCGATGCACTACGATGCCGACTACATCCGTGCGCTCGAGGTCGGCCTGCCGCCGACCGGCGGCCTGGGCATCGGTATCGACCGTCTGGTCATGTTGCTGACCGGCTCGTCGTCCATCCGCGACGTGCTGCTGTTCCCGTACATGCGCCCGCAAAGCGAGGCCTGAGGCGGGCGTCGATCCGGTCGCGCCGGCGTTTTGACGTATTGCTGGATACGATTTCCCCTGTTGCTGGCAGGTCGCGCTAAGATCGCCCAAGCGCGATGCCACCGGTATCCGCGCATCGCCAGAAGGGGCCTGCGTTGAACATCGTGATCGTCGACGACCAGACGTCCGCGCGAACCATGTTGCGGCATATCCTCGAGGACATCAGCCCGGAGCTCGCTGTCTTCGACTTCGAGGATCCGGAGCAGGCGCTGGGCTGGTGCGACAGCCACAGCGCCGACCTGCTGTTGCTCGATTACCGGATGCCGGGCATGGACGGGCTGGAGTTCGCTCGCCGCTTCCGCAAGCTGCCGCCGCATCGGGATGTGCCGATGGTGCTGGTCACCGTGGTCGGCGACGAGCCGATCCGCCAGGCCGCGCTCGACGCCGGCGTCATCGATTTCCTGGTCAAGCCGGTGCGCCCACGCGAGCTGCGCGCCCGTTGTCGCAACCTGCTGCAGTTGCGCCAGCAGACCGAGTCGGTCAAGCAGCGCGCGTTGTCGCTCGAGCAGCGCCTGTTGCGCAGCATGCACGAGGTCGAGGAGCGCGAGCGCGAGACGCTGACCCGGCTGGCGCGCGCGATCGCCTATCGCGATGCCAGCACCAGCGCCAACCTCGAGCGTGTGGCCGCGGTCGCCGGCATGGTCGCCGAGGCGATGGGGCTGTTCGAGGACGAGGTGCGGATGATCGAACTGGCCGCGCCGCTGCACGACATTGGCAAGATCGCGATCCCCGATGCGATTTTGATGAAGCCCGGCCCGCTGGACGAGGCCGAGTTGGAGGTGATGCGCCAGCATCCGCGCATCGGTTACGAGTTGCTGAGCGACAGTCACAACCGGTTCGTCCAGCTCAGCGCGACCATCGCGTTGCGCCATCAGGAGCGCTTCGACGGCAGCGGCTATCCGGACGGTTTGTCGGGCGAGCAGATCCCGCTCGAAGCGCGGATCGTCGCGGTGGCCGATGTGTTCGATGCGCTGGTCTCGCGTCGCCCGTACAAGCGCGCCTGGTCGATGGACGAGGCGCTCGAGTACATCGGTCACAACAGTGGACGCGCGTTCGATCCGCGCTGCGTGGAGGCGCTGCTGTCGAATCGGGCGCGGCTGGAAGAGATCTGCGCACGCCTGGACCGGACCGCCACCCGGCTGCAATGACGTGAGGCGCGTCGTGCGCTGGGTCGGCAGCCGCCTGGCAGGGCGCCCCGACAGCGAGCACGGCCAGGCGGCCGTGCGCCTGGTCATGCTCTGCGTGATCTATGCCTACCTGCAGATCGTGGTGGGCCGCCATCCCGACGTTGAGCGCGAACTGCGGCTATCGGAGGCCTACCTGGCGGTGGAGGTCGCGGTCGCACTGGGCATCGCCGGCTGGCTGCTGTGGCGTCCCGGCGTTTCGCATCCGCGCCGGGTATTGGGCATGCTGGCCGACTACAGCCTCATGGGCGTGGGCCTGTACCTGCTCGGCGACCTGCTGGCCTGGCTGTACGTGGTGATCATGTGGGTCACGGTCGGCAACGGCCTGCGATTCGGGCCACGCTACCTGTACGCGGCGATCGGGTTTGCAGTGATCACGTTCGGGCTGGCGATCGCGTCCACCCCGTACTGGCACCAGCACAATCTACCGTTGGCGCTGGGCCTGCTCGCCGGGCTGGTCGCGGTGCCGCTCTACCTGAGCTCGCTGCTGCGCGCGCTTACCGACGCCACTGCTGCCGCGCGGGCTGCCAGCGAGGCCAAAAGCCGGTTCCTGGCCAATATGAGCCACGAGTTCCGCACCCCGCTCAACGGCATCGTGGGCATGTCCGAGCTGCTGGTGACCACACCGCTGAGCGCGGAACAGCGCGAGAGCGCGCTGGTCATCCAGACCTCGGCCAAGGCGTTGCAGGCCCTGGTCGACGATGTGCTGGATCTGTTCAAGATCGAGGCCGGCAAGTTCCAGCGCAACGACAGCGCGTTCGCGCTCCAGGACCTAGTGCACGGGATCGAGGTCATGCTGGGACCGAGCGCGCAGGCCAAGGGCCTGGCGCTGGCCTCGTCGATTGCCGACGACGTGCCCGCTACGCTGTATGGCGACAGCAACCGCCTGCGGCAGATCCTAGTCAACCTGTTGTCGAATGCGATCAAGTTCACCGAGCGCGGTGAGGTCTCGCTCGCGATCTCCACCGTCGATGCGGGTCCTGAGCGGGTGCGGGTGCGGTTCTCGGTTCGCGACACCGGCATTGGCATCGCACCCGATGCCCTGGTCCGCATCTTCGACGCCTTCGAGCAGGTCGATTCCGGGCTCGGGCGGCGCTATGGCGGCACGGGCCTGGGGACCACGATCGCCAAGGGCCTGGCCGAACAGATGGAAGGCAGCATCCAGGCCGAAAGCCAGCCGGGGCAGGGGTCGCACTTCTGGGTGGAGTTGCCGTTCGGCCGCGTGGCCAGCGATGCGCCAGCGCGTCGGGCGGGGGAGGGCAACGTGATCGCGTTCGCCGATCCTTTCGTGCGCCATCGGGCCCGGGTCGCGCCGCTGCGGGTGTTGGTCGCCGACGACCAGTCGGCCAATCTGATGGTGCTGCGTCGCCTGCTCGAGCGTGCCGGGCATCGCCCGCTGCTCGTGGACGATGGCGAAGCCGTGCTCGATGCGCTTGAGCGCGAGCACTTCGATGCGGTGATCACCGATCTGCACATGCCCGGCGCAGACGGCCTGGACGTCCTCCGGCAGACCCGCGTCATTGAGGCGGGCAGTGGCCGGCGCACGCCGTTCATCGTGCTGACCGCCGACGCCACCGCCGAGGCGCAGGAAAACTGTCGACGCGCGGGCGCGTTCGCTTACCTGACCAAGCCGGTGGTCATCGAGCGCTTGCTCGAAACGCTGGCCGAGATCGCGCCGGGCGTGGAGGCGGGGCGGCGTGCGTCCGATCTGCGACCACGGATCGATCGGCTGTCGACGCCGGTCATCGACGAGATGCGGGAGATGGGATTCGACGAGGCGTTCATCCGGCGCTTCCTGTCGGAATGCGCGCGCGACGCGCGCAAGTGCCTGGTCGACCTCGCGGGTGCATCGGGCGCGGGACGATGGGACGAGGTCCGCGACCTGTGCCATGCGCTCAAGGGCACGGCCGCCAACCTCGGCGCCTCCGAGCTCCAGGCGCAGGCAGCCCGCGGCATGCGGATGCCGTCCGACCGCCTGGCCATCGAGTGGCGGCTGCTGCTGCAGGGGCTGGACCGGGCGCTAGACGAGGCGCTGGAGGCGCTGCGGATTCGCGGCGATCTGCCGCGCACCGGCCTGCCCGGGTCAGACGCCGTCTGACCCGGGGGCGGTGTGCGCTCAGCCGCCGACGGCGGTGCGTTCGACCCCGGCCGCAGTGGGCTGCAGGCGCTGCTGCGCACGGACCAGGCGCTCCATCGTCCGCAGGTGCCGCGCCTCGAGTTGCAGGGCGGTGTCGACCCAGATGTCGGTGATGCGCACCAGCTCGGCGAGCGGAATCGGATGGGCGCCGTCGCGGACGCGGTGCAAGGCCAGCCGCGCGGTGGCGATCCGTCGATGCTTGCGGATCTGCTCGTGGACCGCAGGCACGCCTTCCCCGGGTTCGACCAGCACATCGACCAGGCCGAGCCGGTGCAGGTCCTCGCTGCTGTACATCGTGCCGCCCAGCATCATCTCCTCGGCGACCTGCGGGCTCACCCGCTGGGCCAGCAGCGAGTAGGCGCCCATGCCCGGGAACAGGCCGAACAACACCTCCGGAAAGCCCATCTGGACGCCACGCTCGGCGACGATGGTGCGGCAGGCCAGGGCGAGTTCCAGCCCGCCGCCCAGCGCATCGCCCTGGACCAGCGCGATCGTGTGGGCGTTGGGGTGCAACCGGGTCTGCAGCAGGTGGATGTTGTCCACGCACTGGCGGGCATAGCGGGTCAGGGCTTCCCGGTCGCGCTGTCGGATCAGATCGAGGAACAACTGCAGGTCGCCGCCGAGGTTGTACACCGGGGCATCGGAGGCCAGGACGATGTGCGACAGGTGCGCGGGCGCGACCCGGGCACGCTCGGAGATCCGCTCGATGCTCGCCTGTGCGAACAGCCGCAGTTCGCGCAACAGACCGAGGGAGAAACAGGGCCGGTAGTCAGGCTGGGCACTGGCCGGCTGGGCATGCATGAAGCACCAGTGCGCGTCGTTGGAGGCGTCGTGGTGCAGGCGGAGGAAAGAAGGCGCGGCAGCGCCTTCGCGACGAAAAGATTCGATGGCTTGCATTGAAAATCCCCTGAAACGGAGTCCACACCGCTCGGGCGCCGGCGCGGACCCGCGTGGATGCTGAATCGCCCGATGCGCGCTCTATGCGCGCATCGGGCTCTCAGGGCAATGGCTTCAATGGCTTGCCGACACTTTGGGACGGATATCCTGTCCAAAGTGTGATCGATGTCACGCTTCCGGGGCGGCCTCCCGCAGCTCGCGGCGCAGAATCTTGCCGACGTTGGTCTTCGGCAGCTCGTTGCGGAACTCCACGATACGCGGGTGCTTGTAGCCGGTCAGGTGCTCGCGGGCGTGGGCCTTGACCTGGTCGGCGGTCAGGTTGGGGTCCTTGCGCACGATGACGACCTTGACCACCTCGCCCGAACGCTCATCGGGCACGCCGATCGCCGCGACCTCGAGCACGCCCGGCATCATCGCGATCACGTCCTCGATCTCGTTGGGATAGACGTTGAACCCCGAGACCAGAATCATGTCCTTCTTGCGGTCGACGATGTAGAAGTAGCCGCCTGCGTCCATCCGCGCCATGTCGCCGGTGTGCAGCCAGCCCTCGCCATCGATGGCCTCGGCGGTGTCGCCCGGACGCTGCCAGTAGCCCTTCATGACCTGGGGCCCGCGGATACACAGCTCGCCGACCTCCTCGACCGGCAACTGCGCGCCGTTCTCGTCCTTGATGCAGGCCTCGGTGGAGGGCACCGGCAGGCCGATCGAGCCGTTGTAGTCGGCCAGCGTCATCGGGTTGATGCAGGCCGCAGGCGAGGTCTCGGTCAGGCCGTAGGCCTCCACCAGCGTGGTGCCGGTGACTGCCTTCCAGCGCTCGGCCACCGCGCGCTGGACCGCCATGCCGCCGCCCAGGCTCAGGTGCAGGCGCGAAAAATCCACCTGGTCGAAGCCGGGCGTGTTGAGCAGGCCGTTGAACAGCGTATTGACGCCGGTGATCGCGGTCATGCGGATGCCCTTGAGCTCCTTGACGAAGCCGGGCATGTCGCGCGGGTTGGTGATCAGGTGGTTATGGCCGCCGAACTCCATGAACACCAGGCAGTTCGCGGTCAGCGCGAAGATGTGATACAGCGGCAGTGCGGTGACGATCAGTTCCTCGCCGCGCTTGGCATCGGTGCCCAGCCACGCCGCCGCCTGCTGCATGTTGGCGACCATGTTGCGATGGGTGAGCATCGCGCCCTTGGCCACGCCGGTCGTGCCGCCGGTGTACTGCAGGAAGGCGATGTCCTCGTGCGCGATCGTGACCTCGGGCAACGTGTGCTTGCGGCCGCGCGCGAGCGCGTCGCGGAAGCGGATCGCGCCGTGGATGGTGTAGTCGGGCACCATCTTCTTGACGTACTTGACTACCAGATTGACGATCGCGCCCTTCGGGAAGCCGAGCAGGTCACCAAGGCCTGTGGTCACGACCTGCTTGATCTGGGTGTCGGCGATGACGTCCTGCACCGTCTTGCCGAAGTTGTCCATCACCAGGATCGCCGCTGCGCCGGAGTCGACCAGCTGGTGGCGCAGTTCGCGGGCGGTGTACATCGGATTGGTGTTCACCACCGTCAGCCCAGCGCGCAGGACACCGAAGATGGCGATCGGGTACTGCAGGCAGTTGGGCATCATGATCGCGACGCGATCACCCTTCTTGAGCTTGAGTTCGCCCAGCAGGTAGGCCGCGAACTGCCGGCTGTAGGTGTCGAGTTCGCCGTAGGTGAGCGTCTTGCCCATGTTGGAGAACGCGGGCTTGTCGCGGTAGTTCGCGATCGCCTCGTCCAAGACCGCGGGAACCGAGGGGTACTCGCTGGGATCGATTTCGGCGGGGATGCCCGCAGGGTAGTTCGCCAGCCACGGGCGTTGGTCGGTCATTCGGTCTTCTCCCTGATGAAGGCCGTCACTCGAAGCGGTGAGCGTACCTGCGCAATCGCGTTCGATTGGAGCATAGGCTTTCCGGGCGAGGCAAGGCGCGGCGCGGCAGCCGCACCGCGTCCGCACACGCGGCGCATGTCTCCCCGGCGGCTGCCCGCCGCACTGCGGCGGCGGGCAGGGGGCGCGCCCGATCCGGGCTCAGGCCGCCTTCTTGGCGGCGAGCTGGCGCAGCACGTAATGCAGCAGACCGCCGTGGCGGAAATACTCCACTTCCTTCGGGGTCAGCAGCAGCACGTGGACCTCGAAGCGGATCTGGCGACCGTCGGCCTTGGTCGCCACCACCTGCGCGCGCTTGGCGCGGCCGTCGTCGAGACCGGTGATGTCGATCGTCTCGGTCCCGTCCAACCCCAGCGTCTGCGCATTCTCTCCGTCTTGGAACCGGCACGGCAGCACGCCCATGCCGACCAGGTTGGAGCGGTGGATGCGCTCGAAGCTTTCGGCGATCACCGCCTTGATGCCGAGCAGGTTGGTGCCCTTGGCCGCCCAGTCGCGCGAGGAGCCAGTGCCATACTCCTTCCCGGCGAACACCACCAGCGGGACGCCATCGGCGCGGTATTTCATCGCCGCGTCGTAGATCGCCAGCTTTTCCGGCTCGCCCTTGCCGAAGTACAGGGTGTTGCCGCCTTCCTCGCCGCCGAAGAACAGGTTCTTGATGCGGATGTTGGCAAAGGTGCCGCGGACCATCACATCGTCGTTGCCGCGGCGCGAGCCGTAGCTGTTGAAGTCCGCCGGCTGCACGCCGCGCGACTGCAGGAAGCGCCCGGCAGGCGAGTCCTTCTTGATGTTGCCGGCCGGCGAGATGTGGTCGGTGGTGATCGAGTCGCCGAACAGACCCATCACCCGCGCACCGTGGATGTCGTCGATGCTGCCCACGTCCATCGTCATGCCCTCGAAGTAGGGCGGGTTCTTGATGTACGTCGAGGCTTCGTCCCAGGCATAGAGCTCGCCGTCGGGCGATTCGATGGTGTTCCAGCGGGTGTCGCCCTTGAACACGTCGGCGTAGTTCTTGGCGAACATCTCCGGGCCGATCGTGCGCGCGATGAAATCGCCGATTTCCTTGTTCGACGGCCAGATGTCGCGCAGGTAGACCGGATGGCCGTCCTGGTCCTTGCCCAGGGGGTCTCGGGTCAGGTCGATGTCGACCGTACCGGCGATCGCATAGGCAACGACCAGCGGGGGGGATGCGAGGTAGTTCATCTTGACCTCGCCGTGGATGCGGCCTTCGAAGTTTCGGTTGCCCGACAGCACCGCCGCGACCGCGAGGTCGTTCTCGGCGATGCCCTTGGACACCGCGTCGGGCAGCGGCCCCGAGTTACCGATGCAGGTTGTGCAGCCGTAGCCGACGACGTAGAAGCCGAGCTTCTGCAGGTCGTCCATGAGGCCGGCCTTCTCGAGATAATCGGTCACGACCAGCGAACCGGGTCCGAGCGAAGTCTTGACCCACGGGGCGGCCTTCAGGCCCTTGGCGGCCGCGTTGCGCGCCAGCAGGCCGGCGCCGAGCATCACCGCCGGGTTGGAGGTGTTGGTGCACGACGTGATCGCGGCGATCACCACCGAGCCGTCAGTGAGCGCGTGCTCGCCGTCATCAAGGGTGATCTTCGAGACCGGCCGGGCCGCCAGGCGCTCGGCCTGCGGCTGGCCGCCGCCTTCCTTCTCGAAGCGATCGATCTGGGTATCGTTGGCCGCATCGCGACGCGCGGTCAGCGCGCCGACATTGTCGACGAAGTTCTGCTGCACGTCTTCCAGCAGCACGCGGTCTTGCGGGCGCTTGGGGCCGGCCAGCGACGGCCGCACCGTCCCCATGTCCAGGGTCAGCACGCTGCTGTACTCGGCTTCGGGCGCACCGGGCTCGTGCCACAGCTGCTGCGCCTTGGCGTAGGCCTCGACCAGCGCGATCTGCTCTTCGCTGCGTCCAGACAACCGCAGGTAGGTCAGCGATTCGGCGTCGATCGGGAAGATGCCGCAGGTCGCGCCGTACTCGGGCGCCATGTTGCCGATCGTCGCGCGGTCGGCGAGCGGCAGATGCTGCAGCCCGTCGCCGAAGAACTCCACGAACTTGCCGACCACGCCGTGCTTGCGCAGCATCTGGGTGACGGTGAGCACCAGGTCGGTCGCGGTGGCGCCCTCGGGCAGCCGGCCGGTCAGCTTGAAGCCGACGACCTGCGGGATCAGCATCGACGACGGCTGGCCGAGCATCGCGGCCTCGGCCTCGATGCCGCCCACGCCCCAGCCCAGCACGCCGATGCCGTTGATCATCGTGGTGTGCGAGTCGGTCCCGAACACGGTGTCGGGGTAGGCCCAGCGCGTGCCGTCCTCGCGCTCGGCGGTCATGACCACGCGCGCCAGGTGCTCGAGATTGACCTGGTGGACGATGCCGGTGTTGGGCGGTACGACCTTGAAGTTGTCGAACGCCTTCTGGCCCCAGCGCAGGAAGCCATAGCGCTCCTTGTTGCGTTCGAACTCGATCTTGCCGTTGAGGTCGAGCGCGTCGGGCCGGCCGAACACGTCGACCTGCACCGAGTGATCGATGACCAGCTCGGAGGGGATCAGCGGATTGATCTGTTCGGGCCGTCCGCCCAGCCGCACGACCGCGTCGCGCATCGCCGCCAGATCGACCACGCAGGGCACGCCGGTGAAGTCCTGCAGCACCACGCGGGCCGGCATGAAGGCGATTTCGGTATCCGGCTCGGCTGTCGCCTGCCAGCGCGCGACGGCCTCGATGTGCCGCGCGGTCACCGTTTCGCCGTCCTCGTGGCGCAGCAGGTTCTCCAGCAGGATTTTCAGCGAGTAGGGCAGGCGGGCGATGTCGAACTTCGCCGCCAGCGCCGGCAGGCTGGCATAGGTGTAGCGCTGGCCGGCGACGTCGAGGTCGGCGTGCGTGGAAAAGGAATCGGTCATGGGGGAGCTCCTGTCGCGGTTGCTGGCGGTGACGCAGCCGGGCTGGTCATGGCGTGCTGCATGCGGCCGGGCATGGGCCCGGTCTGTGACGGATGGGCGGGTGTCACCGTGTCGATCCAAGCAGCTTAGATCGCACGGCGTGGCGGGGGTGTCATCGCCGCGAAGCCTTGGCCGGATCCTGCCAGGTGCTCTTGAGCATCTGCAGAAACCGCTCGGCCGCCGGCGACAGCATCGCACCGCGCCGCCGCACGATGCCGATCGTACGTGACACCACGGGGGGCGCGATCTCGCGGGTCACCAGAATGGAGTGTTCCTCTTGCGGCGTGGCCATGCGTGGCAGGACCGAGATGCCGACGCCGGCTTCGACCAGGCCCAACGACGTTGACAGATGGGTCACCTCGTAGAACCAGCTCAGCTTGAGGTTCTCGCGCGCCAGGGCGCCGTCGAGCAGGGTGCGGTTGCCGCTGGTGCGATGCACGGTGATCAACGGGTACTGGGCGATGTCGTGCCAAGTCACGCGGCGCTTCTTGGCCAGCGGATGATCGCGGCGGCAGGCGAGCACGAACGGGTCCTCGACCAACACGTCGAACTCCAACTCGGGGTCGGACGCCCCCATGAAGTTCACCCCGAACTCGACCTCGCCGCGCTCGACCGCCTGCAGGCCCTCGGTGGCCGGGATGTCGAGGATCCGGAAGCGGACGTTGGGATGGTCCTCGTGGAAGCGGGCGATGACGCTGGGCAGAAAGTAGAACGCCGCGGTCGGCAGGCAGGCGATCGTGACCTGGCTGCCGCGACCGTCGTCGACGCCGCGCGAGGAGAACAGCGAGCCGTCGAACTCTTCGATCATCCGCCGCACCAGCGGCAGCAGGTTCTGCCCGACCGCGGTGGGCGCGACGCTACGTGTGGTGCGCTCGAGCAACGGCGCCCCGACGGCATGTTCGAGCTTCTGGATGCGCCGGCTCAGTGCCGGTTGCGAGACGTGCAGCGCCTCGGCGGCGCGATGGAAGCTGCGGGTGTCGGCGACGAGCAAGAAGGCGCGCAGGTCGAGAATTTCGCAATTGATGCTCATATCGGATCAATCATCCAGAAGAAAGCAATTCACAGATCAATTCGACCCATGACAAGATCGGAACGAATCGAATTATTGATTCGATATAGATATCAATCTGGCTGCCCCATGTCCAATGACCTCTACAGCCTGCCTTGTGTCCTGATGCGGGGCGGTACCTCCAAAGGCCCGTTCTTCCTCGCCTCGGACCTGCCCGGCGATCCCGCCCAGCGGGATCGGCTGCTGCTCGATCTAATGGGCGCCGGGCATCCGCTGCAGATCGATGGTATCGGCGGCGGCAACGCCCTGAGCAGCAAGGTCGCGATCATCGGTCCGGCCAGCCGCGCCGATGCGGACATCGACTATCTGTTCGCGCAGGTCCGGCCGGACCAGAAGGTGGTCGACACCACCCCCAACTGCGGCAACATGCTGGCCGCGGTCGGCCCGTTCGCGATCGAATCGGGCATGGTCGCCGCGTCCGATCCGCAGACGCTGGTGCGCATCCACAACGTCAATACCGGCAAGGTGGTGCTGGCGACGGTGCAGACGCCGCGCGGCCGGGTCAGCTACCGGGGCGACACCGCGATCGCGGGTGCGCCGGGCACCGCGGCGCCGATCTCGCTGGCGTTTCTCGATGCGGCGGGCGCGCGCACCGGCAAGCTGCTGCCGACCGGCGCGGCCAGCGAATGGATCGATGGCGTGGAAGTGAGCTGCGTCGACTGCGCCATGCCGATGGTGATGCTGGCCGCGTCCGCGCTCGGCGTGACCGGCGAAGAGAGCGTTGCCGCGCTCAATGCCGACACTGCGATGCTGGCCCGTCTGGAACGGATCCGCGTCGAGGCCGGGCGGCGGATGGGCATCGCCGATGCCGCCGACCGGGTGATCCCCAAACCCGTGCTGCTGCTGCCCCCGCGTGCCGGCGGCACGCTCCAGGTGCGCTACTTCATGCCACACCAGTGCCACAGTGCGCTGGCGATCACCGGCGCGGTCGGGATCTCGACGGCGTGCGTGACCCCGGGCACCCTGGCGCAGCGCATGGCGGGCGACCTGGCATTGCCCGCCGACGTCGCCCTCGAACACCCCAGCGGCCGCCTGGAGGTGGCGCTGCACCGACCTGGCCCGGATGCCGCGATCGTCGCCAGCGTCGTCAGGACGGCACGGCGCCTGTTCGAAGGCCGTGTGTTCGCCAGCACGGATCCGCGCAAGGACGTGGCGGCGGCATGGAGCTCGGCGGCATGACCTGACTCACCCGGGCGTCGCCCGGACCGCACCATCACCATCCTGGGAGGGATCGATGTACAAGCGTTTCATTCTCGCCGCCTGCGCGGCGGCACTCGTCTGCCTGGCCGGCTGTACCGGTCGAAGCGGCGAGGGCAGCGAGTCCGTCCGCATCAGCGTCGGCTCCTACAACCTCAACAACCTGCCGTTCTTCATTGCCGATGCCAACGGCTACTTCGACGAGGTCGGGCTGGATGTGCGCACCGAGAACTTCGCCCAGGGCGGCTCCAAGGTGCTGCAGGCGCTGGTTGCAGGTTCCACCGATGTTGCGGTGGGCTTCTACGACCACACGATCCAGATGCAGGCCAAGCACAAGAACGTGGTCGGCTTCGTACTGCTGTCCCGCAACTCCGGCCTGGTGCTCGCCGGCCGGCCCGACAGCACGTTCGATCCGGCCAATCCGGCCTCGATCCGAGGCATGAATGTCGGCATCACCGCCCCCGGCTCGTCGTCGGACTTCTTCGTGCGGCATTTCCTCGCCCAGCATGGCATCGCGATCGATGACATCTCGATCATCGGCGTGGGCTCGGGCGCGGCCGCGGTCGCAGCGCTCGACCAGGGCAAGGTCGACCTGCTGGTCAATTACGACCCGGCGGCGACGCTGATCGCCGAGCGGGGCGTGGGCAAGATCATCATCGACGCGCGCAGCGACGCCGGTGCCCGGGAGGTGTACGGCGGTATCTACCCGACGTCGGTGATGTACGCCGATCAGTCCTTCCTCGACAAGCGCCCCGAAGTGGCCGAGAAGATCGTCCGCGCACAACAGAAGGCGCTGGCGTTCATCGCCGACCATTCGGCCGAGGAGATCGTCGCCGCGTTGCCCGACAAGTACGTGTCGGGCGATCGGGAGATCTACGCCAAGGCGGTCGAGGCCGCGCGCGCAATCTTCACCCGCGACGGTCGCTTCAACCCTGAGGACTTGCGCACACCGCTGATGGTGCTGCGCGAGTTCAACACCGATGTCGCCAACGCCGACATCGATCTGGAGAAGACCTACACCAACGCCTTCGTCGACCGCGCACTCGCGGATCCGGCCCAGTAACGCCAGGAGGTTCCATGGCTGTCGCCAGTGTTGCCCGACTGCGGGAAGTAGACCCGATGCCGATCCAGACCCGTCCCACGGTGGCGATCGACAATGTCACCATGTCCTTCGGTGATTTCACCGCCGTGCGCGATGTCGACGTGCAGGTCGCCGACGGCGAGTTTCTCGCCATCGTCGGTCCGACCGGCTGCGGCAAGAGCACGATCCTCAACGCCGTCGCCGGCCTGCTGACGCCGTCGGCGGGCAGCATCCACATCGACGGCAAGCCGGTGCGCGGCGTACAGGAAAGCGTGGGCTACCTGTTCCAGCAGGATGCCCTGCTGCCGTGGAAGACCGCGCTGCAGAACGTCGAACTGGGCCTGCGGTTTCGCGGCGTGGCCCAGGACGAGCGCGAACACAAGGCCCGCGCCTGGCTGACCAAGGTCGGCCTGTCGGGCTTCGAACACCGGTATCCGCACCAGCTCTCGGGCGGCCAGCGCAAGCGCGTGCAGATGGCGCAGGCGCTGATCGTCGAACCGAAGGTCATCCTGATGGACGAGCCGTTCTCCGCGCTCGACATCCACACCCGGCACCTGATGCAGAACGAACTGCTGCGGCTGTGGCAGGAGGACCGGCGCGCGGTGATGCTGATCACCCACGACCTGGAGGAGGCGATCGCGCTGGGCGACCGCGTGGTGGTGCTGTCCTCAGGTCCGTCGAGCCGCGTTGTCGAGAGTTTCCCGGTGCGCCTGGAGCGACCGCGCAACGTCGCCGAGATCAAGCTCGACCAGCGTTTCACCGACCTGTACCGCGATATCTGGGCCTGCCTGCGCGGCGAAGTGGAGAAGAGCTATGCACGCCAAGACTGACCGTTTGATCCAGGTGATGCTCGTCGTCGTCGTGTTCGGCGGCTGGCAGGCCGGCGTGTCGGCGAAAGTCATCGACCCGTTCTTCTTCCCGGCACCGTTCGACATTGCGCGGCAGATGTTCACCTGGCTGGCCGACACCAGCTTCTACACCCATGTGTACATCACCCTGACCGAGACCGCGCTGGGTTACATCATCGGCACCGCGCTCGGTGTGGCCGGCGGTGTGTGGCTGGGCCTGAGCCGGCGTGCGGCGCGGATCCTCGATCCGTTCATCAAGGGCTTCAATGCCATCCCGCGCGTGGTCCTGGCGCCGATCTTCGTGCTGTGGCTGGGCCTGGGGCTGTGGTCGAAGGTCGCGCTGGCGGTCACGCTGGTGTTCTTCATCACGTTCTTCAACGCCATGCAGGGCGTGCGCGAGGTGAACCCGGTGGTGCTGGCCAATGCCCGCATTCTCGGTGCCAATCGCAGCGCGTTGCTGCGACACGTTTACTTCCCGGCTGCGGCAAGCTGGATCCTGTCGTCGCTGCGCACCTCGGTGGGCTTCGCAGTGGTCGGCGCGATCATCGGCGAGTACCTCGGCGCCTCGGCAGGCCTGGGCTATCTGATCGCGCAGGCCGAAGGCAACTTCAACGCGGTCGGTGTGTTCGCAGGCATCATCCTGCTGGCCGCGTTCGTGCTGATCATCGATGCGGTGCTCGATATCGCCGAAAACCGTTTGATCACCTGGCGGCCGAACGCCTCGCGCGAAGCCACCAGCTGAGCGTCGCCGCCCGGCGCACTGCGCCGGGCGGCCCATCGACACCCGTTCCCCACGTCCGGGTGCCCGCCGGTCGCCGCGTCCGCGGCGCCGGCCCCTCTTGCTTTCGTCCTGTCTGCCGCCGCTGCGGCAGGCCCGTCTGCGGCTGCCCGTCGGCCCGGCCTTGGCCGCTGGCCGCACGGCACGCCATGCCCGGAGATCACTCATGCATCCCACGTTCCGCCCTCGTCTCACCGCCCTGGCCGCCGCTGTCGGCTGTCTGCTCGCGGCCTCCGCCGCGTCCGCGCAATCGGACCCGACCGCGCTGGAGGCACTCGTGCGCCAGCAGGCCGAACAGATTCGCCAACTCGAGGCTCGCCTATCCGTGCTGGAGGCCGGCCCGACGCCCGACGTTGCGGCCGCGCCGCCTGCAACGGTCGCCACGCATGGCGCTGCGCCCGCTGCCGATGCCACGTTGATCGAGCGCGTGGCCAAGATCGAAGCCGCGCAGGCCAAGGTGCCGGCGGTGAGCTGGTCGAAGGGCGCGCCGCAGTTCGCCAGCGCCGACGGTCAGGTCACCTTCCGGCCACGTGGCCGGGTCTTCGTCGACACCTCCAGCACCCACGGCTCCGATTTCGACGCCCGCAACATCACCGGCACCGAGATCCGTTCGGTGCGCCTGGGGGTCGAGGGCAGCTACTGCATCCTTGGCTATGCGGTCGAGGGCGACTTCGCCGACAACGGCGTGGCCTGGAAATCGGCCTACGTGACCATCGGCCACACGCTGTTCGGCCGCGAGGCCGAACTGACGGTGGGCAACCGGCTCAACGACCGCGGCATCGACGGCGCCAGCGGCACCGGCAACACCCCGTTCCAGGACCGCAATGTCGTCGGCACGCAGATCGTGCCGCAGCGCGGGCTGTTCGGCGTCGGGCTGACCGAGCGCGTCTACGGCGAGAACTGGCATGCGAGCCTGTCGATCGCCGGCAACGACCTCAACAACGTCGGCGACAGCGACGATTCGATGACGCTGGCCGGTCGTGTGCACTGGACGGCGGTGAAGCGTGCGGACAGCCTGCTGCATCTGGGCGCGTGGGGGTTCTACGAGGACATCGCGCCGGGCAGCAGCGGCGTGTTCCGCAGCTCGGCGATCGCCGGGCATCTCAACGATCTGGTCAAGATCGCGCCCGGCGCGTTGCCAGGTGCCGATCATGGGCACGGCTACGGTGTGGAACTGCTGGGCGTGCGCGGGCCGTTCTGGGGCTACGGCGAATGGGGCCGGCGCGACGTTGCTGGCGTCGGCGGGGCGGGGCGCTTCGACGTGGCGCACGATGCCTGGGCGCTGTCGGCCGGCTGGTTCCTGTCGGGCGCCAGCCCGGCGTTCGCCGCGAAGACCGGCACCTGGAGCCGGGTCAAGGTCGCGCGCCCGGTGACCGCGGGCGGGTGGGGCGCCTGGGAGCTCAAGGCGAGGTATGAGAACGTCGACTACGGCGAGCTGCCCGCCGGTGGCACTGGCGACGCGCTGACGGTCGGCGTGAACTGGTACCTCAACGATTTCAGCCGGGTCATGCTCGACGCGATCCGCTGGGAGACCGACAACCGCAGCGGCGAGTACCGCGGCGAGGATCGGGGCACGACGCTCAACGCCCGCTTCCAGCTGGCGTTCTGAGGCGTCACGCCACGCGATGTCCGGCGGGCCGGGGTCGTGTGAACCCGGCCCGTTTGCGTTGGAACGCGTGAATCCGGGGCGTTCGCACCGGGTCCCGCGTTGGAGTATGCGCAGTCAGGTATGTATAATGCGCGCATACTTCGCGGGAGCCGCCCATGGAAGCCACCGTCGCCGAGCGCGGCCAGATCACCCTGCCAAAGCCGGTGCGCGATGCGCTGGGCCTGAGCAAGGGCACGATCCTGAAGGTCGAACTGGAAGGCAGCCGGATCGTGCTGCGCAAGAGCGTCGACGACGCCGTGTCGCGTGCGCGCGGACGCTTCAAGCTCGAGGGCTTCGGCGACACCGACGCGGCGATGCGCGCAGTGCGCGGCCAGGCGGCCGACACCCCTGATGGCGACGCCACGCCGTGATCGCAGTCGACGCGCCGGTGCTGGTGGACCTGCTGGCCGACGGCCCGCAGGCAGACGCCGCCGAGGCCTGCCTGCGCCAGTACCTGAGCGCAGGCCCGGTCGTGGTCTGCGACGTGGCGCTGGCCGAGATCTGCGGCGCACTGCGTGACGGCGCCGAGACCATGGCCGTGCTCGAGGACATGGGCGTGCGCTTTTCCGCGATCGAGGCCAAGTCGGCGCTGCGCGCCGGCGAGATGCAGCGCCGCTCCTGGCAGCGCGGTGACACTTCCGGCCGCGCGGCGCGCGACTTCCTGGTCGGGGCGCACGCACTGCTGCAGTGCAATGGCCTGATCACGCGCGACGACGCGTTTTTCCGCACCTATTTCAAGGGTCTCAAGCTGATCGTACCGTCGGCCTGAGACCGGTTTTCCCGGTACCGCAAGACTTTTGGAGTTGCCCGCATGTTGGAAGCCTACCGCCACCACGTTGCCGAGCGTCAAGCGCTGGGCATTCCGCCGCTGCCGCTCAACGCGCAGCAGACCGCCGAGGTCGTCGAATTGCTCAAGGACCCGCCGGCCGGCGAGGCGGCGTTCCTGTTGGATCTGCTCACCCACCGCGTGCCGGCCGGCGTCGACGACGCCGCCAAGGTCAAGGCCTCGTATCTGGCCGCGATTGCGCTCGGCACCGAGCACAACCCGCTGATCGACCGCGCGCGTGCGACCGAGCTGCTGGGCACCATGCTCGGCGGCTACAACGTCCACCCACTGGTCGAACTGCTCGACGACGATGCCGTCGGCGCGATCGCTGCCAACGGCCTCAAGCACACGCTGCTGGTGTTCGACGCCTTCCACGATGTCGAGGACAAGGCCAAGGCCGGCAACGCCAATGCCCAGGCGGTGCTGCGCAGCTGGGCCGAGGCCGAGTGGTTCACCAGCAAGCCCGAAGTGCCCGCGTCGATGACGCTGACGGTGTTCAAGGTGCCGGGCGAGACCAATACCGACGACCTGTCGCCGGCGCCCGATGCGACCACGCGTCCGGACATCCCGATGCACGCGCTGGCGATGCTCAAGAACAAGCGCGACGACGCGCCGTTCGTGCCGGAAGAAGACGGCAAGCGCGGGCCGATCCAGGTCATCGCCGACCTCAAGCAGAAGGGCCACCTGGTCGCCTACGTCGGCGACGTGGTCGGCACCGGTTCCTCGCGCAAGTCGGCGACCAACAGCGTGCTGTGGTGGACCGGCGACGACATTCCCTATATCCCCAACAAGCGTGCCGGCGGCGTGTGCCTGGGCGCGAAGATCGCACCGATCTTCTACAACACGATGGAAGACGCCGGTGCGCTGCCGATCGAGCTCGACGTCTCGAAGATGGAAATGGGCGATGTGATCGAGCTGCGTCCCTACGAGGGCCGCGCGCTGAAGAACGGCGAGACGATCGCGGAGTTCGAGGTCAAGTCCCAGGTGCTGTTCGACGAGGTGCGCGCCGGTGGCCGTATTCCGCTGATCGTCGGCCGCGGCCTGACCGCGAAGGCGCGCGAGTCGCTGGGCTTGGCCCCGACCGACCTGTTCCGTCTGCCGCAGCAGCCGGCCGACAGCGGCAAGGGCTTTTCGCTGGCGCAGAAGATGGTCGGCCGTGCGATCGGTCTGCCCGAAGGGCAGGGCGTGCGTCCGGGCACGTACTGCGAACCGAAGATGACCTCGGTCGGCTCGCAGGACACCACCGGCCCGATGACCCGCGACGAGCTCAAGGATCTGGCGTGTCTGGGGTTCTCGGCCGACCTGGTGATGCAGTCGTTCTGCCACACCGCGGCCTACCCCAAGCCGGTCGACGTCAAGACCCATCACACGCTGCCGGAGTTCATCTCCACCCGCGGCGGCATCTCGCTGCGCCCCGGCGATGGCGTGATCCACAGCTGGCTCAACCGCATGCTGCTGCCCGACACCGTCGGCACCGGCGGCGATTCGCACACCCGCTTCCCGGTCGGCATCTCGTTCCCGGCCGGTAGCGGCCTGGTCGCGTTCGCCGCGGCCACCGGCGTGATGCCGCTGGACATGCCCGAATCGGTGCTGGTGCGCTTCAAGGGCGAGATGCAGCCGGGCGTGACCCTGCGCGATCTGGTCAACGCGATCCCGCTCTACGCGATCAAGGCCGGCCTCCTGACGGTCGCCAAGCAGGGCAAGAAGAACGTGTTCTCCGGGCGCATCCTCGAGATCGAGGGCCTGCCGGACCTGAAGGTCGAACAGGCGTTCGAACTGTCGGATGCCTCGGCCGAGCGCTCGGCCGCGGGCTGCACGGTGCACCTGAACAAGGAACCGATCATCGAGTACATCACCAGCAACATCACGTTGCTTAAGTGGATGATCGCCCAGGGCTACCAGGACGCGCGTTCGATCCAGCGCCGGATCGAGAAGATGGAACAGTGGCTGGCCGACCCGCAGCTGCTGCAGGGCGATGCCGACGCCGAGTACGCGGCGGTCATCGAGATCGATCTGGCCGAGATCCACGAGCCGATCCTGGCCTGCCCGAACGATCCGGACGACGTAAAGACGCTGTCGGAAGTCGCGGGCGTCGCGATCGACGAGGTGTTCATCGGCTCGTGCATGACCAACATCGGTCACTTCCGTGCGGCGTCCAAGCTGCTGGAAGGCAAGCGCGACATCCCGACCAAGCTGTGGGTCGCGCCGCCGACCAAGATGGACGCCGCCGAGCTGACCAAGGAAGGCCACTACGGCACCTTCGGCGCCGCAGGCGCGCGGATGGAAATGCCGGGCTGCTCGCTGTGCATGGGCAACCAGGCGCAGGTGCGCGAGGGCGCGACGGTGTTCTCGACCTCGACCCGCAACTTCCCCAACCGTCTGGGCCGCAACTCCAACGTGTACCTGGGCTCGGCGGAACTGGCGGCGATCTGCTCGCGCCTGGGCCGGATCCCGACCCGCGAGGAGTACATGGAGGGCGTCGGCGTGATCAACACGCAGGGCGCGGAGATCTACCGCTACATGAACTTCGACCAGATCGAGGAGTATCGCGACACGGCGTCGTCGGTCGCTGCCTGACCTCCGACGTCCCGGTCGTTCCCTGAGCGCCGCGCCCGTGCATACGGGCGTGGCGTTCTTTTTGCGCATCGCTCGGCGGTGCGGTCGTTGGTCGCGGTCCATCGCTGGCGGGACTGAGGACATGCCGAATCGTTGTTTTCGTGCGGCGCAGCATCGTGAAAGAGTGCCGATCACGTCATCGCCGCAGGAACGCTCGTCCATGTCCATCGCTCGCCCCGCGTCTCCGTCCTGGGCCGTCGCCGCGGCACTCTGCGCTGTGCTGCTGGTGGCGGCGCCACTTGCCCGGGCAGATGACGGCGCCGGCTCGCCGCTGCGCGCGTACCTGAGCGACAAGCGTGCGGCGATCCAGGCCCTGCAGGCGCAGGACGCCGCGCCCACCACGCTGCATGGCCAGGTTACCGCCGAGAGCCGCTCGGGCGTCCGTCGCCTGCGCCTGGGGCCGACTGGCGAGTACCAGTACCTCAGTGACAGTGGTCGCGACTACGCCGGCTACAACCTCGGGGCAGGGTCCTGGGATTCCCTGGTCGGCACGCTGGCCAGTGCGGTCGCCGACGAGTACATCGTGCAGGCCGCCGTGCAGAACGTGCCGATCGACGGTCTGGACGTGGTGTTCACCAGCGTGCCCGAGCGCAAGAGCGACACCCTGGCCTATCCGAACAACCTGTCCTACGTGGCCTACATCGACTCGCCCGCCGACGCCGCGCAGCTCGAATCGCTCCGCCAGGCCGTCCATGCGCAGTCGGCGGCGATCGACCTGGTCACCCGACCGCAGCAGGTCGGCCATGCCGAGGTGCGCTACACGCGCTCGCCGGCGCAGCGCGAAGCCGATCTGCCGCCCGGCCTGCGCGATTTCATCACCGAGGAGAAGCGGCCCGCGGTGCTGGGCAAGCGCGCCCAGGCGGCGGAGCGGACCTCGACGCCGCGCGCCCTGGTTGCCCGCGCGCACGTCGAGCCGCATACCGGCCTACGCCGGGTGTTCCTGGGCGAGGACGGCTACCACCAGCAACTGCACGACAGCGCGCCCGAGCTCTTGGGGTACGGGCTTGCGCCGACCGTGGAGGAACACCTTCTGGGCGTGACCGCGACCTGCCTGACGCACATCTTCGAAGTGCAGGCCGCCACCCGCAATGTGCTGCTCGACACTCTGGAACTGACCGTGGACGGCGAGCTCGGACCGCGTTTCGGTGCGAACGTCAGCACGCCGGCGCGGTTCCGCAACATCCGCTACACCGCGACCATCGCATCGCCTGCGTCCGCGCAGGACATCGACGCCCTGCGCCAGGCGGTCGAGGCGACCTGTCCGCTCTACAACCTGGTCAAGGATGCGCAGACGCTGGACGGCCGCATCGTGCGCGGCGCGTTTGCGCAGACGCCGCGTTAGCTAGCACTCCCGCGCGGCGTGCGCCGCGCGCCATCAGAACCAGAGCATTCGACGCGCCCGGATCCCGCACGCACGAGCGTGTGCGATCCGCCGAGCGGCGTCGTCCTTCCATCGAACCACGGGGGCCCCGATGCACCGTTCCGCCCGCGCCCATCCTGTCCCGACGGCCGCCGCCCGCGGCGCACGCTTGCACGCGCCGACGCGTGGCCGCCTGGCGCTGGCGTTGTGCGCGCTGTTGTCGACGAGCGCGCAGGCCGACGACGCGCCGGACGCCGCGTCCGCACCCACTGCGCGCTTGCTCGACAAGGTCTCGGTACTCGGCTCGCGGATCGCCGGTGGCGGCGCCGTCGCGGCGCTGCCGGTGGCGACGGTGGACCGGGCCCAGATCCAGGCCACCGGCGCGACCAACGGCAACGAACTGTTCCGCAGCCTGCCGCAGTTCGGCGACGTCGCCGTGACCGAGAAGGGCACGACCAACTCGGGGCGCAATTCCAATGTCGCGCGTGGCGACGTGGGGGCCATCAATCTGCGCAACCTCGGCGCCAAGTACACCTTGCTGCTGATCAACGGCCGCCGCACCGTGCAGCATCCGATCAGCAACAGCGGGGACAACACCACCTACAACGCGAATGCGATCCCGACTTTCGGCCTGGAGCGCATCGATCTGCTGCTCGACGGGGCGGCGTCCATCTACGGCTCCGATGCGATCGCCGGCGTCACCGACCTGATCACGCCGACCAACCTGGCGGACGGCGGTGGTATCACGCTGCGCTACGGCACGGTCCAGGACGGCCACCGCGAGGACGTGTCGCTTGAAGGCTATGTCGGTCGCGATTTCGCCGGCGGCCGCGGCAATGTCTCGGTGCTCTATGGGCTGTCCACCCGCACCGCGCAACGCAATTCGGACGCCTGGTTCACGGCGACCGACGGCCGCCGCGTGCTGGCCGACGGCACCAGCGTCCCCGATCCCGACGGCACCACGGGCTTCACGACCCGCACGCCCTGGGGCCATTTCGACACCTACGTCGATGGGCGGCGGACCGGCAGCTGGCACATCGATCCGGCCACCGGCGCGCTGGCGCCGGGTCAGGTGCCGACCCGCTACCACTACGACGCCGGCGCCGAGCCGGGCATCACGACCGCGCCTGCGATCGACAAGGGCAATGTCTTCGCCACGGCACGGTTCGACCTGGACGACAGCCGTCAGCTGTTCGGCGAACTCGGCTACTACCGCGCGCAATCCGAATCCTGGGTCAGCAGCGAGGCGGGGTTCGGCGGCGACGGCTTCCTGCTGCACATCCGGCCCGATGCTTACTGGGTGCCCGACGCCCTGCGGGGAGCGGACGCGATCCGGCTGCTCAACTACCAGTTCGCCGATTCGGGCATCCGCCGGGTCCGCGTCGACAACACGCAATCGCGGGCACTGCTCGGCCTGCGCGGGTGGACCGATACCGGCTGGAACTGGGAGACCGCGCTGCTGTACTCACGGGCGCGCAGCACCGACCGGCAGCAGGGCGGGTTCACCGACGCCTTCATCGCCGCGGTGAACCGCACCGATGCCAGCGCCTACAACCCGTTCAATGGCGGTGACCCGGCCAGCATCCGGGTCGGCGATGCCACGCCGTCCGACACGTCGGCGTTCATCGGCGAGGCCACCCGGCAGGGGACGACCGAACTGGCGTTGTGGGATCTCAAGGTCGACCGGCCCGACCTGCTGTCCTGGTATGCCGGCGACATCGGCCTGGCGGCGGGCGTGGAGTACCGGTACGAGAGTCGCTTCGACGATCGCGACCGGAGCATCGACGGCAGCACGCCCTACGTGGACTGGTACACCGGGACCGTCGCGCAGAGCAACTTCTTCACCCACAGTCCCCGGCCCGACGTGCGCGGCAGCCGCAATGTGACCTCGGCGCTGATCGAACTGGCGGTGCCGCTGGTCGCGCCGGCCCACGGTGTCCCGCTGGTGCGTTCGCTGGATCTGCAGATCGCGGGGCGCTACGAGGACTACAGCGATGCCGGCGATGTGGCCAAGCCGAAGATCGCCGCGGCCTGGGGCGTCAACGACAGCCTGCTGCTGCGCGGGTCGATCAGCGGCGGCTTCCGCGCGCCCGGCCTGGAACTGGTGAATTCCCCGCCGACCTACGGGTTCGGCTTCAATCACGACGCCGTGCGCTGCCATGCGCTGGTGGTCAAGGGCGCGTATCCCGACTACACCGCCTGCCTGAACGCCTACAGCAACGGATCGCAGGTCAAGCCCTCGGTCAGTGCCGTCACTGCCTATGGCGACGACGTCGCGCCGGAGACGACGCGGCAAACCTCGTGGGGCGCGGTGTTCGAGCCCGGGTTCCTGGCGCCGGGGCTCGGCCATCTGAGTCTGAGCGTGGATGCCTGGCGGATCGAAGTGGAGAATCCGATCGGCACCATGGGCGAGGAGGTGCTCTACGACGCGTATCTGCGCGTCGTCGAAGGCCGCAGCAACCCGAACGTGGTCCGCGCGCCGGTGACCGCCGAAGACATCGCGCTGTTCGAGGGCTCGGGCATCGCGCCGACCGGTGTCGTGACCCATGTGCTCGACACCTATCGCAACCGGCAACCGTTGACCGCGTCAGGCGTGGACTACCGCCTGGCCTGGCGGTTCCGTGACACCGCGTGGGGCGACATCGCGTTGCTGCTCGACGTCAGCCGCCTGAAGGCCTACACCCAGCAAAAGCCGATCGAAGTCCAGCAGGTCGCCGAGGCCATCGACAGCGGCGCGCTGGACATCGTCGCTGCGAACCTGGGCGCGGCCAACGAAGTGGGCATCAATGGCGCGAAGCCGGAATGGCGCGGCAGCGCGACGCTGCTCTGGCAGCATGCCGGCTGGACGGTGCGGCTGCGCGACGACTACATCGGCAGCGTGACCGCCGGTGCGTATGCCGATCGCAGTCCGTTCGTCGTCCCGTCCACCCAGCGCTGGGCGTTATCGGTGGCGCATGCCTTCACCCGCGGGCCGCTCGCCGGCACGACGGTGGAAGCCGGCGCCCGCAATCTGTTCGACAAGGCGCCGCCGCTCAACGCCGCCGGCAATGTCCTGACGGCGCTGCACGAATCCTACGGCCGCTATCTGCATCTCGGCATCTCAAGGACCTGGTGACCCCATGAAGACGCGTACGCTCGCATTTGCGGTTCTGCTGCTCCCGGCGCTCGCCGCCTGCGACCGCCCGGACGCGCCCGGCGCGGCGCCGCCCGGCGCGGCGGACACCGCGCCCGAGTTCGGCGAGGCGCACGCGGCGTGGGCGCGCCAGCGCGCCGACGAACTGAACAGGCCCGATGGTTGGACGAGCCTCATCGGCCTGCATTGGCTCGACGCCGACCGGCAGCGGGTCGGCGGCGGCGCGCAGGACGACATCCGCCTGGCCATCGCGCCGCCGCATCTGGGCACACTCGAGCGGCGGGCTGACGGCGTCTACTTCACCGCCGACGCAGCGGCCGCGGTCACCGTCGACGGTCGCCCCCTGCAGGGCGAGGTGGCGCTGCAGCCCGAAGGCCGGGACGGGGGGACCCAACTGGAGTACGACGACGGCAAGGGCCGGATCTCGTTGATCCGCCGCGGCGATCGGCTCGGCCTCAGGGTCCGGCACGCCGATGCGCCAGCGCGCCTGCAGTTCGCCGGTCTGGACTTCTTCGCGCCCGATCCGGCCTGGCGGGTGCAGGCCCGGTTCGTTGCGCACCCGCCGGGCACGACCCTGCCGATCGCCAACATCATCGGCGACATCAACGACACACCCAATCCGGGCTATGTGGAGTTCGACAAAGACGGACACCGCTGGCGGCTGGAGGCGCTCGGCGATCCGCAGCAGGGCCTGAGCCTCAATTTTCAGGATCGGACCAGCGGGCGGGAGACCTATGCGGTCGGCCGCTATCTGCAGACCGGTCCCGTTGCCGACGGTGCGACGGTCGTCGTCGACTTCAACCGCGCCTACAACCCGCCGTGCGCGTACACCGCCTACGCCACCTGTCCCTTGCCGCCGCCGGGCAATCGCCTCGCGCAGCGCGACACCGACGGCCGGACGGTCCGGCTGGCGGTCCTGGCCGGCGAGAAGGCCTATGCCGGCGCGCGGCACTGAGCCGGCGTTGATCCCGCGTCGGGGCGGGCAGTGATGTCCACGCGTTGCGGCGTCGGACTGGTCGCCTGAGCCCCGGGGGAGAGCACTGCCGTCCGGGCGGGGTCAGTCGATCGACTCGCGTCGGGCCAATGCGAGCAGGCGCTGGGCGATACGCTCCAGCGGCAGGCATTCGTGCGCGGCGCCCAGCTTCCAGGCGGCGCCGGGCATGCCCCAGACGACGCTGCTGGCCTCGTCCTGCACCAGTGTCGCAGCCCCGGCCTCGCGCAGTTCGAGCAGTCCGCGCGCGCCGTCGTCGCCCATGCCGGTGAGGATCGCCGCGACCGCGTTGGCACCGGCCGCCTGCGCGACCGAGCGGAACAGCACGTCGACCGCGGGCCGGTGCCGGTTGACCGGCGGGCCGGGGTCGAGCCGGCACCGCCAGCGGGCGCCGTCGCGCAGTACGCGCAGGTGGTGGTCGCCCGGTGGCAGGTAGACATGCCCGGGCAGGATCGTCTCGCCGTCGCGCGCCTCGCGCACCAGCATCGCGCAGTGGCGGTCCAGGCGCTCGGCGAACGGCGCGCTGAAGCTGGCGGGAATGTGCTGGGTCAGCACGATCGCCGGGGCGTCGGGCGGCATCGCCTCGAGCACGACACGGATCGCTTCGGTGCCGCCGGCCGACGCGCCGATCGCGATCAGCCGGTCGGTCGTGCGGTAGCGCAACGCGACCGGCGTGGCGGCCGCTTCCGTCGGTGCCGCGGGTCCGGCCGTCGACCGGGCCGCCGGGCGCGGCGCGGCGCGCACCTGCGCGCGCGCGGCCGCCTTGACCTTCGCGGTGATCTCCTGCGCGTAGGCCTCCAGCCCGTGGGCGACATTGAGACGCGGCTTGGCGACGAAGTCCACCGCGCCCAGCGCCAGCGCCTGCAGGGTGATGTCGGCGCCGCGTTCGGTCAGCGAGGACACCATCACCACCGGCATCGGTCGCAAGCGCATCAGGTTGTCGAGGAACACCAGGCCGTCCATGCGCGGCATCTCGACATCGAGGGTCAGCACATCGGGATGCAGGCGTTTGATCTTCTCGCGCGCGAGCAGCGGGTCGGCGGCGCTGCCCACGACGTCGATCTCCGGGTCGGCGGACAGCACCTCGGTCAGCAGCTGACGCACGACCGCCGAGTCGTCGACGATGAGCACGCGGACCGGCGTCATTCGAACAGCTCCACATCGCCGGCGATCGGCGCACGCGCCAGGCGGGCGCGGACGGCCGATTCGGCGGCCGCCACCTCGGCGCCGTGCGCGTGCGGCAGGCGGTAGACCATCACCTTGCCGCTCTGCGGGAAGAACCACACCTTGCGCGGATGGATGCCCTGCAGGTCTTCGGCCACAACCGGGATGTGCTCCGCGTCTAGATAGCCGCGCACGAATTCGGCATTGCGGGTGCCCACCGGGTTGCTGGTGAAGCCCTTGAGCACGTTGGCGCCACCGAACACCTTGGCCTCGAGACGACGGCGGCTGGCGCCGCGCTTGAGCAGTTCGTTGATCAGTACCTCCATCGCATAGCTGCCGTAGCGCGCCGGCGCGCCGTCGCCGTTGCCGCCGTCGGGCAACAGGAAGTGGTTCATGCCGCCCAGGTGCAGCAGCGGGTCGCGAATGCACGCGGCCACGCACGAGCCGAGCACGGTGACCAGCGCCGTGCCGTCGTCCACCACCAGGTACTGGGTGGGCAGCAGCTTGGCCGCCGGCACCTGGAACTGCGGGTCGCGGTAGCGCATCACCGCATCGCTGGGTGACATGCTCACGCGGCGGGGGCCGTGTAGTGGCGCCGGTACAGCGTGCGGCCACACGGCTGGATCAGGTCGGCGGCATGCAGGTAGTTTTCCGAATGCCCGGTGTAGAGCAGGCTGGCCACGTCCATGTGCGTGACCAGCCGCGACAGGATCCCGCGCTGGGTCGGCTTGTCGAAGTAGATCATCACGTTGCGGCAGAAGATCGCATCGAAAGGCCCACCGACGTCGTAGCGGCCGGCCAGCAGGTTCAAGGGGCGGAACTCGATCAGCGCCTGCAGCGCCGGATGCACCCGACACTTGCCGGCATTGGGGCCGGTGCCGCGCTGGAAGAAGCGGCGTCGTAGATCGGCGTCGAGCGCGGCGACGCGCTCGATCGGGTAGACGCCCTGGCGCGCAGTCGCCAGGACCTGGGTGTCGATATCGGTCGCGACGATGCGCACCGGCGGCTGCAGCGTATCGAACGCCTCGCAGGCGGTGATGGCCATCGAGTACGGCTCCTCGCCGGTCGAGGCCGCGCACGACCACAATGTCAGCGGCTTGCGGCCCGTCCCGGCGCGCTGCAACTGGGTGCGCAGGGTCTCGAAGTGGTGCGGCTCGCGGAAGAACGAGGTCAGATTGGTGGTCAGCGCGTTGGTGAACGCTTGCCATTCCTCGCCATCGGGATCGCCTTCCAGCAGCGCCAGATAGTCGCCGAAGTCGTCGAGGCCGAGCGCACGCAGCCGCCGCGACAGCCGGCCGTAGACCATGTCGCGCTTGCTGGCGACCAGGGCGATGCCCGCCCGGTCGTGGATCAACTGGCACACACGGCGGAAATCGCGGTCGGCGAACACGAACTGGCGTGCGTCGCCGGGGGGATGGGGCAGGGAAGCGGCACTCATGGCGACCGGCGCGTCAGTAAGACTCGATGGGGTATCGGCGCGGCGCCGGCGAAGTTGACCGCAATCGGCTCCGCCACGCACAAGGCCCGGCGCAGGGCCGGGCCTTGTGGGCGCCCCGTATCGGCGGCGACGATCAGAACTCCGCCCAGTCGGCCTCGGCCAGGGCGGGCGCGGCGGGCGCGCGTGTCGCCGGACGCGGCGCGGCCGGTGCCGGCTTGCGCGACGGCGGCGGCGCTGCCCGGGTCGGCTGCGCAGCGGGTGTCGCCACGGCCTGCCCTTCGATCCGCAGCATCGAGATCGCCTCGGCCAGACCCGTGGCCTGTTCCTCCATCGCGCGTGCGGCGGCCGAGGCTTCTTCGACCAGCGCGGCGTTCTGCTGGGTGGTCTCGTCCATCTGCACGATGGTCTGGTTGACCTGCTCGATGCCGGCGGCCTGCTCCTGCGAAGCCGCGGAGATCTCGGCCATGATGTCGGTCACACGCTGCACCGAGGCGACCATCTCGGCCATCGTGGCGCCGGCCTGGCCGGCGAGCGCGGCGCCGCTGGCGACCTTGCCGGTGGAGTCGTCAATCAGCCCCTTGATCTCCTTGGCGGCGTTGGCGCTGCGCTGGGCGAGGGTGCGGACCTCGGAGGCGACGACGGCGAAGCCGCGGCCCTGTTCGCCGGCACGCGCGGCTTCGACCGCGGCATTGAGCGCGAGGATGTTGGTCTGGAACGCGATGCCGTCGATGACCGAGATGATGTCGGCGATCTTGCGCGAGGAGGCTTCGATGTCGGCCATCGTGGCGACGACCTGGCCGACGACCTCGCCGCCCTGCGAGGCGACGGTGGCCGCGCCCTGGGCGAGCTGGTTGGCCTGGCGGGCGTGGTCAGCGTTCTGGCGCACGGTGGAGGTGAGTTCCTCCATCGAGGCGGCGGTTTCTTCCAGGTTGGCCGCCTGCTGCTCGGTGCGGCGCGAGAGATCGTCGTTGCCCGAGGCGATCTCGGTGGATGCGGTGCCGATCGCGGCCGAGGCGTCCTGGATGCGGGCGACGATGCCGGTGAGCTGGGCGACGGTGGTGTTGGCGTCGTCGCGCATGCGGGCGAACACACCGTGGAAATCACCTTCCATACGCGCGGTCAGATCGCCCGAGGCGAGCGCATTGAGCACGTGCGAGACCTGCGCCAGGCTGACCGCATTGGCGTCGAGCAGGCTGTTGAGCTGCTGCGCCAATTGCCGGATGAAGCCCTGCTTGCCTTCCAGCGAGACGCGATGGTCGAGGTCGCCGGCCGCGGCCGCGGACACGATGCGCGCGACTTCGGCTTCGACCCGGACTTCACCGGTGCGGTCGCGCCACTCGGCGATCAGACCGATGTCGCGGCCCTGCGCGTCGCGGATCGGCGAGATGATCTGGGCGATGCAGGCGTCCTGGTACTGCATCTCGCGGTGCGCGATGCCGCGCTCCTTGAGGCTGGCAAGCACGCGCTGGTCCGGCTTGCCATCCAGTTCGAAGGTCGTCAACGAGGTGCCGATCAGCGGCTGGGCCGGATCGTAGTGCGGCAGCTCGGCGGCGATAGCCTCGGCGTTGTCGCGCATCACGGTCTGCAGCGCGGGATTGACGTAGAGGATGTTGAACGACTCATCGGTGACGATCATCCCGGTCGAGGCGCTGTCGAGGGCAGTGCGGATGCGCAGGTTCTCGCTGGCGATCTTCTGGTCGCGCTCGATCCGCTCGCGAAGATCGTGCTGCATGCGCTGCATGGCCTTGAGCAGGTCGCCGATCTCGTCGCGGCGGCTGGCGTCGATGCGGGTGTCGAGCTTGCCGCTGGCCACGTCGTTGGCGATTGTGACCGCCGAGCGGGTGGCGCCGGTGAGGCTGCGCGCCATCAGCCAGGCGATGACCATGCCGCCGGTGATGCCGGCCAGCAGCATGGTCGCCATGAGAATGCTCGAACCGGTCTGCACGGAGCGGGCTTCCTCGCGGGCCGCGGTGGCCTGGCGATCGGCCTCGGCCTGCAGCGCCTGCAGCGCGTTGCCGGCGGCCAGGTGCAGGTCACGGGTGCGGCCGATGAAGGTATCGGTGGCGTCGTCGGGCAGATCGAGTTCGAGCAGTTCGTTGACCTCGTGGTATGAGGCCTTGGCATCGGCCCAGGCGGTCACGAAGCCGTCGTAGAGCTTGCGCTCCTCGGGCGAGACGATCAGCGGCTCGTACGCCGCCGTGTTCGCTTCGATCTGCTGTTCCATCGCCGCGGTGCGTTCGCGGGCATCGCGCTTGACCTGCTCGCTGGCGCGCACCAGGCCCAGGTACGACGCCGCGCGGTACTCCCCGAGCAGGGCACGCGTTTCTCCGACCGTGGTCAGCGTCGGCAGCGTGTTGTCGGCCAGGTGGTCGGTGACGCTGTCAAGCGAGCGCAGACCGACGAACCCGCCCACGCCCTGGGCGATCATCAGGATCAGGACGACGCCGAATGCCAGCATCAGTTTCGGTGCGAGCTTGAGATTCGAGAACCAGTGCATGCGGCAATCCCCCGTAGGCGGCCGGATGGAAAAGCGGCCCGGACGCGGTCTGCGATCCGGGCGCGGCTTACTTGATGGTGGCGAGCTTGATGTCGCTGGGCGAGTTGACGGCGATCTCGGCGCGGCTGGCGTCGCGCTGGATGGTGCCCACGACGCACACGTCGCGGCCTTCCAGTTCCTCGGGCGAGGGACGGAAGCGGTCGCGCTGTTCGTTGGGGATGCGCGCCGAGAAGGTGTGGCGCGGGAACGCGCCGCCCATGTACAGGAAGGTCGGCTGGCCTTCGGTGTTCTCCGCGTAGCGGGTTTTCTCGACCTTGCCGCAGACCATGCCGCTCTTGCCGACGAAGCGCACGGCCTGTTCGGGGCGGATGGCCTCTTGGGCAAAGGCGGTCGAGGCGCCGCCGGCGAGCAACAGCGCGGCCAGCAGGGAAGACGTCTTGCAGTGGATGGTCATGGTCTGTTCCTTGATCGATGGACGGCAGGCGCAAAAGCGCCTGTGTCCGCCTCTATCGGCCGCGTGCGGCCGGGCCTTGAGTGCAAACTGTGTGACGGCGATTCCAGATCCGGATCACGCCGCCTGCGGGACCGCCAGTTCGGCGCTGTCGAGCAGGGTTTCGATGTCGAGCAGGATCAGCATCCGGTCGTCGAAGGTGCCGATGCCGGAGATGCAACGGGTGTCGATCGCCGCGCCGAACTCGGGTGTCGGGCGGATCTGCTCGGCCGACAGCGGCACCACGTCCGACACGCCGTCGACGACGATGCCTACGACGCGGTCGTCGACGTTGAGCACGATCATCACCGTGAAGCTGTCGTAGCGCGCCTGCGCCAGGCGCAGCTTCAGACGCAGGTCGATCACCGGCACGATCGTGCCGCGCAGGTTGATCACGCCCTTGATGTAGTCCGGGGCGTCGGGCAAGCGGGTGACCGCGTCGTAGCCTCGGATCTCCTGCACCTTGAGGATGTCGACACCGTAGTGCTCGTCGCCCAGGGTGAAAGTAAGGTACTCGCCGGCGTTCTGGGGATCTGGACTGCTCATCGGTGCGCTCCTGCAGGCATGCCGCGCTCGCGCGCGTGTCGGGTGTCCCGTGCGACATCGGCCGCGCGGCGGGCAACTTTAGAAAAGCGGCGTTACACGGCGCGGCGCAGTCGGGCGTTGCGCTGGCGCTCGATCTGGAAGATGGACTGCAGGATCCGCCGCTGCGCGACCGGTGCCAGCGCGACGAAGCGACAGCCTGCACGCCAGCGCACCCGCAAGCCGATCTGTTCGCAGAAACGATGCGCGACGGTGACGGTCACCGGCATCGCCACGGTGTCGGGCAATTGCAACAGGCAACCGTTGAGCGTACGCCCGGGTGCGAATCGTGGATCTTCGCCGTCGTCCAGCGCCACCGCCAGCCCGCCGCCGCTCAGATCCAGCACCCTCAGGCCGTTGTCCGGTAACGCCGCCGGGGCGTTGCCATGCCCCGGATGCAGCGTCACGCCGGCATCGAACGGCGGCACGACGCGATAGAGGTCGCGTCGCTGCAGGCGCAGCAGCGCCTCGGGCCAGGAGGCGATGAACGCCTGGCGTCCCTCGTGCAGGGCCGGCAGCGGCGTCGACAGCCGGAAGCGGATCTGCACCGCGTCGAGCCGGGTATCGCAGATGAGCTGGGTGCAGATCGCGAGCTTGCGGTTGAGGGCGTCCTGCCGGCTGGCGTCAAGGACCAGGGTGCCGTCGTCGCCGACCGCGAGTAGTGCGGTCGGGCAGGCCAGGTCGCCGGGTATCAGGCTGCCGCTGATCAATGCCTTCGCCTCGACCAGACTGCGCAGCACGCGTCCCATGTCGGCGCTGTCGCGCAGCATGTAGCGCGACAGCGCCTCGTCGTCCAGCGGATAGAGCGGGTCTGCAGGCGCCATCGTGCTTGTCGTCCTCCGGGCATGGGGCGGCCGATCGGCGGGGTCAGGACAGCGCGTGGCCGATGGTCGGCGGGCGGGCCGCATCCACCACCGCCTGTAGCAACGCCGTGGCGGTGTCGACGCGGAACACCGCGATCGCATCGGCGAGCCCGGCGGCCTGTTCCTCCATCGCGCGTGCGGCGGCCGAGGCTTCTTCGACCAGCGCGGCGTTCTGCTGGGTGGTCTCGTCCATCTGCACGATGGTCTGGTTGACCTGCTCGATGCCGGCGGCCTGCTCCTGCGAAGCGGCGGAGATCTCGGCCATGATGTCGGTCACACGCTGCACCGAGGCGACCATCTCGGCCATCGTGGCGCCGGCCTGGCCGGCGAGCGCGGCGCCGCTGGCGACCTTGCCGGTGGAGTCGTCAATCAGCCCCTTGATCTCCTTGGCGGCGTTGGCGCTGCGCTGGGCGAGGGTGCGGACCTCGGAGGCGACGACGGCGAAACCGCGACCCTGTTCGCCAGCGCGTGCGGCTTCGACCGCGGCATTGAGCGCGAGGATGTTGGTCTGGAACGCGATGCCGTCGATGACCGAGATGATGTCGGCGATCTTGCGCGAGGAGGCTTCGATGTCGGCCATCGTGGCGACGACCTGGCCGACGACCTCGCCGCCCTGGGAGGCGACGGTGGCCGCGCCCTGGGCGAGCTGGTTGGCCTGGCGGGCGTGGTCGGCGTTCTGGCGCACGGTGGAGGTGAGTTCCTCCATCGAGGCGGCGGTTTCTTCCAGGTTGGCCGCCTGCTGCTCAGTGCGGCGCGAAAGGTCGTCGTTGCCCGAGGCGATCTCGGTGGATGCGGTGCCGATCGCGGCCGAGGCGTCCTGGATGCGGGCGACGATGCCGGTGAGCTGGGCGACGGTGGTGTTGGCGTCGTCGCGCATGCGGGCGAACACACCGTGGAAGTCGCCCTCCATGCGGGCGGTCAGGTCGCCGGCCGCGATCGACTGCAGCAGGCGTGAGAGCTCGCTCAGGCTGCGATCGCTGGCCGCCATCATTGCGTTGAGGCTCTGGATCATGCGCCCGAAATCGTCGCGGAACCGGCGCTCGTCGCCGCGGACCGAGAAGTCGCCGGCGGCGGCCGCAGTGGCCAGTCGGTTGATCTCGCCATTGATCGCCATGAGGCTGGCCTTGGCAGCGTCCATGGCTTCGTGCAGGACCGCACGGCTGGCAGGCAGGCGGCGCGCGTCGCGCGACAGATCGCCATTGGCGTATTCGTTGAGGATGTCGATCGCCTCGACGAACGCGTCCAGGTGCTCGAACATCATGGTGTTGATACCAGACGCCAGTTCGCCGTACACACCCGGGAAGTCCACCGGCATCCGGTGACGCATGTCGTCGCCGGCATGCTGGCCGATCATCTCGCGCGTTTGTTCAGAGAACCGCTCGAGCATGTGCACCATCTCGTCGGTCGAGCGCAGCATCTGGCCGATCTCGTCGCGGCCCTGGTGGCCGGTGCGGATACTCAGGTCGCCGCGGGCCACGCCGCGGATCGCATGCACCGCCCGTCCCAGTGGCTCGAGGACAGAGTGGCCGATCAGCCAGCCGATGCCAGCGTTGAGCAGCACCAGCAGGCCGCCGACGGCGGTCATGATCACAGTGAACGTCAGCGCCTGGGCCTGGGTGTCGTCGAGGTAGACGCCGGTGGTCACCACCCAGCCCCACGGTGCGTACATCGCCGAGTACGAGGTCTTGTGCACCGGTTCGTCCTCGCCCGGCTTGGCCCAGAGGTAGTCGACGTTGCCGCCGCCGGCGCGCGCGACCTCGACGAAGCGGCTGTAAATGGCCGTGCCGTCGGTGTCGATGATCCCAGACACGTCCTTGCCGATCAGGTCCGCGCGCAGCGGGTGCATCAGCATGGTGGGGTGTTCGTCGGTGACGAAGAAGTAGTCGACGCCATTGTCCGAGCGCATGGCCGCGAGCGTGCGCAGTGCGCGTTCCTTGGCCTGCTCGACGGTCAGCTCGCCATGTTCGACGCGGCTGGCGTATTCCTCGATGACGCCCAACGCCAGTCGCACCTGTGATGCGACGCCATCCTTGCGGGACTGATTGAGGTCGACGAACTGGACCCGGGCCGCGACGACGGCCAGCAGGATGATGCCGGTCGCGACGAGCGCGGTCTGGACCAGGAATTTGCGCTGCATCGAAAGATCGGACAGCGCTCGGAGCACGGCGGCGACGGGGTTCATGGGGGTGGCAGGAGTGGGCCTGCCATCGGTATCGGCCGCGCTGCGTCGAGATTGAGGCGTGCGCCGACAGCTGGCAGGCCGGCCGCTCCGACGTGGGTGCGACGGAGCGGCCGGCCTACGATCAGAACTCCGCCCAGTCGGTCTCCAGCACCGCCGCCGGCGCCTTGCGCACCGGGGCAGCGCGTTCGGCCGCTGCGGCAGGCGTCCCCAGGCGGATGCTGGCCGGCGCGATCGGCGGCGCTGTGGCGGCGGTCCGGCGAGCGGTGGCGCTGCTGCGGCCGGCGTCGATGTCGAACACTGCGATCGCATCGGCGAGCCCGGCGGCCTGTTCCTCCATCGCGCGTGCGGCGGCGGAGGCTTCTTCGACCAGCGCGGCGTTCTGCTGGGTGGTCTCGTCCATCTGCACAATGGTCTGGTTGACCTGCTCGATACCGGCCGCTTGTTCCTGCGAGGCGGCGGAGATCTCGCCCATGATGTCGGTCACGCGCTGCACCGAGGCGACCATCTCGGCCATCGTGCGGCCGGCCTGGCCGGCGAGCGCGGCGCCGCTGGCGACCTTGCCGGTGGAGTCGTCGATCAGGCCCTTGATCTCCTTGGCGGCATTGGCGCTGCGCTGGGCGAGGGTGCGGACCTCGGAGGCGACGACGGCGAAACCACGGCCCTGTTCGCCGGCACGCGCGGCTTCGACCGCGGCATTGAGCGCGAGGATGTTGGTCTGGAACGCGATGCCGTCGATGACCGAGATGATGTCGGCGATCTTGCGCGAGGAGGCTTCGATGTCGGCCATCGTGGACACGACCTGGCCGACGACCTCGCCGCCCTGGGAGGCGACGGTGGCCGCGCCCTGGGCGAGCTGGTTGGCCTGGCGGGCGTGGTCGGCGTTCTGGCGCACGGTGGAGGTGAGTTCCTCCATCGAGGCGGCGGTTTCTTCCAGGTTGGCCGCCTGCTGCTCAGTGCGGCGCGAAAGGTCGTCGTTGCCCGAGGCGATCTCGGTGGATGCGGTGCCGATCGCGGCCGAGGCGTCCTGGATGCGGGCGACGATGCCGGTGAGCTGGGCGACGGTGGTGTTGGCGTCGTCGCGCATGCGGGCGAACACACCGTGGAAGTCGCCCTCCATGCGGGCGGTCAGATCGCCGGCCGCGATCGACTGCAGCAGGCGCGAGAGCTGGTCGAGGTTGCCGTCGGCGGCATCCATCAGCCGGTTGAGGTCCTCGATCATGCCGCGGAAGTCGTACTGGAACCGCGCCGCATCGCCGCGGACGCTGAAGTCGCCACGGGCGGCGGCGCCGGCCACTGCCTTGACCTCGGCGTTGATCGCACCGAGGTTGGCCTTCACTGCGGCCATCGTCTCGGTCAGCACCGCTTTCTCGCCTGGGTACTGCGCCAGGTCCGGCGTCAGGTCGCCGATTGCGTACTGGCGCATGACCTCGATCATGTGCATCTTCACGTCGACGTGCGAGCCGACCAGCGCGTTGGTCTCGCGCACCATCTGGCCGTAGTCGCCGGGGAATGTACCCTCGTCCATGCGATGGCTGATCGTGCCGTCGTCATGCGCGCGGGCCATGTCGCGCTGGGCATCGATGACGGCGCGCAGCTGACCCTGCATGCGTTGCATGGCCGCAAGCAGCTGTCCGACCTCGTCATGCCGGTCGACGACGATCTGCGTATCCAGGCGACCTTGCGACACATCGTTGGCGACCTTGACCGCGCTGCCGACCGATTGCGACAGCGTTCGCGAGATCGCGATCGCCATTGTCGTGGCCAGCAGCACGATGATCGCGATGCCGGCGATCATTGCCAGCAGGCTGCTGCGGTAGACCTCGTTGGCCTGGGCGATGTCGTCGCTCAAGCGTTGATCGTTGAACTGCGCCAGGGCGGCTATCGACTCGAACAGAAGACGGCGCAGCGGACGTGACTTCGCATCGGAAATCGTCTGCGCGGTCTCGCTGTCGCCAGCGGCCAGCGCCTGCTCGATCTCGCGCCGAGCGCCGAAGTATGCTGCCAGCCGCGCGGTCATCGCGTCGTACAGGCCGCGCTCCTCGTCGATCAGCGGCAGACCTTCGTACAGCGAGCGCTGCTCGGCGATGATCTTTTCGATCTGGGCCAGACGCTGGTCGTAGTCGCGCACTGCATCGGGCTCGGCCAGGCGGCTGAGCTGCGAGAGTTCGTACATCCGGTACTCGCCCAACTGCGACCGGATCTCGGCCAGGTACTGCACCGCAGGCATGTCATCGAGGCTGACCTTCTGCAATTCGGCATTGATGCCGCCCAGTCGGTTCAGGGCGAATGCGCCCAGGCCCGCGGCCAGCAGCACGATCATGGTGAAGGCGATCGCCAGCTTTCGGGCGATCGACAGGTTGTTCAACCATCTCATTGGAGATCTCCGGATACGACAAAAGGACGCGGGCAGGTGTTGGTCAACACTTGGAGCGCGTCCTGTGCCTCACGACTAGCGGCCGGAAACGGGGCGACTTGAAGGTCGAAACCCATTTTTTTCAAAGTGCCGCGCGCGTGACTCTCATTGAGGAATGAATGCGCACATGACGTGAATTTCGGTGAACGCACGCGACGTGTCGCAGCCGTGCGTCCACGGCGATCGAACACCGCCAGCGTCAAGCTGCCTGCGGCAGACGCAGCGAACGGGCCAGCCCCCCGACATCGACGATCAGTGCCACGCGGCCATCGCCGAGGATCGTCGCACCGGAGATGCCATCGACGCGGCGGTAGTTGTTTTCCAGATTCTTGACCACGACCTGCTGCTGGCCGATGAGTTCGTCGACTTCGAGCGCCAGCTTCTGGCCGTCGCCCTCGACAACGACGACCAGCGGATCGTCGCCTTGTGGCTGGCCGTAGCGGTAATGATCGTTGAGTGAGACCAGTGGCAGGTACTCGCCACGCACGCGCAACACGCGGCCCTCGCCGGTGAGGCTGCGGATGTCCTCGGCCTGGGGTTGCAGCGCCTCGATCACATAGGTCAGTGGCAGGATCAGGGTCTCCTCGCCGACGGCCACGCTCATGCCATCGAGGATGGCGAGGGTCAGTGGCAGGCGGATCACCACACGCGTGCCGTGGCCGGTGCGACTCTCGAGCTGGACCTCGCCACCGAGCGCCTGGATGTTGCGCCGGACCACGTCCATGCCGACGCCGCGCCCCGACAGGTCGGTCACCGCATCGGCGGTCGAAAAGCCGGCCTGGAAAATCAGATCCCAGATCTGCGCATCGGTCGGGGACTCCGGCACGGCCAGGCCGCGCTCGGCGGCCTTGGCCAGGATCCGTTCGCGGTCCAGGCCGCGGCCATCGTCGGCGACCTCGATGACGATATGGCCGCCTTGGTGCGAGGCGGCAAGTGTGATCGTGCCGGCTTCATCCTTGCCCGCGGCGCGGCGCGCGTCGGGCAACTCCAGACCGTGGTCGATCGCATTGCGGACCAGATGCACCAGAGGATCGGCGATCTTCTCGATCAGGCCCTTGTCGAGTTCGGTACCTTCGCCGAGCGTGCGCAGGCGCACCTGCTTGCCCAGCCGCGTGGACAGGTCGCGCACGAGACGGGGGAAACGACGGAACACGGCATCGACCGGCAGCATGCGCACGCCGATGACCGCTTCCTGCAGATCGCGGGTATTGCGTTCGAGCAGGTCCAGCCCAGCGAACAGGCGTTCGCTCAACGCCGGGTCGAGGGCGGCGGACACCTGCTTGAGCATGGCCTGGGTGATCACCAGTTCGCCGACCAGGTTGATCAGGCCGTCGATCTTGTCGGTGCTGACCCGGATCGAGCTTTCGGCCTCGTGACCGCCCGCCGTCGGGGCCGCCGTGCCGGCAGCGGCGGCGCTCGTGGCGGGGGCGCGCGTCGGGTCCGCGCTCGGCGTCGATGCCGGCGCAGGCCTCGCCGCGGGCGCGGCGGCCGCCATCGGGCGGATGTCGAGCGTGCAGTCGTCCTCGACCCAGGCGAACACGTCGTCGACGGCGCTGCGCGGCACCGCGCCGATCAGGCCCAGGTCCCAGGCCAGATACGCTTCGAGCGGATCGAGCTGGCCAAAACCGGGCAGGCGTTCCATCCGGCAGGCAACGTCGAGCGAGGCCAGCTGGTCGAGCTCGCGGATGATGCGCAGCGGGTCGTTGCCGCTCATGAACATCGACGGCGCCGGGGTGAACCCGATCTGCCAGCCGGTCGGCTCGGCGACGGGATCGACCGCAGGCGTGGCCGGTGCGGTGGCCGCGACCGGCGCTGGCGCGGTGCTGCCCGACAGTACCGCCTCGAGCCGGGCCTGGACCGCGACCGCAGCGGCCGGGTCGGCGGGATGGCCGGTTTCGGCTTCGGCCAACAGCGCGCGCAGGACATCGACCGACGCCAGCATCGCATCGGTCGCGGTGGCATCGACGCTGCGCTTGCCGGCGCGCAGTTCGTCGAGCAGCGTTTCGAGCACATGGGTCAGCGCGGCGACCGCGTCGAATCCGAATGTCGCGGCGCCGCCCTTGATTGAGTGCGCGGCGCGGAAGATCGAGTTCACCAGCTCCGGGTCCTGGTCGCCCTGCTCGAGTTGCAGCAGGCCAGCTTCCATCGCCTCCAGGCCTTCCCGGCTTTCCTCGAAGAAAGTGGCGTGGAAACGCTGCATGTCCATGTTCATGGGGTGAAGACCTGGCGTCGGAGGCGGAAGGCGGGCGTCAGCCCAGGACTTTCTGAACGGTGGCGACGAGTTGGTCCGGGTTGAACGGCTTGACCAGCCAGCCGGTCGCACCCGCGGCCTTGCCTTCGGCTTTCTTGTCTGCGGCCGACTCGGTCGTGAGCATCAGCATCGGGACGAACTTGTAGTCGGGCAGGCCGCGCAGGGCGCGGATCAGGGCGATCCCGTCCATATTGGGCATGTTGACGTCGGTCACCACGGCGTTGAACCGCTGGCCTTGTGCGTGCCCCAGGGCGACTTGGCCATCTTCGGCTTCTTCGACCGAGAAGCCGGCCGAGGTCAGGGCGAAGGAGACCATCTGGCGCATCGAGGCCGAGTCGTCCACTACCAGAATGCGTGCGCTCATGCGGCGTTCTCCACTGTGCTTGCGTTCGAATGATTGCGAGGGGGGCTGGGCAGTCCCAGCGAGGGGCCGATCCCCAGCAGGCGGATGGCGTCGAGCAGGGCGGCGCTGCTGTCGTGCAGTGCGGTGCTTCGGCCCGAGGCGTTGCGGCTGGCGAAGAACGCGCACAGCACCTGCAGGCCGGCGGTGTGCACGCGTCGCACTTGGGCGCCGTCCAGCAGCACGTCCTGGTCTTGGGCCAGGTGGGGCTCGAGCCGTGCCTTGAGTGCGGCGCTGGTCTCGATGCCGAGATCCTCGCCCAGGTCCACGGTGGTCATCGCGTCTCCGCAAAGTCGGGGGTACGACGGGTTAGCGGCAGCGATGCGGCGAGCTTTAGGGTGGGCCGATCGGGACTCTTTGCTCCTGCCCACTCGATCAGTGCGTTTGTCTTCGGCGCGCGCGTCGCGCCGGCCGGGGACTGCTCCTCGGCTCGGTCAGCCATCCTGGCTGACTCGCCGTCGCGGTCCATCCATGGCCCGCTGCCGTGATCCCCGACCAGCACGACGCACTGAGGCCGACAGCGCGTGACTTCCTCAAGCAGGCGACTCCGCATCCAACCGAAGTCGGGCTGCCAATGTCCGCAGCAGCGGACTGACGGTCGGTGGCCGCGTCGAGCGCGCCAGGGGTGAGCTCGCTCTGCTTGCGCGGCATGCCGCGCGAGTGGGCGAACGCCCGGCGTGCTGCACCGGGCCGGGCCTATCCGCGAGGCGGAGCGGCGCGCGCCCAAGTCAAGGCTGGGTGAGAGCACGCGGGGTCAGAGCCCGGTTTTTCGGCTTGTCGGCCGGCAGGCCGGTCTCCATCCGAAGCGGAGCGTTTCAGGCGCGTACCGGTGGCCGCCGTGAGGCTCAGCGGGCGGTGTAGAGCGGCATCGACAGCAGTCGGGAGGCGTCGAGCAGCAGCATGACCGCGCCGCCGAGACGTGCGATGCCGCGGATGCGGTGGTCGCCGACCGGGGCGAGGCGGGAGGTGTGGGCGCCTTCGATCTGGGCATCGGAGACCACGGCCACGTCCTCGACCGTGGACACGCGCAGGCCGAGCGTGTCGCCGTGTTCCTCGAGCACGACGATCCGCGTCGATGGCGTGTCCTCGACGGCGGTGTCGCCCAGTTGCAGGCCCAGGTCGACGACCGGCACGACCTGGCCGCGCAGATTCATCAGGCCGGCCAAGCACGGCGATGCGCCGCGCACCGGCAGCAGCGGGGCGGGCAGCACGACCTCGCGGATCTTCAGCAGTTCCAGGCCATAGATCTGCCCGCCGCAGCGCAGCCGCAGCCAGCGGGCCTGACGCTCGCCGCTGCGGCGCGGCGGCGGAATGTCGTCGTGGGCCGGTGCGCTCGCGACGCGCGGCGACGCGCGGGCAGGCGCCGCGGCGGCCGCGGTCTGCGCGCGCGCCGCAGGCGCGGGGGGCCGTGGCTGCGGTGCGGCCGGTGCCGGCGGTGGTGGCGCAGAAGTCGGTGCCGGCGTCGGGCTGTGCGGTGCCGGCACAGGGGGCGCCGCGACCGCGGGGGGCGGCGTCGGCGCGGGGGCCGTCGGCACCGGGGCCGCCGACAGCAGCACGCCGAGGTAGTCGTCGACGACCTCGGCGGCGTTCATGCCGCGTGCTCCAGCGCCTGGTCTTCGGCCAACAGCCAGTCGAGCGCGCGGCCGTAGGCCGAGAATGCGCGGCCCGGCGGATGGCCGTTGACCACCTGCTGGGCGAGTGCGTCGGCGTTGCTGAGCTGGGTGTCGACCGGGACCGCCTCGTCCCAGATCTTGCCGGCGTACTCGTCCTGCAGCTGCGCCAGCGTCTCGCGCCCGATCCGGGTGCGGCGGTCGTACATGGTCGGCACCACCGAGACCGGCAGCGGCCGTTGCCGGGAGCGTTCGACCATTTCGGCCGTGCGCACCATGCCGGCCAGGCCATAGAGCGCCAGCGGCTCGCACTGCGTGGGCACGATCACCCGGTCCGCCGCTGCCAGGGCGTTGACCATCAACAGGCCGAGCGTGGGCGGGCAGTCGAGCAGGATCGCATCGTGGCCGCCGGTGTGCCGGGTGATCGCCTGCGACAGCGCCAGGCCCAGACCCGGCTGGGTCGCGCTGCGGCGTTCGAGCGTTGCCAGCGCGGTCTGCGCGCAGACGTAGTCCAGGCCTTCGGTCGGCGAGGCGCGCATCAGCGCGGCCAGGCTCGAGGGTGGGGTGGCGAACAGGTCGGCCACGCCCGCAGGCGGTGGGTCGGTCGGGATGCCGAACGCTCGGGTGAGCGAGGCATGCGGGTCGAGATCGACCAGCAGCACGCGCAACCCGCGCGCGACCATCGCGCGGCCGAGGGCCAGCGTGGTCGTGGTCTTGCCGACGCCGCCTTTCTGGTTGGCGATCGCCCAGACGCGCATCAGGTCTCTCCTCGGGGATGGGGGGGCAGGGTATCGGGGGCGCGGTCGGCGGCGACCGCAGGGATGGCATCGAGCGCGACCGGCTGCGTGGGCGACGGCCCGCCGATCGGCTGCCCCTGGGGCGACTCGGGCTCGGCCAGCACCATCAGCACCACGCGCCGGTTGGCGTTGCGGCCAGCCTCGCTGGCGTTGTCGGCCTTGGGTCGCTGTTCGCCGTAGCCGACCATCACCAGCCGCTCGGGCGCCAGGCCCTCGCGCACGAACAGGTGCACCACGCTGGCCGCGCGCGCGGCCGACAGTTCCCAGTTCGACGGGAACTGCGCGGTGCGGATCGGGCGATCGTCGGTGTAGCCCTCGATCCGGATCGGATTGGGCAGCCCGCGCAGCACCGCGGCCAGTCGACCGAGCAGCGACTGCGCGCCGAAGTCGAGTGTCGCCGAGCCGCTGGGGAACAGGATGTCGCTGTTGATCTCGACCTCCAACCAGAGGTCGGCGCGGCGCACGGTGATCAGCCGCGCATGCACCATCTCCGACAGCGCGTCCTCGAGCTGCAGCGCGATGCGCGCCAGCTGCTGGCGCGAAGCGGCCCGCGCCGCACCGTCGGCGCCATCGTCGATGCGGTCGCTGCGCATCTTCGATTCGAGCATCGGCTGCAGCGGCGAGTCGAGCACCGGCGAGGCACTGCCCGGGCCGCGCCGCGCGCCGCCGGGAATCGGCACCGCGGCCTTGAGGCTGGCATCGCGGTAGACGTTGTCGCCGACCTGGATCGGGTCGATCGTCCGCGGCGTGCCGCTGAACGCATTCGCCAGCGAACTGGCCATCACCCGGTACTTGCCCTCGTTGAGCGAGGACACGGCGTACATGACCACGAAGAACGCCAGCAGCAGCGTCATCAGGTCGGCGTAGGGAATGGCCCAGGCCTCGTGGTTGGCGTGTTCCTCGTGGTGGACGCGTCGTGCCATCGTCGCCGGCTCAGTGCAGGAAGCCGGCCAGACGGGCCTCGATGTTGCGCGGATTTTCGCCCTGGGCGATCGCGATCAGGCCCTCGATCGCCAGCTCGCGCTCGCCGCTGCGGCGGCCGATCACGCTCTTGAGCTTGGAGGCGACCGGCAGGAAGAACAGGTTGGCCGAGGCGATGCCGTAGATCGTGGCGGTAAAGGCGGCAGCGATGCCGTGGCCGAGCTTGGACGGATCGGCCAGGTTCTTCATCACCGCGATCAGCCCGAGCACCGCGCCGACGATGCCGAGCGTGGGCGCGTAGATGCCCATGCCCTCGAACACTTTCGCTGCCGCCAGGTCCTGTTGTTCCTCGCCGTGCAGTTCGATCTCCAGCATGTGCCGGATCGCCTCCGGCTCGACGCCGTCCACCAGCATCTGCAGGCCCTTGCGCAGGAACGGGTCGCTCTGCGACTCGACGTAGGCTTCCAGGCCCAGTAGCCCCTGTTTGCGCGAGACGTTGCTCCACTCCAGCAGTTGCGCGATCAGTGCGCCGCGGTCGGCCGTGGGTGGGCGGATCGTCCAGCGCAGGATCCGCAGCGCGCGCTTGAACACGCTCGGCGGCGTGTGCAGCAGGATCGAGGCGAGCGTGCCGACGATCACGATCACGAAGGCGGCCGGCGACCACAGCGCGCCGAGCCCGGCACCCTTGAGGATGCTGCCGCCCACCAGGGCGGCGAGGGCGAGCGCGAGTCCGACGACGCTGAAAAGGTCCATGATCGCGATATCGGCGCGGGGCGCGGCGACTTGAGCCGCGCGCGGACGCTCAGGGTCCGCGCAGCGCGTCCACGTCGAGGATCAGCGCGAGCCGGCCATCGCCGATCAAGGTCGCGCCGGCATAGCCGGGCAGGCCGCGCAACGCGCGCGGCAGCGGCTTGATGACCACCTCTTCGCGCCCGCGCACTTCGTCGACGACCAGACCGAAGCGACTGTCGCCCCGCTGCAGCACCACGATGGTCAGCAACGCCGTTTCCAGTGCGGGCCGGTCGAGCCAGTGCCGCAGGTCGAGCAGCGAGAGCGTATGCGAGCGCCGATCGAGCGCGGCGCGGCCGTCGAACCAGTTGACCGTGCGCGCCGGTGCATGCAGCACTTCCTGCACGCGGGCCAGCGGCAAGGCATAGGCATCGCCGGCGGCGTGGACCAGCAGGGTCGGCAGGATCGCCAGCGTCAGCGGCACGCGCAGCGTGAAGCGGCTGCCGCGACCGAGTTCGGATTGCACCTGGATCTGCCCGCCGAGCTCGCGGATCCGCGACTGCACCACGTCCATGCCGACGCCGCGCCCCGAGATGTCGCTGACCTCGGTGCGTGTCGACAGCCCGGCCAGGAAGATCAGATGCAGACATTCCTCGGCATTCAGGCGCGCGGCCGACTCGGCGTCGATCAGGCCCTTCTCGCGGGCCTTGGCGCGCAGGCGCTCGGGATCGATGCCGGCGCCGTCGTCCTGGACCTCGATGCCGACGTAATCGCCCTGCTGCTGGGCGATCAGCCGGACCTTGCCGGCGCGCGACTTGCCGGTCGCCTCGCGCAGGTCCGGCGTCTCCACGCCGTGGTCGATCGCGTTGCGGACCAGGTGGATCAGCGGGTCGGCCAGCGCTTCGACCAGGTTGCGGTCGAGCTCGGTGTCGGCGCCGACCAGTTCCAGATCCACTTCCTTGTCGAGCGCGCGGGCGACATCGCGGGCAACCTTGGGAAAGCGCGAGAACACCTTGCCGACCGGTTGCATGCGCGTGCGCATGACCGCGCCCTGCAGGCGTGCGGTGGCGTTGTCCAGGGTGGCGACGGCGCGGTCGAGGTCCTCGTCACGCAATCGTGCGCGCAGTGTCTTGAGGCGGTTGCGGGCCAGCACCAGTTCGCCGACCAGGTCGACGATCGCGTCGAGCCGACGGGTATCGACGCGGACGGTCTGTTCGCGCTCGGCCGTTGCCTGCGCGGCGGCCGCTCTGGCCGGTGCCGGCGGCGCGCCGCGCGGTGCGGGGCCAGGTGGGGGCGCCACGACTGCGGCGGCGGGCGCTGGCGCCGCGCCGGGTGCATGCGCACCGTGCAGTTGGTCGAGCAGTGCCTCGAATTCGTCATCGTCGATCGTGTCGCCGCCCGCGGCCGGCGCGGCGGCGACCGGTGTGGCGCCCGGCGCAGCCTTGCCGTGCAGCTGATCGAGCAGGGCTTCGAACTCGTCGTCGTCGATCGGATCGTTCGGACCTGGTGCGGGCGCGGGAACCGATGCGCCGGGCGCCGCGTTGCCGTGCAACTGGTCGAGCAGCGCCTCGAACTCGTCGTCGTCGATCATCTCACCGCCCGCCGCAGACGCTGCGGCGACGGCCGGAGCCACGCGGGTGGCCGGGGCGGGCGCCGCGGGCGCCACGGTGTCGAGCGCGAAGCCGGCGATCAGAGCGGGCGGGGCATGCGGCACGTCGTCGCCGGTCTCGACCGCGTCGACCATTGCCTGCAGCCAGTCGAGCGACTGCTGCGCGGCGTCGAAGTGCCGCGGCAGCAGGGTCGCGGTGCCCGAGCGTGCGGCGCCCAGCGTTTCTTCCGCGGCATGGCACAGCTCCACCAGCGCGGTCGCGCCAAGGAAGCCGGCGCCGCCCTTGAGCGTGTGGAAGGCCCGGAAGACCGCGTTGAGCTGCTCGCGGTCGTCGGGCGTCTGCTCCAGCTCGACCAGTTGCCCGCCCAGGTCGACGAGCAGCTCGCGTGCCTCGAGCACGAAATCGGCAGCGATGTCGGGCGAGAACTGCATCGCTCAGAGTCCCAGGCGCGAGAGCAGGTCGTCGGCGTCGTCCTGGCCGACGGTGCCGGTGTCGAGCCCGGCGACTGCCGGTCCGGCGGCACGCAGGCGGTCGTTCTCGCCGTCGGCGGACGGCAGCCCGAGCGCGCCAAAGCCTTCGTGCACGCCGCGCACGATGCCGGCGACGCGGCGAATGATCTGCCCGCCCAGGTCCTGGTGGCTCTGCGCCAGCGCCATTTCGCGCAGGTTCTCGCGCAGCGCGTCGAGGGTCGCGGTCTGCGCGGCGTCCAGCGTGCCGGCGCGCAACTGCGCAACATGCGCGCGGCTGTCCTCGATCAAATCGAGCGTGCGGTGGGTGGCCTGCTCGGTCATCGTCACCACGTGGTCGAGGCGGGCACAGGCATCGTCGAGCCCGCCCTGCGCGGGGGCGGCCGGCAGGGTGTCGAGCGCCTGCGCCAGTTCGCGCGCCAGCCGGCCCAGGCCGTCGACGAGCGTGCGTGCGCGGGCGGCGGCGAGCGCGTCGACCTGCCGGCGCCAGCCGGCCTCGTCGCCGCGTTCGAGTGCTTCGAGCGCGTCATGCAGCAGCCCGGCGAGCTGGCTGCGATCGGTGGTCGCCGTGGCGGTGGCGGTCACGCTGCGCCCCCCAGGCGCTCGAAGATCTTGTCCAGCTTCTCCGACAGCGTCTGCGCGGTGAACGGCTTGATGATGTAGCCGTTCACGCCGCTCTGCGCGGCCTCGATGATCTGCTCGCGCTTGGCCTCGGCGGTGACCATCATCACCGGCAGCGCGCGGAACTTGGGATCGGCGCGGATCGCGCGCAGCAACTCGATGCCGGTCATGCCGGGCATGTTCCAGTCGGTGATGACCAGGTCGACCGCATCCTGGCGCAGCACCGCCATCGCGCTGTTGCCGTCCTCGGCTTCGACGGTGTTGTTGAAGCCCAGGTCAGACAACAGGTTCTTGACGATGCGGCGCATCGTCGAGAAGTCGTCGACCACGAGGATACGGATGTTCTTGTTCAAAGCGGGCTCCACGGGTGGGGCATCAGTCGGCGTTGCCGATGCCGGTATCTGCAAGTTCGAAGGTCGACAGGCGGCCGCGCAGGCGCACCACGGCCTGGCCGTGGATCTGGCACACGCGCGATTCGCTCACGCCCAGCACCGCGCCGATCTCTTTGAGGTTGAGTTCCTGTTCGTAGTACAGCGACAGCACCAGCTGTTCGCGCTCAGGCAATAGCTTGATCGCCACGGCCAGTTCCCGGCCGAACTCGCTGCGCACCAGGTGTTCCTGCGGCGTCGGCCCGCCGTCGCGATTGGCCGGCTCGACTTCGCCGTGGTCCTCGACGTGCGAGTCCAGGCTCAGCACCTGGCCGCGGGCGGCGTCTTCGAGCAGGCGTTGATAGTCGGCGAGCGGCATCTGCAGCTTGGCCGCGACCTCCTGCGCGCTGGCGGCGCGACCGCTGGCCTGCTCGATCTCGCGGATCGCGGCGGCGGCCTCGCGGGCGCGGCGATGGACCGAGCGCGGCACCCAGTCGCCGCGCCGGATCTCGTCGATCATCGCGCCGCGGATCCGGATCGAGGCATAGGTCTCGAACGACGCGCCCTGTTCGGCGTCGTAGCTGCGCGAGGCTTCGAGCAGGCCGATCATGCCGGCCTGGATCAGATCGTCGATCTCCACGCTGGCCGGCAGCCGGGCGGCGATGTGATGGGCGATGCGGCGCACCAGCTCGGCATGCACCACGACCGGGTCCGGCGCGCTGGCGCGCTGGACCGCCTGGTACTGGCGGGCGGCGGCGTTCATGCCGCCGCTCCCTGCCGCAGCAGGCGGTCGACGAAGAACTCGACGTGGCCGCGCGGCGCCGTCGGCGCCTGCCAGCGCGCGATGCGGCGTGCGATCTCCACCAGCGCCTGCGACGACGGGCTGCCCGGGTAGGCGCGCACCACCGCCTGCTGGCGCTGGACTGCGGCACGCAGCCATTCGCACTGCGGCACCGCGCCCAGGTAGTTCAGCGAGACGTCGCCGATGAAGCGCTCGCACACGCGCACGAGCTTGTCATACAGCGCGCGGCCCTCCTGCGGGCTGCGCACCATGTTGGCGACGACCTGGATCCGGTCGAGGCCGCGCTCGCGGGCGAGCACCTTGATCAGCGCATACGCATCGGTGAGCGAGGCCGGTTCATCGCAGACCACGACCACCGCGTCCTGCGCGGCCTGGCAGAAGGTCAGCACCGAGTCGGTGATGCCCGCGGCGGTATCGACCACCAGCACATCGAGATCGCGCTCGAGCTCGTTGAAGATGTTGACCAGGCCGGCATGTTCGATCGGACGTAGCTCGGCCATGTGCCGACGGCCGGACGCTGCCGGCACGATCAGCACGCCGGCCGGGCCCTCGATGATCGCCTCGTCGAGCGTGCAGCGCCCGGCGACGAGGTCGGCCAGCGTGAAGCGCGGCGACAGGCCCAGCAGCACATCGAGATTGGCCAGGCCCAGGTCCGCGTCGAGCAGCATCGTGCGCTGACCCATGCCGGCCAGCGCGATGGCGAGATTGGCCGACACGTTGGTCTTGCCGACGCCGCCCTTGCCGCCGGTGACGGCGAGGGTGCGGACGGGCGCGAACGGGGCGGGGGCGGGCAGGTCAGGCGACGGCATGCTGGGGCTTCTGGGCGTCGGGGTCGTGGAGATCGTGCGAGGGGACGATCGGCTTATCGGCATCGCGGCGAAGATCTTCAAGCCGCAATGCGAGATGGGCGGCATTGGCGCGATGCAGATCGTCGGGAATGCGCTGGCCGTCGGCGATCCAGGTCAGCGGCAGGGCGTGATCGACGGCGACCGACAGCACGCTGCCCAACCGCCCGGTCTCGTCGAGCTTGGTCAGCACCGCGCCCTGCGGGCGGGCGCCCTCGAAGCGGCGGACGACTTCGTCGAGGTCGGCGAAATGGGTGTTGGCCGGCAGCACGAGCAGGGTGCGGATCTGACGCGCGGCGCGCAGCCAGTGCAGTTGGCCGGCCAGGGCGCGATCGCGCTGGCTGAGCCCGGCGGTGTCGACCAGCACCAGGCGGTAGTCGCGCAGGCGCTGCAGTAGTTGGACCAGCCCGGTTTCGCTGTCGGCCTCGTGCACCGCGATGCCGAGCTGCCGGCCGTAGCTGTGCAGTTGTTCGCGGCCGCCCACACGCACGGTGTCGGTGGTCACCAGCGCCACGTCGCGGGCCTGGTGGCGTGCGACGTAACGCGCGGCGAGCTTGGCGATGGTCGTGGTCTTGCCGGCGCCGGTCGGGCCGACCAGCGCGATGACCCCGGCCTCCTCCAGCGGGTCGATCGGGCAGATCGGCAGGCGCTTGGACAGCAAGGCAAGCATCAGCCCGCGGACGCGGTGGGCCGGGGTGTCGGCCGGCACCTGCAAGGCGACGTCGCGGGTGATGCCGGCATCGAAACCATAGTCTTCCATCAGTTCCATGACTTGGCCGCGGGCCGGGGAACCGCGCAGGCGCTCGTCGGTCAGGCGCGCCATCTCGCGCTCGATCATCTGCCGCATCTGCACCAGTTCCTCGCGCATCTGCGCCAGCTCGCCGTCGCTGGTCGACGTCGGTGCCGGCGGTGCGGGCACGGCGACCAGCGCAGGCGACGCGGCAGCCGGCGCGCTCGGCGTCGGAGCGTGTGCGATGGGCGCGCGTGCGCTCGGGGCGGCCACGTCCTGCGCCGGTGCGGTCGGCTCGGGCGATGTCCGCGACGGAATCCCGTCGTCTTCCGCGTGCAATGCCGGTGCTGGCGCTCGTCGGCGACCGAGCAATTCGGCGAACGACGGAAATCCGGCGCCGGCGTCCGCGATCTCGGTGTGCAGGGCCTCGGCGACCGCCGCGGGCGGCGTATCGGCAACCACCGCGCTGGCCGCCGGCTGCGGCGATACAGCCTTCTCGTCCGGTGCCAACGCCCGCAGCCAGCGTTCGGCGGGCGAGTCGTTGCGGCTGTCTGCGGCCTGTGCCTGCGGTGGTTCGCTCGATGCGGCGGCTGGCGTGTCGCGCCGCTGGGCGTCATCGAGGGCGCGTTGGACCACGCTCTCGTCGTAGTTGCTGGCCGCGACAATCTCCACGCCTTCGTCGGTGCGGCGATTGGACAGGATCACGGCATCGGGGCCGTGCGCGGCCCGCACCATCTGCAGGGCGCTGCGCATATCGGCGGCGACGAAACGGCGGATGTTCATGGGCGGTGGCCGGACATGGAGAAGGGGGCATGGAGCAGGGCGAAGACGCGCGCATCGCGTCGGCCTTGGGGTCTGGGGTGTGGTGTGTGCATCGTGCGTTCTCCGTGGCGGGGCATCGCGTTCACGCGCCCCGGGTCCCTACAACCCGATCCCGCGCCTCAACTGATCGTCCCCAGCAACTTGAGCCGCTTGTCTTCGGGGACTTCGGTGTAGGCGAGCACCGACAGGGTCGGGACGCTGTGCCGGACCAGGCGCGCGAGCGCGGCGCGGACCTGGCCGGGGACCAGCACCACCGCCGGTTCGTTCCTGGCCTCCTGCTGGCCGGCGCAGTCGGCCAGGCTCTGCTGCAGGCGTTCGGCCAGGCCCGGCTCCAGCGCAGCCCCGGTCCCTTGCGCGGAATCCTGCAAGACGCGTTCCAGCGCTGGCGCCAGCGTGTAGACCGGCAAATCAGGTGCCGGGCCGGCGATCTCCTGGACGATAAAGCGGCCCAGCGCGGTGCGGACCGCGGCGGTGAGTTGAGCGGGGTCCTGGGAGTGCGCGGCGTGCTCGACCAGCGCCTCGGCGATGCGGCGCAATTGCCTGACGGGAATGCGCTCGACGAGCAGGTTCTGCAGCACCCGGACCACCACCGCCAACGGCAGCGCCTTGGGCGTGAGGTCCTCGGCGAGCTTGGGCGCGCTGCGCGCCAGGGTCGCCAGCAGTTGCTGGACTTCCTCGTGCCCGAGCAGTTCCGGCGCCTGTTCGCGGACCAGGTGCGAGAGGTGGGTCGCGACCACGGTCGCCGGATCGACCACGGTGTAGCCCGAGGCCTCGGCCTGGGCGCGCTGGATCGGCAGGATCCACAACGCGTCGAGCCCGAACGCCGGGTCCTTGCCCGGAATGCCCTCGATCGGCTGCAGCGCGCCGCCCGGATCGAGCGCCAGCAACCGGTCGGGATGCACCTCGGCGGTCGCCACCGGCACGCCGTGGACCAGCAGCCGATACGCAGTGGGCGCCAGTTCGAGGTTGTCGCGGATGTGCACCGGCGGAATCAGAAAGCCGATGTCCTGGGTGAGCTTGCGGCGCACCGCTTTGATCCGCGCCATCAGTTCGCCGCCCTGGGCCTTGTCGACCAGCGGGATCAGCCGATACCCGACCTCCAGGCCGAGCGGATCGACCGGGCGCAGATCGTCCCAGCCGAGCTCGGCGTTGGTGGTCTGCTCGGGCGCGGGCAACGCGGCGTCGGGGGCGGCCGCGGCGCGCTCGGCCGCCAGGCTGCGATTGCGCATCGTCCAGGCGCCGTAGCCGACCACGGCGGCCAGGCTCAGGAAGGCGAGGTTCGGCATGCCGGGCACCAGCCCGACCACCAGCAGGATGACCGCCGCGATCGCCAGCGCCCGGTACTGGCCGAACACCTGGCCGGTCACCGCGCCGCCCATGTCCTGGGCGCGCGAGGCGCGGGTGACCAGCAGCGCGACCGCCGAGGACACCAGCAGCGCCGGCAGCTGCGACACCAGGCCGTCGCCGATCGACAGCAGAGTGTAGGTCGCCGCCGCATCGCCGAACGGCATGCCGTGCTGGAGCATGCCAATCGCCAGCCCGCCGACGATCGTCACGAACAGGATCAGGATGCCGGCGATCGCATCGCCGCGGATGAACTTGCTGGCGCCGTCCATCGCGCCGTAGAAGTCGGCTTCCTGGCGGACTTCCTCGCGCCGGGCCTTGGCTTCCTCGCGGGTCAGCAGGCCGGCATTGAGGTCGGCGTCGATCGCCATCTGCTTGCCGGGCATCGCATCGAGGATGAAGCGTGCGGTCACTTCCGAGACCCGGCCGGCGCCCTTGGTGATGACCATGAAGTTGATGATGGTCAGGATCGCGAACGCGACGATGCCGACCGCGAAGTTGCCGCCGACGACGAATTCGCCGAACGACTCGATCACGTTGCCGGCCGCGCCCGGGCCGTTCTGGCCGTGCAGCAGGATCACCCGCGTGGAGGCCACGTTCAGCGCCAGGCGCAGCATCGTGGTCATCAGCAGCACGATCGGGAAAATGCTGAAGTCCAGCGGGCGCTGCACGTAGACCACCGCCAGCAGCACCACCAGCGAGATCGCGATGTTGAAGCTGAAGAGCACGTCGAGCACGAACGGCGGCAACGGCACCACGACCATCGCCAGCAGCGCCAGCACCAGCAACGGCGCCCCCAGCCCGTGGCGCAGCATGTCGAACAGGCGCTTGGGGCCGGACTGCATCACCGCGCTCATGGCCGCGCCCCGGTGCCCGGCGCGTCTTCATCGACCTCCACCGCCGACAGCTCGGGGTAGGGCTGGCCCGGCGCCCAGCTGCGCAGCTGATACACGTAGGACAGCACCTGGGCGACGGCGGCGTAGAGCTTCACGGGAACTTCCTGACCGATCTGCGCCTCCCGATACAAGACCCGTGCCAGCGGCGGCGCGGCGACCAGCGCGATGCGGTGTTGCTCGCCCACGGCGCGGATGCGCAGCGCCATCTCGTCGACGCCCTTGGCGATCACCTTCGGTGCGCGCATCGCCTCGCCTTCGTACTTGAGCGCGACCGCGTAATGCGTGGGATTGACCACGATGACATCGGCGCCGGGCAAGTCTTCCATCATCCGCCGCTGCGCCATCTGCTGCTGCAGCTGACGGATGCGGCCCTTGACCTCCGGACGGCCCTCGCTTTCCTTCATTTCCTCGCGCAGTTCCTGCCGCGTCATCTTCAGCTTCCGGCGCCAGTTCCATTTCTGGTACGGCGCGTCGAGCAGCGCCAGCAGCAGCAAGGCCGCGGAGGTCGCCATCAACATCCACAATGCGAAGCCGAGGCCGGCGCCGGCAGCGGCCTCGAGCGGCTGGTCGAGCATGCTGCGCAGGCGATGCAGCCCGGGCCACAGGAACAGCGCGGCCGCGGCGCCGACCAGGACGACGCGCAACAGCGATTTCAGCAGTTCGGCCGCGCCCTCGGGCCCGTAGATGCGCTTGAGGCCAGCCAGCGGATTGAGCTTCTTCAGGTCGGGGACCAGCCCCTTGGTCGAGGCATTGAGTCCGCCCATCAGCGCTGGCGCGACCAGGCAGGCGAGCAGCAGCACCAGCAGCAGCGGGGCCAGCAGCCACAGGAAACCGAGCATCAGCTGGCCGGCATGGCCGAACAACATCTGCGGCGACTCGAGCATCGCCAGGTCCGGGGTCAGCGCCGCGCGCATCCAGTCGAGCGCGCGGGCCGACAGGCCACCGCCGGTGGCCAGCAGCATGCACACGCCCGCACCGAACACCGCCACGGTCGACAGTTCGCGCGAGCGCGGGACGTTGCCCTTCTCGCGCGCATCGCGCAGTCGTTTTTCGCTGGGCTGTTCGGTCTTTTCCTGACCGTCTTCGTTCTCGGCCATCGTTGCCGGCGTCGCGGGTGACGGGCTGCACGCTGCAAGTCACATGCCGCGCCTGGCGGTGCCGCGCTCCGCCGACCGCTCAGCGTCCCAGCGGCACCCGCGCGGCGGCGTCGAAGGCCAGGTCGAACAGCCGCTGGATCGGCGGGCCGAGTTCCCCGGCCAGCACCGCGATCAGCAGCAGACCCACGAGCACCGAGATCGGCAACCCGAGCTGGATCGGGTTGAGCGCCGGCGCGGCGCGCGACAGCACGCCGAAGGCGAGATTGACCGCGAGCATCGCGACCATGACCGGCAGCGCCAGCGAGACCGCGCCGCGCAGCACCAGCGCGAAGAACTCGGGGGCGACGCGCAACGTGGCCTCGAGCCCGGGCAGCGCGGTGCCGATCGGCAGCGCCTCGTAGCTGCGTACCAGCAGCGCGACCAGCGCGAGGTGGCCGTTGGCGGCGAAGAACAGCAGGCCGAAGGCCAGATAGAACCACTGGCTGATGATGCCGGAGTTGACCCCGCGCATCGGGTCGCTCATCTGCGCGAACGACAGGCCGGTGCCCTGGGAGATCAATTCGCCGGCCAGCGCGCCGGCCTCGAACACCAGCCGCAGCATGAACCCCATCGCCGCGCCGACCGCGAGCTCGCGGGCGATCGACAGCACGGTCGCGGCATCGAAGCCGGTCCAGATCGGCGGTGCGGGCAGAATCGGCGCCAACGCCAGGCTCATCGCCAGCGCGACCATGACCCGGATTCGCGCCGGCAGTGCGCGCGTGCCGATCATCGGCATCGCCATCAGCAGCGCGCCTACCCGCAGCGCGGTCCACAGCAACGCGCCGATCATGCCGAAGGCCGCCTGGCCGTCGATCGCCATCTGCGTGGCGGCATCCATCAGCGGGGACCTGCGCGCATTGCCGCGATCAGCCGATCAGATGCGGGATGCTGTGGAACAAGGTCGTCGTGTAGTCGACGAGATAGCCGATCAGGAACGCGCCCAGCGCGAACAGCGCGGCGGTGAGCGCGACGGCCTTGGCGACGAACGCGATCGTCGGCTCGTTGATCTGGGTGGCGGCCTGCAGCACGCCGACCACGACGCCGACGACCAGCACCGTCGCCAGCAGCGGGCCGCCGACCCACAGCGCCACTTCGAGGCCGCGACGCAATTCGGTGAGCGCGAGTTCGGGGGTCATGGCAGGTTGAAACTGGCCGCCAGCGTGCCGACCGTCAGCACCCAGCCATCGACGAGCACGAACAGCAGGATCTTGAACGGGGCGGAGACCAGCATCGGCGAGAGCATCATCATGCCCATCGACATCAGCACGCTGGCCACGACCAGGTCGATGATGATGAAGGGGATGAAGATCAGAAATCCGATCTCGAACGCGGTCTTGAGTTCGCTGGTGACGAACGAGGCGACCAGTACCTGGAACGGCACCTCGTCGGGGCCAGCGTAGGTGTCGTGTCCGGCGAGGCCGGCGAAGGTCATCAGGTCGGTTTCGCGGACCTGCGCCAGCATGAAGCCGCGCAGCGGCGCGGTGCCCAGCTCCCAGGCGGTGCGAAAATCGATGCGGCCGTCGAGATAGGGCCCAAAGCCCGCATTCCAGGCCGATTCCCAGACCGGTGTCATCACCAGCGCGGTGAGAAACAACGCCAGGCCGACGAGCACCTGGTTGGACGGCGTCTGGCCGGTGCCCAAGGCCTGGCGCAGCAGCGCGAGCACCACGATGATGCGGGTGAAGGCGGTCAGCACCAGCAGCATCGACGGGATCAGCGTGATCGCCGTCATCAGCAGCAGGGTCTGCAGCGGCAGGCTGACCGGCGCATCGCCGATCTGGCCGACGGTCACATCGGGCAAGGCGGGCAATTGCGGCGCGAGCGCCGGGGCAGCGAGCGCCAGCATCGGCAGCAGCAGGCACAGTGCACCGGCGAAGCGCGCAAGCAGGCGGGAACGGCGGGCCATATCAGGAGTCCTTGCGCAGCCGCTGGGCGAGCAACTGCCTGAAGTCGGGAAGCGATTTGAACGTGGGCATCGCCAGCGGCGGCGCTTCGGCCAGCGGTGCGGGCAGCACATGCAGCGTGCGCACACCGCCGGCACCAATGCCGACCAGCAATTGCTCGCCGCCGACCTGCAGCACCGCGGCGCGCTCCTTGCCGCCGAGCGGAATGCTGGCGACGACCCGCAGGCCGTCGGCCTGGCGCAGGCCGCTGCCGGGCAGGCGCTTGAGCAGCCAGGCCAGGCCAAGGATCAGTCCGAGCACCAGCACCAGCGCGACGAACGCGCCGCCCAGACCCGGGGCCTGCGGCGCATGGCTGCCGATCGGCATCGGTGTCGGCTGACCGAGGCTGGCGGCCGGGATCGCGGCGGCAGGCGCCACGACTGCGGTCTCGGTGGGCGTTGCCGAAGCGGCCGGTGCGGCGTCGGTCCCCATGTGCGCGACCCTGTCGACGCGGGGCGCCGGCGCGGGCGCCGCGGTTGCCGGGTCGGGCGCGGCCGACAGCGCCGCCGCCCGGCCGGTCGCCGCGGCGGCGGGGAAGGCGCCGGCGACGATCACCGCAGTCTCCGGATCCGTTCGCTGGGGCTGACGACGTCGGTCAGGCGCACGCCAAAGCGGTCGTTGATGACGACGACTTCGCCGTGCGCGATCAACGTGCCGTTGACGTAGACATCGAGCGGTTCGCCGGCGCCGCGCTCTAGCTCCACCACCGAGCCGCGGTTGAGTTGCAGCAGGTTGCGGATCGGCATGCGCGTGCGGCCGACTTCCAGCGACAGCGCGACCGGCACGTCGAGGATGACGTCGAGATTGAGGTCGGCGGCATCGTCGGCGCGCTCGGCGTGCAGGTCGTCGAAGCGTGCGGGCTCGGCCGTGGATGCGGCGGGGTCCTGGGGATTCATGCGGGCAGGTCCTGGACGGGGGCGGGGCGGGGGGGCTGGGTGCCGGGCGGGCGTGTGTCGGTGATCTTCACCACGTTGCAGCCGCCGGCGGTGCCGAAGCGGCCAGTGAAGACCGGGATGTCCTCCACGCAGATCGGCACCTCCTCGGGCAGCTCGATCGGCAGAATGTCGCCGACCTTCAATCGGGTCAGACGGCGCAGGTCGATGGTGCGTTTGGCCAGGATGCTCGACACCGTGACCTCGGCCGACATCAGCTGCTCGCGCATCGACACGTTCCAGCTTTCGTCGCGGTCGACGCGGTCGCTCTGGATGCCGGCATCGAGCAGTTCGCGGATCGGTTCGAGCATCGAGTAGGGCAGCGTGATGTGGATTTCGCCGCCGCCGCCTTCCAGTTCGACGTGGAAGCGGCTCACCACCACGTACTCGCGCGGCGTGACGATGTTGGCGAAGTGCGGGTTGATCTCGGAGTTGATGTACTCGCACTCCACATCCAGCACCGGCGCCCAGGCCTCGGCCATGTCGGCGAAGGTCTGGCGCAGCATCAGCTGGATCACGCGCATCTCGGTCGGGGTGAACTCCCGGCCTTCGATGCGGGTCGGGTAGCGGCCGTCGCCGCCGAAGAAGTTGTCGACGACCGCGAACACCAGCTTGGGCTCGAACACGATCAGGCCAGTGCCGCGCAGCGGCTTGAACTTGATCAGGTTGAGGTTGGTCGGCACGTAGAGCTGGTGGAGGTAGTCGCCGAATTTGATCAGATCGATGCCGCGCACCGACAGGTCGGCCGAGCGGCGGATCAGATTGAACAGGCCGATCCGCCACAGCCGCACGAAGCGCTCGTTGACCATCTCCAGCGTCGGCATGCGCCCGCGGATGATGCGGTCCTGGCTGGCGAAGTCGTAGGTCCGCGCCTCGCCCGGATCGGCCTGCGGCTCGGTGTCCACCGCGCCCGAGTCGACGCCGTGCAGCAGCGCGTCGATCTCGTCCTGCGACAGCAGGTCGTTGGGATTCATGCCGCTCGCCTCACTGGGTCACGAAACTGGTGAACAGCAGCGCCTCGGCGCGCGGCTTGCCGGTTTCCTCGGTCATCAGCGTCTGCACCTCCGAGAGCGCCTGCGCGCGCAGTGCCTCCTTGCCCTGGCGCGTGGCCACGGTGCCGGCGGTCTGCTGTGAGAACAGCATCAGCAGTCGCGCGCGCAGCGCCGGCTCGTGGTGCTGGAGCTGGGCGACATCGAGCGGATCGCGGGTAACCAGTTGCACCTCGACCTGCAGGTAGCGCGGCCCCTCGTTCTCGTCGTCAAGGTTGACGACGAACGGTGGCGCCATCGGCAGGTACTGGGCCTGCGCCGGCAGCGTGGGTTTCGGTGCGCCGGGATGGTTGCGCAGGTGCAGCGCCGCGGCGCCGCCGGCCGCCGCCAAGGCAAGCAGCACGAGGCCGCCGAGGATCGGCCACAGCAGCTTGCGCCGCTTCTTGGGAGGAGACTTGGGTTGGAGATCGGCAGCGGCAGCCACGGGGCGGGTCCGAGAAAGAATGCCTGCCCTCCGATGCAATCGCCGTGCCGTTCTCGCGACGGCGCGCCGTCGCGCGGCGCGTGTGTGTGCATGAGCGTGGACGTTCGCACCATGGCAGCGCGCGGTGCGCATTACGCGTGACGCAGCGCCGCGGACGCGCTGCGCCGCGACGTCAGGCCGTTGCGGGATCGACGCCTCGCCTCAGGCGTAGGCGTCGAGCAGGCCGATCCGCCGGGCCGTCGGGGTGGGCGCCGGCAGCGCGTCGGCGCCGGCGCCTTGCGAGGTCTCGGATGCCGGATAGCCGGCCGGCGACGACATTCCGTCGCGTGCGTCCGAGCCGCCGTCGTGGCCGACGCCGGCATGTGCGAGCTGGAAGCCGTGTTCGCCGAGCAGGTCGCGCAGCCGGGGCAGGCCTTGTTCGAGTGCATCGCGGGTCTGCGCATGCGGACTGATGAAGTCGGCGGCGATGCGATCGCCGTCGAGTTGCAGACGCACCTCGATCGGGCCCAGATCCTGCGGCGTGACGCGGATGCGGGCATGGCCGATTTTCTGGCCGGCCATCCATTCGAGCTGGGCGCCCAGTTGCGCCTCGAAATCACCGCCCTGGACATCGGGCGTCGGCAACGGGGCATCGAGCAGCGGCGGGGGTGCGCGCATAACCGGCGCCGGGGCGCCCGGCAGCGCGAAGGCGATCGGCGTGGGCGTCTCACGGGTGTCGGCCGCAGGCTCGCCGCTCGCTGTCGCCGCGGCGAGGTCGGCGGCTGCGATGGCCGCGAGCGCGCCCTGGTCGCCGGACGCAGCATCGGGTGACAGCGCGCGTGCGGACGTGGGCGGCGGGACCAGCGTCGTCGCTGCGGTGCTCGACGATGCCGGCTGCGGCGTCAAGGCCTCTGGCGCTGCCGCAGTCTCGGCCGGTGGTTCGGCAAGCGGGACCGCGGCCAGGCCCGGCAGCGCGGCCAGGCCCGCGGGCGGCCACGGCATCGGATCGGTGGGCACCGGTTCGGTCCCGATTGCGGCGGCCGGATCGCGGTCTTCGGGCGCGGGTACGGTGTCGGACGACGCCGTGGCATCGACCTCTTCAGAAGGACGGTCGTCGCTCCGCGCCTGGGGGGCGCGGCGCTGCGCCGAAGCGTCGGCGCTGCGTTGCGCCTGCCGCCGCTCGAGCGCGCGGGCGAACCCGTCCTCGCCGCTGGCGGCGCCAGTCGCCGCGCCGGGGCCGCGTGCGGCCGCGGATGTCGCGCCGATGCCGGTGGTCGCGGTGGCCGCCAGTGGGGTCATGCGTCCTGTGCCTCGGCCGCGGCGAGGCGCGCGCGACGCGCGCCCAGGTCGTCGAGTTCGCGCTGCGAGCGGCGCTCGTCGACCTGGCGCTCCTGCGCGCGATAACTGGCCGCCAGTTGCTCGAGCACCTGCTTGTCGCGACTGGCCAGCAGCAGCCGGCCACGCTCGAGCTCGACCGTCTGCCGGCTCTGATCGACCGTGCGGCTCTGCTGCTCGACGGCGCTTTGCAGACGCTCGAGGAACGCGCGGCGGTTGGCGAGCTGGGCCGGGCTGGTCGCGGCGAGCTGGCTGTGCGCGTACTCGTCGGCATAGCGGCGCAACTCGGCCAGGCGGGCCTCGTGCTCGTCGAGCGAGGACTGGCGCTGGGCGAGCACGCGCGCCACGGCGTCTTCCTGGTCCTGGGCGCGGCTGAGCAGTGGATCGATGCGACGGGACTGTTTCATGCGGCGGGTTCCTCGGGTTGCAGCAGGCGTTCGAGTGCCTCTCGGCTGTGGTGCAGATCGGCGGCGCGCGCGATGTCCTGGCCCAGGAAGCCGACGATCTGCGGCCAGCGCGCCAGCGCCTCGTCGACCGCCGGGTCACCGCCGCGCTGGTAGGCGCCGATGGCGATGAGGTCGCGGTTGGCGTTGTAGGCACTGACCAGGCGCTTGAGTGCGCGGATGCGGTCGCGCCAGTCGACGTCGGCAATCTCGGTGACCACGCGGCTGACCGATGACTCGACGTCGATCGCCGGATACAGGCCGGCATCGGCGATCCGGCGCGAGAGCAGGATGTGGCCGTCGAGGATCGCGCGCGCGGCATCGGCGATCGGGTCCTGCGGATCATCGCCCTCGGTCAGCACGGTGTAGAACGCGGTGATCGAGCCGCGGCCCTTGGCGCCATTGCCGGCGCGCTCGACCAGGGCCGGTAGCTTGGCGAACACCGACGGCGGATAGCCGCGCGTGGTCGGCGGCTCGCCGACCGACAGGCCGATCTCGCGCTGGGCCTGGGCAAAGCGGGTCAGCGAGTCCATCAGCAGCAGCACGTTGAGGCCCTGGTCGCGGAACCACTCGGCGATCGCGGTCGCGCGATAGGCGCCGTGCAGGCGCGCCAGCGGCGGTCGGTCGGCCGGGGCGGCGACCACGACCGCACGTCGCAGGCCCTCCTCGCCGAGCGTGGTCTCGACGAAGTCTCGCACCTCGCGGCCGCGCTCGCCGATCAGGCCGACCACGATCACATCGGCCGAGGTGAAGCGGGTCATCATGCCCAGCAGCGTCGACTTGCCGACGCCCGAGCCGGCGAACAGGCCCACGCGCTGGCCGCGGCCGATCGGCAGCAGCGCGTTGATCGCGCGCACGCCCACGTCCAGGGGCTGGGTGATCGGCTCGCGCGCCAGCGGGTTGATCGATACGCCGGCCATGCCGACCGTGCCTTCGGCGCGGATCGGGCCCTTGCCGTCGAGCGGCACGCCGTCGCTGTCGATCACCCGCCCGAGCAGGCCTTCGCCGATCTCCACGCCACCGCGGCGCTGCAGCGGCACGACGCGGGCATTGGGCAGCAGGCCGTGCAGTTCGGCGCTGGGCATCAGCGAGGTGCGCTCGCCGGCAAAGCCCACGACCTCGGCCTCGACCCAGCCGCCATCGGCGACCTCGACGCGGCAGGTCGCGCCCATCGGCGCCTCGCAGCCGACCGCCTCGAGTGTCAGTCCGACCGCGCGACGCAGGATGCCCTCGCGGATCAGCCCGCGGCCTGCCGCCGGATCGGGACCGGTGGTGTCCAGGCGCGCGGCCAACCGCAGGTTGCGTGCGGCCAGCCAGTCGGCAGGATCGGCGCGGGGCAGGGGGACGCTCATCCGCGCGTCCCGGCGCGACGCAGTACGGTGTCCAGTGCGCCGCGCAGCCGCGCCTCGAGGCTGCCGTCGATGCGCACGCTCGGCGCATGCACGCGCAGGTCGCCGCGCGCCAGCGCCGGATCGGCGACCAGGCGGGTTTCGTCCGGCAACGCCAGCAGCGGTGTCAGCGAGGCGATGTCGTCGGGATGCAGGCGCACCTCGACCTCGCGCGCCGCGCCGCCGACTGCGTCGACGGCTTCGGCGACGAGTTCGGCCAGCAGTGTCGGCTCGGCCTCGTAGGCCCGGCCGACCAGACCGCCGGCCACGCGCACGGCCAGTTCGCCGAGCGCGGCGACGACTTCGTTTTCCAGCCGCGCCAGCGGCCGCGAGAAGTTGTCGAGGATGCCCTCGATCTGCGCGGCCAGCCGGCGCATTTCCGCCTGCGCCTGCGCCAGGCCTTCGGCGCGGCCTTGGGCCAGGCCCTCGGCACGGCCTTCGCGCTGGGCGTCGTCGCGGATGCGCTGGATCTCCTCGAGCGAGGGCGGGCGCGGCAGTTCGGCCGGGACTTCGACCGCCGCCGGCGCAGGAGCGGCGCGCGCGTCGAGCGCCGGTGCCAGCCAGCGCACCGCGCCGCTCATACCAGCGCCTCGGCGTTGCCGCCGCCCAGCGTCAGCGCGCCCTCATCGGCGAGCCGGCGCACGATGGTCAGGATCTCCTTCTGCGCCGATTCCACGTCCGACAGCCGGACCGGCCCGCGGGCTTCTATGTCCTCGATCAGGATTTCGGCCGCGCGTTGCGACATGTTGCGGGTGATCTTCTCGCGCACCCGCGGATCGGCGCCGCGCAGCGCGATGCCCAGGCGATCGCCCGAGACTTCGCGCAGCACGATCTGCAGCTCGCGATCGTCGAGCTCGATCAGATCGTCGAATACGAACATCAGGTCCTGGATGCGCTGGCACAGCTGCGGGTCGATCTTGCGGATCGCGCCCAGCAGGCCCTGGTCCTGGCCCGATTCCATGAAGTTGAGAATGTTCGCCGCGACCTTGACCCCACCGACCGCCGACGACTTGAGGTTCTGGTTGCCGGCGAACTGCCGTTCCATGATCTCGTTGAGTTCGTTGAGCGCATTGGGCGGGATGCCGTCGAGCGTGGCGATGCGCAGCAGCACGTCGGCGCGGGTGCGCTCGGGCATCAGCTTGAGCGCATCGGCGGCCTGATCGGCGTCGAGATGCGACATCACGATCGCGATGATCTGCGGGTGCTCGTGGCGCACGAGATCGGCGATCGCGCGCGGGTCCATCCATTTGAGTGTGTCCAGGCCGGTGGTGTTGCGCCCGAGCAGAATGCGGTCGATCAGACTGCCGGCCTTGTCGGCGCCTAGCGCCTGCACCAGCACCGCGCGGATGTAGTCGTCGGCGCCCACGCCGAGCGAGGTCTGCCGTTCCAGCGCGCCGTGGAAGTCGTCCATCACACCGGTGACCTGCTCGCGGCTGACCGGCCCCATGGTCGCCATCGCCAGGCCGAGCTTCTGCACTTCCTTGGCGCCCATGTGCTTGAGCACTTCGGCCGCGTCGGCCTCGCCGAGCGAGAGCAGCAGCACCGCGGCGCGCTGCACGCCGGTCATTTCGCCCAGATCAGGTGGTCGCTTCATCGCCCAGCCATCCCTTCACCACCTGCGCCACGCGCTTGGAATCCGTCTTCACCGCTTCGCGGGCCTGTCGCAGGCGGTCCTCGTAGGCATCGGACGGCAGCGCGATCGCCGCCTGGGCATGTGCCGTTCCGGCCAGTGCGCCGATCTGCGCGATGTCGTCGGCGAGTGCCGGCAAGGCCTCGTCGTCGAGCAGCACGACCTCGGTGGTCTCCGGGTCGGTGGCGCGCCGGGGCTTCGCCGACGGCCCGGTGATCTGACGCACCGCCGGACGGACCACGCCGAACAGCAGCGCCAGCACCACCAGCGCACCAAGTGCGATCCGCGCGATGTCGCGCAGCATCGGCTGCTGCCACCACGGCAGGGCACCCATGTCGTCGAGTGTCTCGCGCACGAATGGTGCGTTCATCACCGACACCACATCGCCGCGGGTCTCGTCGAAGCCGACCGCCTGGCGCACCAGCGCTTCGATGCGCTGCAGTTCGGCTGCAGTCAAGGGCTGCAACGTGGTCGCACCGTCGGCGCCGGTGCGCGGCACGTGGTCGACCAGCACCGCGGCAGTGACCCGGCGGATCCGGCCGCCCGGCTGGCGGGTGTGGCTGAGCGTGCGGTCGAGCTCGTAGTTGCGGGTCGCGCTGCGCGATGATTCGCCCGCGCTACCCGCGGCCGCGGCGACCGCCGCATCGACCGGCGCCGGGTTGGCGGCGGTGTCGGGCAGGTTGCTGGTCGCACCCGGAATGCCCTGCGGACCCGCGGGCGCGCTGTTCTCGCTGGTCTGTTCGCTGCGCAGTTTTGGCGGCTCGGCGTTGTAGAGCTCGCGCGCCTCTTCGCTGACCGAAAAATCCATGTCCACGGTGACCTCGGCATTGACCCGGCCGACGCCAGTCATCGGCTCGAGCAGTTCGCGGATGCGTTGGTTGAATGAAGTCTCCTGGCGCCGCGCCTGCTCGAACTGCTGCGCGCTCATCGCCGCGTCCGGGTCCTGGCGGCTGTCGCTGAGCAGGCGACCGTTCTGGTCGACGATGGTGACTCGCTCGGGCGCGAGGTCGGGGATGCTGGAGGCGACCAGGTGCACGATCGCGTCGACCTGGCCGCGCTCAAGGCTGGCGCCGCCGCGCAGCTCGAGCACCACCGAGGCGCTGGCGGCCTCGCGCTGGCGGGTGAAGGCGCTGGGCTTGGGGATCGCCAGGTGCACGCGGGCATCGCGCACCGGGCGCAGCGCGGCGATCGTGCGCACCAGTTCGGTCTCCAGCGCATGCTGGTAGCGCGCAGTCTCGACGAACTGGCTGACGCCGAAACCCGGATCGCGCTCCATCAGTTCGAAGCCCAGGCGACCCGACTCGGTCAGCCCGGAGCCGGCGAGTTTCAGGCGGGCGTCGTGCACATTCTGCTCGGGCACCGAGATCGCACCGGTCGCCTGGTCGATGCGGAACGGGATCTGCGCGGTGCGCAGCAGGTCGGTGGCCTCGGCCGTGGCCTTGGCGTCGAGGCCGGCGTAGAGCGGCACGTAGCCGGGCGTCTGCGACCAGAAGAACACGATCAGGCCGCCGGCGATGGCCGCGGCCAGCAGCAGCATCTTGCCCAGGCGACGGGCGAGCTGCATCTTCTCCAGCCGGTCGAGCACCTCGACCGCCTTGCCGCCGGCCTTGTCGGCGTTGAAGACATCCTTGGGAAGCGGGATCGCCATGGCTCAGTCGGTCTCCGGTGCCGTCACAGCGGCATGTTCATGACGTCCTGGTACGCCTGTACCAGTCGGTTGCGCACTTCCACAGTGGCGCGGAAGGCCACCTGCGATTGCTGCGAGGCCACCATCACCTTGGCCAGGTCCGCGCCGGGTTCGCCGAGCTCGAACGCGCGCACCAGCGCGCCGCTGCGCTGCTGCGCCGTGTTCACGCCTTCGATCGCGTTGCGCAGCGTCGCGCCGAAGCTCGGACTCGCCGCGGCTGCAACACCGCCCGGCGCCTGCGCGCCGCCCAGGCCCTGGACCGGGATCGCATCCGAGCGCGCGGCATCGGCGGCGATCGTCTCGCGCGCCTGCGCCATGCCGGGCATTTGGCCCTGGTAGCTGCGGATCTGCGAGAGGATCGAATTGACCGAATGGCTCATGGGGGCGGGGTGTCGGAAGCCTGCCGGGACGATGCAAGTCGCGTGCCGCAGGCTTGGCAGCGGTGGCGCCTGAAAGCCGGCGCCGCGCCCGATGCGCGTGTCGCCCGCACGACCAGGGCGCAGGCGTCCGGCTCAGGCCTCGAGGATGCAGCGCAGGGCACACAACGCAGGTGTCCTTTGCGTTCGACGACGCTGGCACGCTCGGCCGACGGGCGCAGCGACGCTGCCACACCGGCGCTGCGCCTCGTCGGCGCGCTGTGACCGTGCCTTGCGCGCCGCTCAGGCGGCCAGTTCGCGCTCGATGCCGTACTTGCGCAGCTTCTCGGCCAAAGTGGTACGACGCAGTCCGAGCAACTGCGCGGCGTGCGCGACGACGCCGTCGCTGCGCTCGAGCGCCTCGCGGATCAGACCCAGCTCGATCCGCGCCATGTGGTCGCGCAGGTCCAGCCCGTCTTCGGGCAACTGCGCAGGCTCGGCCGCGTCCGCGCCCGCCACGGGCGCTTGGGCCTCCGCCATCGGCGCGGCGGGCGCGGCCGGCGTCTCGATCAGATGCTCGCGGTAGCGTTGCGGCAGGTCCTGCACGCGCACCGTGCCGCCCGGGTTGAGGACCGCCAGGCGTTCGACCAGGTTGCTCAACTCGCGCACGTTGCCCGGCCACGCATAGCCGGCCAGGGCGTCGAGCGTGTCGGCCGCGAAGCGGATCTCGCCGCGGCCGTTGCGCGCCAGCTGACCGGCGATCGTCGCGATCAGCTCGGGCAGGTCGTCGCGTCGCTCGCGCAGCGACGGCATCTCGATCGGGAAGACATTGAGCCGGTAGAACAGATCCTCGCGGAACTGACCCTCGCCGATGCGCGCCTCGAGGTCGCGGTGGGTGGCCGCGATCACGCGGACGTCGCAGCGGATCGACTGGTTGCCGCCGACGCGCTCGAAGCAGCGTTCCTGCAGCACGCGCAGCAACTTGACCTGCATCGGCAGGCTCATGTCGCCGATCTCGTCGAGCAGCAGCGTGCCGCCCTCGGCCATCTCGAAGCGGCCCTTGCGCGCCGACAGCGCCCCGGTAAACGCGCCTTTCTCATGGCCGAACAGTTCACTTTCGAGCAGTTCGGCCGGGATCGCGCCGCAGTTGATCGCCACGAACGGGCCATCGCGGCGGGCCGAGCGCTGGTGGATGGCGCGCGCGGCGACCTCCTTGCCGGTGCCCGATTCGCCGAGCACCAGCACGGTGGTGTCGAACGGCGCCACCTGGTCGATCATCCGCCGCAGGCGACGGACCGGCTCGCTGCTGCCGGTCGGTCCGAAGCCCTGATCGGTCGAAGCCTGCCGGTCGGCATCGATGCGCCTGAGGCTGGCGATGCGCAGCAGGTTCTCGAGCTGGGCGTGGCGCAGCGGCGATTCGAGCGTCCACACTCCGGCCTCGTGCAGGTCATGCGCGGCGGCGAACGTCGGCGCCTCGCCGTCGATCAACAGCACCGGCGGCGCGATCCCGGCCTGGCCCAGCCAGCCGAAGAACGCGGACGCGGCGGCATCGTCGGCGGCGATGTCGCCGACCAGCACCGCGACCCAGTCGCTCGGCCGGTGGCGCGTGGTGGAGATCTCGCCGGGCTCGGCGACCCAGCGTGGGCGCAGGTCCATGAACTCGAGCAGCGTGCACAGCCGTTCGGCACGGTCGCCGTCGGCATCGATGACCAGGAGGCGCGGCTCGCTCACGACTGTGCTCCCGGCTCGCCCTGCGGATGGCGCAGGCTTTCGAGGATCTGCATGACTTCCTGGATGTAGGACAGCTTGCTGACGAAATTGTCGGCACCGGCGCGCGTGGCGTGTTCGCGGTGCTCGGCGTCATCGAAGTGGCTGGCGATCACGATGTAGGGCGGGTCGTCCTGCGCTTTGATCAACCGTGCGGCCTGCAGGCCGCCCATCTCGGGCATCGCCAGGTCCATCAGCACCACGTCCGGGCGCAGCGCCTCGGATTGCGCGATCGCCTCCAGGCCGTTGCCGGCGGTGCCGACCACGTCCAGCCAGTCCAGCCGGCGCAGGTGACGAAGCGCGGCGTTGATGAAGCCGTCGTGGTCGTCGACCAGCAGTACTTTGATCTTGTCCATGGGCAGTCTCAGGCCGTTCGGGCCAATGGCGCGGACGCCGGTGCACGGCGCAGGCGCGCGGGCGGAATGTCCAGCTGTTCGCGGTACTTGGCAACCGTCCGGCGCGCGATGTGCACGCCTTGTCGTGCGAGCAGCGCAGCGATCGCGTCGTCGGCCAGCGGGCGGTGGCGCGGCTCGGCCTCGATCAACCGCCGCACCATCGCCCGGACGGCGGCGCCGGAGACCTCCGCGCCTTCCAGGCGGACTGCGAAGAAGCGCTTCATCTCGATCGTGCCGCGTGGTGTCTGCAGGTACTTGCCGGTCGTGATCCGCGACACCGTCGATTCGTGCATGCCGATCGCCTCGGCGACCTCCTTGAGCGTCAGCGGCGCGATGGCTTCCTCGCCCCGGGTCAGGAACGCAGCCTGGCGTTCGACCAGCACGCGCGCGGTGCGCAGCAGCGTGTCGTAGCGCATCGACAGGCCGCGTGCGAACCAGCGCGCTTCCTGCAGCAGTTCGCGCATCGGCGCAGCGGCCTCGCCGCCGTCGGCGAGCATGCGTTCAAAGCCGGCGTTGATCGTCACGCGCGGGGTGGTGAGCGGATTCAATGCGACGCGCCAACCGGCATCGGCATGCCAGACCACGACATCGGGCACCACCGCGTTATCGGCGATGGGGGCGCCGACCTCCGCCGGACGGGGATCGAGCTTGCGTATCAGCGCGATCGCCTCGTGGACGTCCTCGGGGACGCGTTCGAGACGCCGCGCGATCGCGTCGATATCGTGCGCGGCCAGCAGGTCGAGCGCGCCCTCGACCAGACGCCGGGCCAGCGGGCGGCCGGGCACGCGGCCGGGCAGGGCGTCGAGCTGCGCCAGCAGACCCTCGCGCACGTCGCGGGCGGCAATGCCGGCCGGGTCGCCGGCCAGCAACCGCTGGCGCACCGCCTCGGCCTGCGCCAGCGAGCAACCCAGCTGCACCGACGCACGTTCGGCGAGTGCGTCGGGCGCTGCGAGCAGATAGCCGGCCTCATCGCAGTGGGTCAGCCAGAATGCGGCGATCGCCAGCTGCGCGTCCGGCAGCTCCAGCGCCAGGCGCTGTAGGATCCGCCAGTGCGGGTCGCTCGAGGCGTCGGCCGCGATCCGCTGCAGGCCGTCGTCCTCGCCGCTCCAACTGGCGCCGCGGACCTCCCACATCGTGCTGTCGGGCAGTTCGTCGAACGCCGCGACCTCGACCCGGCCGTCGGGCAGGGGGTCGGCGTCGGTCGGCGCGGGCGCAGCGGTGGGCGCCTCGTCGAGCTCGAGCATCGGGTTGTGCGCGAGCACGCGGCGCACTTCCAGTTCCAGTTGCTGGCCGTCGAGCTGCAGCAGACGGATGGACTGCAGCAACTGCGGTGTCAGATGCAGCTGCTGACCGAGCTGCAGCGAGGCGGAGGCCTTCATGTCGGAATCCCGTCGCGCTGGAGGACAGCGCGTGCAGGCATCGTGAAGGCGGCGTGACGGGAATGCGATCGGGCAGTTCCCCACACGGGCCGGGGATCGCCTGACGGCTGTCAGGGTTTCCCTGACGCGCGCGTCGGCGCGGGTGCCGGAATTCTGGCGCCGCCGCGCCTCAGTCGCCGGCCGGTCGCTGTCGCGCGGCGAGCAGCACCAGATCGTTGGCGCGTCGGCAGCCGAGCGTCTCCATCATGCGCGCGCGGTGGGTCTCCACGGTCTTGACGCTGATCGCCAGCTCGGCGGCGATCTCCTTGCTGCTGCGCCCGCGGCCGATCAGGTCGAGGATCTGTTGCTGACGCCTGGACAGCGCATCGACGCCGCTCTGGACCGGACGGCCGAACATCGGCGCCATCAGCCGCGACGACAGCCGCGGGCTGAGATACAGATCGCCGGCTATCGCCGTGCGCAGTGCCAGCTCCAGTTCCATCGGCGCGGCGTCCTTGACGATGAAGCCGGCCGCGCCGCGTTCGATCGCGCTGCGCACGTGCTGGGCGTCGTCGTGCATCGACATGATCAGCACGCGGGTAGCGGGCAATTGCGCGTGGATCGCGACCATCGCCTCGATGCCGCTGCGGCCGGGCAGCGAGAGGTCCATCAGCACCAGGTCGGGGCGATGGGCCAGGCTCAGTGCCAGCGCTTCGTCGGCACTGCTGGCCTGTGCGCACACATCGACCTCGTCGAAGCCCTGCAGCAGCCGGTCCAGGCCGGCCCGTACCAGCGTGTGGTCATCGACGATCAGTACGCGCACCAGTCCAGTCCCCTCCTGGCCGCCGTGAGGGGCCACCCCGGTGGACAGGATACGTCAGCCGGGGTGGAGGGCGTCAGCGCCGGCGCTGTTCGGCGACCTGGCGCCGGTGCAGGCGGAACAGATGGCGGTCCAGCGCTTCAACGAGGTCGGCGCGCAGACCGGCGAAGGCCAGCCACACTCGCGTACCAGCGTGGCCCTGTTCGCAGGCCACCACCGTCGCCGGCAAGGCCAGGTGGTCGGGCAGCCAGTCGGCCGGCTGCAGCCGCACGATCGCGGCGGCGCCCGACGGCAAATGCTGGCCCGGTTCGAGGTCGACCCGCAGGCCATGGCAGGACCAGTGCAGCCGACGATCGACCAGGCCGTCGTCGCGCCGGGCCAGCCGGCCGAGCAGGGCGAGGATCAGGTCGAGCTTGGCGTCCATGCGCTGGGCCAGCAGCGGCAGGTCGCCGTGATCCTCGCCGCCGTCGTCCTTGCGCAGGTCCTCGATGTGGGCCAGCGCCGACAGCAGGGTGATGGCCTCGGTCTGTCGGCCGGCGCCGTCGGCCGGCTCGATGGCCAGCGGCAGGTCGAGTTCGCAACTCAGCGCGTCGCCGAACAGCCGCGCTTCGGCCTCGGCCGGCGTGGTCGACGCGAGCGGACTCACGATGCCTGCTCCAGTCCGGCGTAGACCCGCGAGGCGGCGTTGGCACGATGCGCCTGCCGCAACTGCGCGGCGGCCGTGTCGCGGCGTGCGCCCAGCCTTGCGGTCAGCGCGAGCTGGGCGTCGAGCAGGGCGCGCAGGGCCGGCGCCGGCAGCGCGGCCCCGGCGGACGTGACCGTGTCCCGCAGGCGCTGACCATAGGTGTCCAGTAGGTCTGCCGCGGTCGCCAGGTCATCGTGCGCGATCGCCGCATCGAGCGCGGAAAGATCGCGATACAGGGCCTCGAGCGCGCTCATGCCGATGCGCCGGTCGCTGTGCTCGCCGCCTTGCCGGGCCCGATGGCGGCCCAGGCGGCATCGACCTCGGCCAGCAGTGCCAGCGATTCGCGCAGGCCTGCAGGATCGTTCTGCAGGTTGGCTTCGGTCAGCCGACGCACGATGTAGTCGTAGAGCGAGGACAGATTGGCGGCGATCTCGCCGCCGGCCTCGTGGTCGAGCGAACCGTCGAGATGGCCGACGATCGCGCAGGCCTCACCGATCGCCTTGCCCTTGCGCGCCTGATCGCCACGTTCCAGGCAGGCTTCGGCCAGGCGGATGCGCTCGCACGCGCCAGCCAGCAACAGGGCGACCAGCCGGTGCGGATCGGCCTCCATGACGGCGCCCTCCAACTGCGTCTGACGGTACTGCTGGGCGTAGTTGCGGGGCATCATCGGGTGTCTCCGAGCATCACTGTGAGGTCTGTGCCGACAGCGCGGTGAGCTGCTGGGCGAGATAGGTGTTGGTGGTGCTCATCTGCGCCATGAGCTTGTCGAGCGCCACGAACTGCGCCTTGTAGCGCTCGGCGACACCTTCCATCCGCGTCTCCAGCGCCTCGCGTTGCTTGGCGACGTCCTTGACCTGGCCGTCGAGGCTGTCCTTGCGCGAGGTGAATGAGCCTTCCTTGCCGACATAAGTCTTGACCACGACGTTGAGTCGGCTGGCGATGCCGGTCTCGCCGGTGAAGGCCGCCGCGATCTTGGCCGGGTTCTCGGCCATCGCGGCGTCGAACTTGGCGGCATCGAGCACCAGGTTGCCGTTGGGATTGGGGTGGCCTTGGGTCTGCAGGCCCAGGGTCTTGGCATCGAGCCCTTGCGCGGCGAGTTCGCCAAGCAGCTCGCTCATCATCCCGCGCAACTGCGAGCCGGCGCCGCGCATTTGCGCATCGCCGGTCAGCGACGACGGTGTCTTGGTCTCGGCGTTGTAGCTGGTGGCGGTGGTGATCGCGTTCAGAGCGGCGTTGTAGGCCTTGACGAAGCCTTCGACGGCCGCGCGGCTGCCGGCGGGGTTGGCGGCGACCTCGACGATGCTCGTGCCGGCGTCCTTGAGCTTGAGGGTCAGGCCCTGGACTGCGTCGGTGACGGTGTTGCTGGCGCTGGTGGTGACCAGCCCGTCGATGGACAGCTTGGCATCGGCGGCCGGGACCTGTTCGGTGAGGCCATCGACCAGGCCATGCAGATCGCTGTCGCCTTCGATCACCGACAGCGTGATCGCATGCGCCGCACCGGTCTTGGCGCTGCCCAGTGACAGATGCTGGCCCTCGTCGGAGGTCAGCAGCGCGGCCTGCACGCCGTGCTTGCCGGCGGCGGCGGTGATCGCATTGCGGATGTCGGTCAGGGTGGCGTCCTTGGCCACGGTCACCTCGACGACATCGGCGCCGATCCCGACCCGCAAGGTGCCGGCCCCGAACTTGGTGGTCTTGTCGAGGCCGTCGCCGACCAGCTTGTGCGCGGTGGCCAGTTGCTCGACCACGACCTCATAGCGTCCCAGCGGTGTATTGCCGCCGACGGTGGCGCCGAGCACGGTATCGGTGATGGTGCCGGTCGGCGCGGTGCCGGTGGTCGAGCGCGAGCTGACTGTCCGGGCACCCAGCGCCTCGGGCTTTTGCAACGCATCGAGTGCGGTCTTGAGCCCATCGAAGGCCGAGGTCACGGTGCCCAGCCCGGAGAGTTTGAACTTGGCGTTCGTCTCGAGTTTGTTCAGGCGGTTGTCGTGCGGCGCGCGGTCGGCCGCGACCAATTGGTTGACGATGCCGCTGATGTCGAGCCCAGAGCCCACGCCGCCGTAACCAAAGGAATAGTCCGCCATGTCCGGTCTCCCGTTGTCCGCTGGCGCCGCCCTGACGGGCGCGCGCTCTGGATTGGATATCGGCGCACGCGCGCCGGGCTTGAGTCGATCCAGACCATGCACATTGCGTGCCAGCGCCGCGCCCTCGACCAGTGCGGTCTTCCTTAACGCGAAACCCGCCTTCCGTTGCCGGAAGGCGGGCCTGGGTCCACCTCAGTGCGGGAACTGCGGCGCGATCAGCGCAGCAGGCTCAGCACGTTCTGCGGGATCTGGTTGGCCTGCGCCAGCATCGCGGTACCGGCCTGCTGCAGGATCTGCGTGCGCGACAGCTCAGCGGTCTCCTTGGCGAAGTCGGTGTCGACGATGCGGCTGCGCGCGGCCGACAGGTTCTCCGAACCGGTCTGCAGGTTCGCCACGACCGAGCTGAAGCGGTTCTGCACGGCGCCCAGGTCGGCGCGGGCCGAGTTGACCGAGTTCAGGGCGGCGTCCATCGCCAGGATCGCGTTCTCGGCGCCGCGCTCGGACGAGATGTCGAGCTGGGCGAAACCGGTGGCGGCAGCACCTTCGGCGAAGTTCGTCGTCGCGCCGGCGGCCAGGCCGGTCTGTTCGAGCAGGCCGGCGGCATCGTCGCCCGCGCTGGCGCCGATCGTGAAGTTGCCGTTCGCCGAGGACAGGGCGACATTGCCGTTGTCGTCGAGCGCGGCGGTCACGCCGGTGTTGTAGCTCTGGTTATTGATCGCGGTGACCAGGTTGCTGGCCCGCTCCGACGCGCTGCCCGCGGCGCCGTAGCTGATCGTGATCGCCTCGGAGCTGTCGCCCGACGGCAGCACGCCCTGCAGCGTGAAGCTGCCGGCGGTGAAGGTGCCCGCCTCGGTCTGCGCGGCGACCGAGCCGGTGATCGCGCCGGTCAGCGCGACCGCGGCGTCGGAGGCGTTGCTGAAGGTGACCACGCCGTCGGCGGCGGTGGCCGTCAGGCCTGCGGCCTGGTCGGTGATGCCCGCAGCGATCGCGGTCGCCAGCGCCTCGGCGTCACGGCCGGCACCCGCGGCGATCTCGACCTCGGTGCCGTTGACGGAGAACGTGAACGCCGCTTCCGGATCGGCGACACCGGCGGTGTCGAAGGTCAGCGTGCCCGGCGTGGCGGCGCCGCCGCCCGCATCCGCACCGCCGGTCGCGGCGACGCCGGTGACCGTGGCCGCGGTGGCGGCTTCGTTCCAGTTGCCGAGCTTGCTGATGTTGGCGTTGGCGATCTGCGCGACGCTGATCGTCTGGCCCTGGTTGGCACCGACCTGGAACGCCTGATTCTGGAAGCTGCCGTCGAGCAGCTTCTTGCCGTTGAAGTTGGTCTGCTCGGCGACGCGCTGGATCTCGGACTTCAGCAGCTGGACTTCGGCGTTGAGCGCGGCGCGGTCGGTGTCGGAGTTGGTGGCGTTGCGCGACTGCACCGACAGCTCGCGGATGCGCTGCAGGTTGTTGCCGATCTCGCCCAGTGCGCCTTCGGCGGTCTGTGCCAGCGAAATGCCGTCGTTGGCGTTGCGGGCGGCCTGGTTGGCGCCGCGGATCTGGGTGCTGAAGCGTTCGGAAATCGCCAGGCCGGCGGCGTCGTCCTTGGCGCTGTTGATGCGCAGGCCAGAGGACAGGCGCTGGATCGTCGTCGACAGGCTGGCGCTGTTGGTCGACAGGTTGCGCTGAGCGTTCAGTGAAATGGTGTTGGTGTTGATGACGGACATTGCTGGTCTCCTGGATGAGGGAATCCGGCGGTACAGGGCCTTGCCGGGTGGCTCCGCAGGGGCTTGCCGTCTCACCGGCCCTGTCCTCTGCTGAGTCCATTAACGGCGCACTGGGGCCGGGCTTTAGGGCTTTCGTCGTTTCATCGAGGTGGCGGGCCCGCGTGCGCGCTGCGGACCCGTGGCCCGGCCCGCTGCCATTGCGCGCCGAAGAGGCGTTGCCGATGCCCGCGCCGATGCCGGGCGCGGGCGGCATGACAAGAGAACACCCGCGTGGTGTGGGGCTGGGGTGTCGCGGTGTGCGGTCAGCTGTCGTCCGGACGTGGCCTGGGGCAGATCGGCATCGGGCGACATCGCCGTGCGTGCGGCGAGCGCGGCTGTACGCCCGCGAGCGTGCCGAAGGCGGGCGTGTGCCGGGACGTGACGTGACGTGCGGTTTGCGCGGTCACCTCACGCGGGCGATTCCGCCTGCGCGTGCCTACCCGCGCGGTGCGCGACGAGGCTGTCCGATCAGCGCAGCAGGTCGAACAACGACAGGCGCTGCATCTGCACGAAGCTCAGCTGGGCCGCGTCGAGCGCGACCTTTTCGAGATTGAACTGTGCGATCGCGTCGGCATAGTCGAGGTCGCGCAGGCCCGAGAGCGTGGTCTCGATCGTCAGGCCCTGGGCGTCGCGCAGGCTGTCGGCGCCATCGAGCGCGGACAGCTGGGCACCGCCGGCGGCGCGGGCGTCGATGAGGTGGTCCTGCGCGGTGGCGATGTCGCGCATCGCGCCCTGCAGCGCGTTCTGCTGCGCGGTGCGCTGTGCGTCGGTGGTCGGGTCGAGCGCCAGGGCACCGAGCAGGCGGTCGATGGTCGCGAACACGTCGCGGGTCGAGGCCGGGCCGACCTCGAAAGTATCGCCGTCGGCCGGCGCGCCACTGACCACCACGTGGACGCCATTGACGTCGATGGCCTCGCCGTCGACATGCGTGCCACTGCCGACGACCTCGCCTGCGGCATCGAGGACCTCGTAGGTGCCGTCTTCGCCGAACGCGATCCGGTATTGACCGCCGTCCCAGCGCGAGGAATCGGCGACCGAGAAACTGCCGACCCGGCCGGTGCCGGTGTTGCCGGCCTGCGCCGCGACATCGACCCGGCCATCGCCAGTGCGCACGCGCAGGAAGATCTCGCTGCCGGGCGCGGTGTCGGCGACGAACAACTGCGGCGCGACCTCGACCTGGCGCTGGGTCTGGTCGCCACCATAGGCGACGCTGCCGGCCACCCGACTGAACGGCGGGCTGCCGTCCTGGGTGCCGCCGAACAGGTAGCGGCCGGTGCCGTCGGGGCTGTTGGCCACTTCCAGCAGGCTGTCGCGCAGGCTGGTGATCTCGATGGCGATCGCCTTGCGGTCGCTGTCCGACAGCGAGGCGCTGTTGGCGCGCACGGTCAGCTCGGTGATCCGGCCCATGATATCGCCGGCTTGGGTCAGCGCACTTTCCTGCATGCCCAGCCGATGGCGCACGGCGTCGCCGTTCTTGCCGAAGCGTTCGAGTTCGGCGAGTGCGCGATCCAGCCCGACCGCGGCACCGGCGCCGACCGGGTCGTCTTTGGCGGTCAGCAGCTTCTGGCCGGTGGCCAACTGCTGCTGCAGACGTGCCAGCGACGCTTGTTTGGATTGCAGCGAGGCGATCGACTGCTGGTAGAGCATGCTGGTGGAGATGCGGTGGCTCATCGGCGAACGGCTCCCAGGATCGACTGGAATAGGGTGTCGGCGGTGGACACGATATGCGCGGCGGCCTGGTAGGCCTGTTGCAGCTGCAGCATGTTGGCCGCTTCTTCGTCGAGATTGACGCCCGAGACGCTGTCGCGGGCCGACTGCGCCTGCGTGTGCACCACCGCCTGTGCCTCGGCGGCATAGGCCGCGTGCCGCGCGGTCGAGCCGACGGCGGACGTCAGCCCCGAGATCGCACCGTTGAGGCTGACGTTGCCGCCATCGAGTAGGCGCAGGTCGTCGAGCCCGGCGAGCAGGGCGGCGTTGCCGTTGTCGCTGGAGCCGGCGCCGGTCGGACCGACGGTGAAGGTGTCGCCCGCGGCCGGCACGCCGTCGAGGACGAACGACCAGCCGTTGGCCTCGATCCGCGCGCCCGGCGTGTAGGGGAACGGCCCTTCGCCGTCGATCATGTATTGGTCGCCGTCGAGAAACTCGATGTTGGCCGGGCCGGTGAGGGCCGCCTGGGCATCGTCCACGCGCAGACCCGACGGCTTGGCGGTGCCCTGGTTGTCGAGTGCGGCATCCACACGCACCGCGCTTGCGGCGGCGATCCGGCCCGGATCGGTGATCGCCACCGCCAGCCCGCCGGCGACCTGGGCGGTGGGCTGCAGCAGGAATCGGTCCTGTTGCGCGGGCGCGCCGTCGACGACCAGCGCGATGCCACCCACGCGCAGCGGATCGTCGGCGGTGCCGGTGCCTGTGACCGGCACCGCAGCACCGGTGACCGCATCGCTGGCCGACCAGGCACCGTCGCGCCACTGCACGACCAGGTTACGGCCGTCAACTGCGGCGAGGTCGGCGACGCTGGCCGACAGCCGCGCCGACCCGGTGTTGGCGGTGTGGCCGGAGACCACCGGCGCGGGCACGCTGAAGAAGTCGCCGCCGGGTGCGCCGGTCTGATCGACGCCGGCGGCGTGCCCGGCGTTGAACCGCATGCCCAGCCCCAGTGCGATCCGGCCGAGTTCCGCCTGGGTCGGGTCCAGCACCTGGCTGCGGAATTCAAGCAGCCCGCCCAGGCGCCCGCCCATCGCGCGCTCGTCGATGCGCACCGTCTGGCCGGCGCCCTGCAGCGCCAACTGCTGCCGCTCGGGCCGGTAGGGGTCGGAGACGGTGGTCAGGCGCGAGGCCTGCGCGCCGACGACCAGCGCCTGGCCGCCGCTGGAGAACACGTTGATCGCGCCGCCATCCTGTGGCACCGCGGTGCCGCCGGTCCAGCCGACGAGCTCGGTGATCAGTTGATCGCGCTGGTCGAGCAGGTCGGGCGCGGCGGTCGTGGCGCTGCTGATCCGCGCGTTGAGCTGGGCGATCTGGCCGGCCAGCCGGTTGACCTCGGCGGCACCGGCGACCAGCCCGTTGTCGACTTCGGTCGCCAAGCGTCCGAACTCGCCGTGCAACTGCTGGAAGCGCGAGGTCAGTGCCTTGGCGTCGCCGAGCAGGCTCTGCCGCTCGGCCGATGCAGAGGCCTTGGACGACAGCGCACTGACCGCGTCGAAGAAGTTCGACCACTGTCCGGCGATGCCGGTGGCCGACTCGGACATCAGGCTGTCGACGCGGCCGGTGAGCGTGGAGAGCTGCTGCAGGCGGGCCAGTTCGCCGCCGCTGTCGATCAGCCGGGCATTGGCCAGGTCGTCGGCGACGCGGCGGATGTCGCTGATCCGAGTGCCGCTGCCGATGTAGCCCACGCCGACGTCCTGCGGCGTGCCGGTGGTGAACTCGACCTGCTGGCGGCTGTAGCCGGGCGTCTTGATGTTGGCGACATTGTGGCCGACGGTCGAGAGCGCCCGCTGGAACGCGATCAGCGCGCTGGTGCCGGTGGTGAGGACGTTGGCCATGACGGGTCCTGGCGACTAGCGGCGGGAAAATGCCTGGCCGGGCGCGTCGGCGCCGGCGAAGCGGAACGGGTGCACGGCGTCGTCGGCCTCGCGTGCGACCTCGGCGATCGTCGACAGGGCACGACCCAGTGTGGGGCCGTTGGCGATTGCGCTGATCTTGTCGGCGTAGCGCGGATCGGTGGCATAGCCGGCCTGCTGCAACGCGCTGGCGAAGCGGCGCACGTCGCCGCCCGACTCGAGCGCCTGGCGATAGCGCGGGTTCTGTTTGAGCAGTCGCACGTAGTCGGCGAAGCTCTCGGCCGGCGAGGCATAGGCGCGGAACTGCGCGCGCTCGTCGCGGCGTACGCCGTTGCGGTACTCGTGGGTGGTCGCGGTGACGCGTTCGCCCTGCCAGCCGGTGGCCTTGATGCCGAACAGGTTGTGCGCGGTCCCGCCATCGTCCTGGCGGATCATGCGCCGCCCCCAGCCGGTCTCGAGCGCGGCCTGGGCCACCAGCGCCCGGGCATCGACGCCGAGTTCGCGCGCCGCGCTCTGCGCGTGGGACCAGATCGAGGCGACGAAGCCTTCGGGCGTGCGCGTGCCGAGCCGGTCGGCAGCCGCGCGCGCGGCGCTGTCCAGCGCAGCCGCACCCGGCACCAACGCGGTGGCGGCCGCGCCTGCGGCGTCGACCGCGGGCTGCACAAGCGCCAGCAGCCGATCGATGAAGCCGTCCATTGGCGAGGCCGGGCTCGCGGTCTCGTCGGGCGCGGGCGTGCGCCCGGCGATCAGGTCGAGCGTGCGCGCACCTAGCGTCTCGGGCAGCAGGGAGTGCTCATCAGGGGCGGCGTGCGCAGGCGACAGCGGCGCGCTCGGGTCCAGCCGCGTGTCGAGCGTCGGCGCGGCCTGCGTGCCGCCCAGTTGCCGCGCGATGGTCTTGGCCAAGCCCAGTCCCGGCCCGTCGGTCAGCGACTTGGCGAGCTTCTGGTCGTAGAGGTCGCGGTAAAGCTGATTCTCGCCGGGGAACAGCGCATCGCCGAAGCTCGCATCGCGCATGCTCTTGATCAGCATCTGCGCGAACACGCCTTCGAACTGGCGTGCGGCCTCGTCGATGCGGCCGGCGTCGGGCCGCTGGCCGGGCGCAAGCGCGATGGGGGTTGGGGCGATGCGCATGTCAGATCACCTCCAGCTCCGCGCGCAGCGCACCAGCCTGCTTGAGCGCCTCGAGGATCGCGATCAGGTCGCCGGGCGCGGCGCCGACCGCATTGACCGCGCGGACGATCTCATCGAGCGAGGTGCCGCCGGCGAACTTGAACATGCGGCTGCCGTCCTGGCCGATTTCGATGTCCGACCGTGGCGCCACAACCGTGCTGCCGCGGCCGAAGGCCTCGGGCTGGCTGACGTCCACGCTCTCGGTGATGGTCACGCTCAGCGAACCGTGCGCGATCGCCGCCGGCAGCACCTTGACCTGCGCGCCGATGACCACCGTGCCGGTGCGCGCGTTGACGATGACCTTCGCCGGTGCCGAACCGGCGGCCAGCTGCACGTTCTCGACCTGCGCGAGAAAGCCGATCCGCGCCGCCGGGTCGTACGGTGCACGCACCGCGACGGTCACACCGTCGACTGCGCGCGCCGTGCCCGGACCGAAACGTGCGTCGAGCGCGGCGACCATGTTGGCGACGGTGCTGAAATCGGCGCGGTTGAGGTTGAGCGTCAATTCGCCGCTGTCGCCCAGATCCCCGGTTGCGACCCCGCGCTCGACCATCGCGCCGTTCGGGATGCGGCCCACGCTCGGGATGTTGACCGACACGCGCGACCCGTCGCGGCCCTGCGCGCCGAAGCCGCCGACGACCAGGCTGCCCTGGGCGATCGCGTAGACCTGGCCATCGGCGCCCTTGAGCGGCGCCATCAGCAATGTGCCGCCGCGCAGCGAAACCGCGTTGGCGATCGACGAGACGGTGATGTCGATCGTCTGGCCGGGTTTGGCGAACGGCGGCAGCTCGGCGTGGATCGCGACTGCGGCCACGTTCTTGAGCTGCGGATTGACGTTCGACGGCACGGTCACGCCGAGCTCGTTGAGCATGTTGCGCAGGCTCTGCACGGTAAAGGGCGCCTGGCTGGTGCGGTCGCCGCTGCCATCCAGGCCAACCACCAGGCCGTAGCCGACCAGTGCGTTGCCGCGCACGCCGCCGACGGTGGCCAGGTCCTTGATGCGCTCCTGCGCCCAGGCAGGCAGGCACGCGCACAACGCGAGCGCGACGACGAGGAACGGGCGGAAGCGGGCAGGGCGCATGACGGGACTCAGTAGGGAGACAGCCGCGAATTGAAGAACCGGCCGAGCCAGCCCATCGCGTTGGATTGGGCGAGCGCGCCGCGGCCGCCGTAGACGATCCGTGCGTCGGCGACGCGGCCCGAAGGCACACTGTTGTCGGGGGCGATATCGGCCGGGCGCACGATGCCCTGGACCTGCACCAGTTCGTTGCCCTGGTTCAGGCGCAACTCCTTGCTGCCTTCGACCACGAGATTGCCATTGGGCAGGCGCTGCACCACGGTGACGGTGATGCTGCCCTGCAGGCGATTGCTCTGTGTGCTGCGGCCGTTGCCGTCGAAATCGCGCTTGCCGCTGGCGCTGGCGCCGAGCACCTCGCGCCCACCGATCGTGACCGGGGCGCCGAACAGATTCGGCGGCGCGATCGCGACACTGCTTTCCTTGCCGACCTGGGTCGCGGCGTTGGTCTGCGCGATGGTGCTTTCGACCAGTTGGATCGTGATCAGGTCGCCGACCTCGCGCGCGCGCTTGTCGGCGAACAGCGACAGCCCACCGCCGCCGGTCTGGTAGATCGCGCCCTGGGTCGCGTATGCCGGTGCTGCGACGACCGGCTGGATCGGCGCCAGCGGCGGGTAGGGACGGACGTCCCCGGCCGCCACGCAGCCGCCGAGCAGCGCGGTCAGGAGGAGCGGCGCGAGCGCGCGCGACGCCGGATGCGGACGGACGGGCATGACGGCCTCAGACGTTGTTGTTCAGATAGCCGAGCATCGAATCGGTGGTCGAGATCGCCTTGGCGTTCATCTCGTACGCCCGCTGGGTCTCGATCATGCTGACCAGCTCTTCGACCACATTGACGTTGCTGCCTTCCAGCGCGCCCTGTTCGATCAGACCCAGGCCGTTGAGGCCCGGCGTGCCGTTCTGCGCAGGGCCCGATGCGGTCGTTTCCAGGTACAGGTTCTCGCCGCGGGCCTGCAGGCCCGCGGGGTTGATGAAGTCGGTGATCGTGAGCGCGCCGATCTCCAGCGCCTGGCCCTCGCCGGCCATCTGCACGGTGATCGTGCCGTCCTGGCCGATGGTCATCGCCTGTGCACCCTCGGGAATCTGGATGCCCGGCTGCACTGCGAAACCGCTGTTGGTCACCAGTTCGCCCTGCGGACTGATCTTGAAGCTGCCGTCGCGGGTGTAGGCGGACGTGCCGTCGGGCAGCAGCACCTCGAAGAACCCGCGGCCGTTGACCATCACATCGAGCGCGCGGCCGGTCTGCTGCGGATTGCCCTGCTGGAAATCCTTGGCCGTCGACACCACGCGCACCCCGGTCCCCAGCTGCAGCCCGGTCGGCAACTGCGTCTGCGCCGAGCTGGCACCGCCAGGCTGGCGCACCTGTTGGTACAGCAGGTCCTCGAAATTGGCGCGGTCGCGCTTGAAGCCGGTGGTGTTGGTATTGGCGAGATTGTTGGAGACCACCGACATGCGCGTCTGCTGCGCATCCAGCCCGGTCTTCGCCACCCACAGTGCCTGGTTCATCGTCGTGTCCTCGATGCGGCGCACCGCGCCGTCCGCAATCAGCGATGCAATCCCCGTGCCACCGGTCTCTAACACCGGGGTCAGAGTGCAATTTCGAGGCGACGGGATCGGGTCGTCTTGCCACGACGACGAAATTGCACTCTGACCCCGGTTCTCAGCGTCAGCCGCCCAGGCGCAGCAAACTGTTGGCGGCCTGGGCGTTGTCGTCACCGCGCTGGATCAGCTTGACCTGCATTTCGAACTGGCGTTGCAGCTGGATCATCTGCACCAGGGCGCCGGCGGCGTCGACGTTGCTTGCTTCCAGAGCGCCGGTCGTCATGACGTTGCCGACGGCCTGGGCCGGCGGTTGCTGGGGATCGGTGCTGCGCATCAGCCCGTCGAGCCCGCGCGCGAGCCGGTCGGGGGTGGCCTCGACCACGCGCAGTCGGCCGACGATCGCCAGCGTCTGCGGGCCTTCGCCGAGCGGCACGATCGAGACCGTGCCGTCCTCGCCGATGTCCAACGCCTGGTGCGGCGGCAGCGCCAGCGGCTGACCGTTCTCGTCGATCAGCGGGTGGCCGCCGCCGGTCACCAACTGACCGTTCGGGGTTAGCGCCAGATTTCCGGCGCGGGTATAGGCCACGCCGCCGTCGGCCGACTGCACCGCCAGCCAGCGGTCGGGCCGCAGCGAGACATCGAGCGCGTTGCCGGTCACCCGCTGCGCACCGACCCGGCTGTCGAAGCCCTGGTCGATGTGCATGGCGTCGATGCGTGAGGCGTGTTCGCCGCCGGGCACGCGGTAGCTCTGGGTATTGGCCAATGCCGCCTTGAAGCCGGCGGTCTCGGCATTGGCGAGGTTGTGCGCCACCGTGCCCTGCGCCTGTAGCGTGGCGCGGGCACCGCTCATCGCGACGTAGAGGGCTTTATCCATAAAGGCCGGGCCTGAGGATGAGGAAGTGGGGAGCCGAGAAACGCGGGGCGATCGACGGTCGGGGCGGGGCGGGCGTGGGCGGAACGTGCGCAGCGCGCCGCGTCATCCCCTCACGCGCCACCAGTGGCCCGGCCCTTGTGATCAACGGATGTTGATGACCGTCTGCGTCACCTGGTCCTGGGTCGAGATCATCTGTGCGTTGGCCTGAAAGTTGCGCTGGGCGACGATCATGTTGACCAGCTGCTCAGTCAGGTCGACGGTCGACGATTCCAGCGCGCCGGCCTGCAACTGGCCGAAGTCTGCGCTGTCGGGCACGCCGGTGCGCGAGGCGCCCGAGTCGTAGCTTTCGGCCCAGAAGTTGTTGCCCTGCGATTGCAGCCCCTGCGGGTTGACGAAGGTCGTCAGCGCGACCTGGCCCAGCGCGGCATCGGCACCGTTGGAGTAACGCGCGAACACCACACCGTCGGCGGCGATGCTGATCTCGTCGAGCTTGCCGGCCGCGTAGCCGTCCTGGCGGTTGTCGCGTAGCTGGAAGCCGTTGCCGTACTGGGTCGAGCCGCTGACATCGAGCGTCACCGCGACCTCGCCGGCCCCGTTGCCCGGCGCGAACGGCGTCAGCACGATGCGGCCGTCGGCGGGCGTGGCCAGCGCGCCGTTGTCGGTGAAGGCGAGCGTGGCGACATCGCCCACGCGCGCGCCATCGATGTAGGTGTGCACCTGCCATTCGTTGGCGACGTCGGTCTTGACGAAGTACGAGGTCTGCACGTGGCTCACGCCCAGCGAGTCGAACACGGTCACGCCGCCGCTCGAGGCGGTGTAGCTGTTGGGCTCGCCCGGATCGAAGGTCGCGATCGATGGCGGTTGCGCGTTGCCGGGCAGGGTGAACTTTAGGTTCACTGCGGTGGTGGCGCGCGGCGGGCTGTCGGTGGTCAGCAGTTGCAGGTCGGTGACGCGGCCGATGTCGAAGCCGGTGCCGTTGGCGCTGGGCGGATAGACCTGCAGACGGGCGCCGTCCGGCGTGCCGATGTAGCCCTGGTTGTCGGCCTGGAAGTTGCCGGCGCGGCTGTAGAGCCGGGCACCGTTCTTGTTGAGGGTGAAGAAGCCCTCGCCGTCGATCGCCATGTCCAGGTTGCGCCCGGTCGGCGTGATGTTGCCCTGGGAAAACTGCTGGGCGACGTTGCTCAGCTTCACGCCCGAGCCGATCGCATTGCGGGCCAGCCCGTAGGACGTGCGCGAGAACAGATCGCCGAATTCGGCGCGCGACTCCTTGAAACCCGTCGTATTGACGTTGGCGACGTTGTTGGCCGTGACGTTGAGGTCGGCATTGGCTGCGTTGATGCCGGACAGGGCGGTATTGAAGCTCATGGCGGACTCCGTTGAGGTCGGGCGCGAATGAAAGGGCGGTCAGTTGACGCGCAGCACGTAGCCGATTGGCGCGGTGCCCAGGCCGTCGAGGTCGAGGTAGAGGCCGTCGCTGCCGACCGACACGCTGTCGACGCGGGCGCGCACATAGGTGCTCAGCACCGAGGCCTCTCCACTGCTGGCCAGGTGGCGCGCGGCGATGCCATAGGTCCCGGCCGGCAGCCGGTTGCCGGCGGCATCGGTGCCGTCCCACGCGAACGCAACCTCGCCGGCGGCGGTGGCCGGCACGCTGAATTGATGCACGACCTGGCCGTTGGCATCGGTGACGTCGAAGTTCACGATGCCGGTCGACGGGGCCGCGACCAGGCCGGTTGCGCTGCCTTCGCTCGGCAGCGCAAGCTTGGCCGATGGCAGCACCACATCACGGCCCACCAGGCTCGCGCCGCGCAGCAACTGGTCGCTGGCCATCGCATTGGCGAAACCGTCGACCGAGCTGTTGAGGTCCTGGATGCCCTGCACGGTCGAGAACTGCGCCAACTGGCCGAGGAACGCGCTGTTCTCCATCGGCTTGAGCGGGTCCTGATGCTTGAGCTGTTCGGTCATCAGCCGCAGGAAATCGGCCTGGCCGAGCGCGGCGTCTTTCTTGTCGGCGGCCTGGCCGCCCCCGCCCAGACCGAGGCTGTTGGCGATGTCGCCGGAGATCGTGCTCATCAGCGGCCCATGCTCAAGGTGGCGACGGCCAGTTCCTTGGCGGTGTTCATCATCTCCACGCCGGCCTGGTAGCTGCGCGAGGCGGAGATCAGATTGACCATCTGCGAGACCGGGTCGACATCGGGCGCGTACACATAGCCCTGGGCATCGGCGAGCGGGTGACCGGGTTCGTAGCGCTGGATCGGCGGGGTGTCGCGCTCGACGATGCCGGCGACCTGTACGCCGGTCAGCGCCGGGTCGCTGGCATGCGCGCTGGCGCGGAACACCGGCTCGAGCGGCCGGTAGACCTGCTCGGGCGAGCCGGCGACCGAGTCGGCGTTGGCGAGGTTGCTGGCCAGCGTGCTCAGGCGGACCGATTGGGCCTGCATGGCCGAACCGGCGACATCGAAGATCGGCAGGTTGCTCATCGGTTACTGTCCGGTGATGGCGGTCAGCAGGGTGCGGACCTTGGATTCGAGGAAGCTCAGCGAGGCGCGGTACTCCAGCGCCGCGCGGCCGTAGGCGGCGCGCTCGGCATCGGGATCGACACTGTTGCCGTCGAGGCTGGCCTGGGCGGCGGCGCGTGCGACCTCGAATGGCGCCAAGGCGTCGGCGCCCGGCAGCGGGATGTGGTCGGCGCGCTCGCGCAAGGGCGACTGCCCACCGGCTTCGCGTGTGCGCGCGGCGGCGGCCAGTGCGGCGTTGAAGTCGAGGTCGCGTGCCTGGAAGCCAGGCGTGTCGGCGTTGGCCAGGTTGCTGGCGATGAGCTTCATCCGCTGCTCGCGCAGCGGCAGCGCATCGGCCTGCAGCCCGAGATAGGACGAGATCGGATTGGACATGGTCGGCCTCCGGCGGAGTTCGCCGGTGACCGTGCAAGCGGCGTGCCAAGGCCTGCGGCGCAGCGGCCGCGGCTGGGCTCAGGCGGCGACGAGTCGTCCGCCAGCCGCGTCGGCGACCTCATGCAGGCGCTTGAGCACCTCGTCGGCGAGGTCGTGCGGGCTGTATTTGGCGACGAACGCATTCGCGCCCACGCTTTGCACCATCGAGGTGTTGAACACGCCCGACAAGGAGGTGTGCAGCAGCACGTACAGATCGGCCAGGCCGGGGTGGCGACGGATTTCCGTCGTCAGCGTGTAACCGTCCATCGCCGGCATCTCGATATCGGAGACGATCATCGCGTAGCGCTGCGAGGGCGGCTCGCCGGCCGCATGCAGCTGCAGCAGGTGGTCGAGCGCCTGGCGGCCGTCGGACAGCAGCGTCACCCCGACGCCGAGCTGGTCGAGCACGCTGCGGATCTGCTGGCGCGCGACCCGCGAATCGTCGACCACCAGCACCTGCATCGGCGGCGCGTCGGCCGGCAGCGCGTAGTCCGGGGACAGATCGGCGTCCATCCGCGCCTGTGAGATGTCGGCCAGCACGCTTTCCACGTCGATCACCTGGATCAACTCGCCCTGGTAGCGCGTGACCGCGGTCAGATAGCCGCCATCGGCGCCGAGGTCCGGCGGCGGGTGCACGTCCTCGACCGCGATGTTGACGATGCGCTCGACCCCGCTGACCAGAAAGCCCTGGACCGAGCGGTTGAACTCGGTGACCACCAGGTAGCCGGGCGGGGCATCGTCGCTGCGTTCGGGATGGCCGATCGCGACCCCCAGGTCGAGCACCGGCACGCTGCGACCGCGCACGTCGGCGACGCCGGCGAACTGCGCCGGCAGTCCCGGCACCCGGAACAGATGCGGTCGGCGCAGGACTTCCTGCACCTTGAACACGTTGACGCCAAAAACCTGACGTCCGCCGAGACGGAACAGCAGCAGCGCCAGCCGGTTGTGGCCGGCGAGGCGGGTACGCTGGTCGATGCGGTCGAGCAGATCCTGCGACATGCCTGCGGTATCGGCCCGGGGGCCGGCGACTTGAGCCGAAGGTCGATGCACGCCGGCACGCCGCTTGCATCGCCGGCACTATCTGTTCGTCCGAGAGAGCCCCGCCATGACCGCCTGCCTGCTGCGTCCCGCCAGAACGGCCTGGCGCCTGGCCGCCGCGCTGCTGGTATGCGCCGCAGCCGTCTCGGTCGTGGCGTCGGATGCCTTCCAATCGGTCGACGCGATCCGCCTGGCGGCACTGTCGGCGGTCGAAGGCGGCGAGGCCGAGGCCGCGCTCGACCCGGCCCTGCGCATGCCGCGCTGCGCCGAGCCGCTGCAAGCCACCCGTAGCGGCGGCGCTACCGTCGAGGTGAGTTGCCCGGCCGGTTGGCGGCTGTACGTGCCGGTCCGCGTGCGGCGCAGCCAGACCGTGCTGGTGCTGGCGCGCGGCGTGGCTGCAGGTCAGACGATCGCGGCCGATGACCTCATTGCCGAACGCCGCGACGGCGCGCGTGTGGCCGGCGCCGCGGTGGCCGATCCCGCCGAGGCCATCGGTCGCAGCGCCCGCCGCACACTGCTCGCCGGCAGCGTGCTGACCGCAGGCGACCTGGTGGCGCCGCGGCTGGTGCGCCGTGGCGACACCATCGCCCTGGTCTCGCGCCAGGCCGGCATCGAGGTGCGCATGGCCGGTCGCGCACTCGGCGACGCCGGCGAGCGCGAGCGGGTCAGCGTCGAGAACCTGTCCTCGCGCCGGGTGGTGCAGGGCATCGTCGACCCGTCGGGCGATGTGGTCGTCGGACGCTGACCGATGCGGCGACCCGACACCGCGCGCCGATCGGCGCTAAAGCTCCGCGGACGGCGGCCGATACCGTCCACGAACCCATTCACGCACTTCGTGTCAGGATCCCTGCCATGACCCACAAGATCGATGGACTCCAGTCGCCGACCGTCCGCAGTGCCGCGTCCGTGGCCGGCGCCCAGGTGGCCCGCGCCGGTGACAGCCGCGACAAGGCGGTCGAAGCCGCCAGCGCCACGGCCGGTGACAGCCTGCGCCTGACCGGCGAGGCGACCGGCCTGCAGGCGTTGCAGCGCGACCTCTCGACGCGGCCGGCGTTCGATGAGCCGCGCGTCCAGGCCTTGCGCGAGGCGATCGCCTCGGGCAGCTACCGCGTCGACGCCGAGGCGATCGCCTCGCGGATGCTCGATCTCGACGCCCGCCTGGACGGCTGATCCGATGACGGCGGCACAGGACAGCCTGGCCCGTCTTGCGAGCGCGCTCGCCGACGAACGCGAGGCGCTGATCTGCCACGATGTCGGCGCGCTGATGCGCTCGACCCAGGACAAGATCGTCGCGCTGCGCGAGCTCGAGCGCTGCCCGGCTGGCGAACTGGCCGGTCCGCTGGCCGAACTGAGCGAACTCAATCGCGCCAACGGCGCGCTGCTTGCCCGCCGCCGCCGTGAGGTGAACTGGGCGCTTCGGCATCTCGGCCGCACCGAAAGCCTGCCCGGCTACGACGCACAGGGCCGCGCCGAGCGCGATTGCCGCAGCCGCGAGCTCGCGGTCGCCTAAGCGCTCGCCGCCTCCGGTTAGAATCGCCGGGCGTCCGTAGCCGGCTCTTTGCAGTGCCTCCGATTTCCGATCCTGTCGCCGCACCGCCTCCGACCATGCCCACTTCGGTCCTGTCCTGTATCGAGGAGGGCGTCTACCTCTACGGCGGCGACGGTCGCCTGCTTTATGCCAACCCCACCGGCGATGCCTTGCAACGCCTGCATCCGACCTGGGCCGACGACGCGTGCCGGCTTGATGCGTTGCTGCCGGCGCAGGCGCTGGAGCAGGCCGAGACCATCGGCCGCTGGCGCGACCAGATCGCCTTCGGCGAAGGTATCCAGGTCGCCGCGCGCCTGTATCGGCTGGCAGCCGATGACGGGCGCTATCTGCTGGTGCTGCAGGATCCGGCCCGGCCGCGGCGGGGCGACGACGAATTGCTACAGCGCCACCGCGAGCTCAACGTCCGCTTCAATGCGGCGCAGGAGCAACTGCTGCAGGCCGAAAAGCTGGCCTCGATCGGCCAGTTGGCGGCCGGCGTCGCGCACGAAATCAACAACCCGATCGGCTACGTGCACTCCAATCTCGGCAGCCTGCAGGAGTACGTCGGCAACCTGTTCGCGCTGATCGACGTCTACGAACGCGCGCTGCGGACCGACGACCCGCAGGCGATGCGCGCGGAGATCGACGCCACCCGCGAACGCCTGGACATCGACTTCATCAGCCGCGACCTGCCGCAACTGTTGACCGAGTCGCGCCAGGGCATCGAGCGGGTCACGCGTATCGTCCGCGACCTGCGTGACTTCTCGCGCTCGGACCGCGAGCACGCCTGGCGTCTGGCCGATCTCCACGCCGGCCTCGAATCGACGATCAACATCGTCTGGAACGAACTGCGCTACAAGGCCACGCTGGAGAAGGACTACGGCACGCTGCCGATGGTCGAGTGCCTGCAGTCCGAGCTCAATCAGGTGTTCATGAACCTGCTGCTTAACGCCGGGCAGGCGATCGAAACCCAAGGCACCATCGCCGTGCGCACCGGGCACGACGGCGAGGAGGTCTGGGTGGAGATCGCCGATACCGGCAACGGCATTCCGGCCGAGATGCTGCAGCGGATCTTCGATCCGTTCTTCACCACCAAGCCGGTGGGCAAGGGCACGGGCTTGGGTCTGTCGATCTCCTACGGCATCGTCGCCAAGCACCACGGCCGGATCGAGGTCGACAGTACGCCGGGCGCCGGCAGCCGATTCCGCATCGTACTGCCGGTGCGTCAGCCGGGCGCACACGCCTGAGTCAGCCTGGCGCTGCGCTCACTCTGCGCTGTCGCGCCCACTCTGCATGTCGTAGGTCCTGAACGCTTGGCGGATGTGGTCGCGCAGCACGTTGTCATCCCAGGGTTTGGTCAAGAACCGGTAGATCGCACCGCGGTTGATCGCCTCGGTCACCGTGGCCAGGTCGGTGTAGCCCGAGAGCACCAGGCGGATGGTGTCGGGATAGAGCATCTTCACCCGGCCCAGGAACTCGGTGCCGTCCATCTCCGACATGCGCTGGTCGGACAGAATCACCTGCACCTCGTTGGTCGCCAGCAGGCCGAACGCATCGCGCACGTTGCCGGCGGCCAGGATCCGGTAACCGTCGCGGCGGAACAGCCGCACCAACGCCCGCAGCACGTTCTCCTCGTCATCGACGAGCAGCAGCGTGCGATGCGATTTGGTCGCAGTGAACAGTTCCGGACGCAGATAGCGGCGACGCAGCGCCTGGCCCGCGGTCTCGGCGCTCATCGGCTCGCCGAACAGATACCCCTGGAAGTAGTCGCAGTCGGCCCGGCGCAGGAAGCCGAGCTGGGCTTCGGTCTCCACACCGTTGGCGATCACCTTCATGCCCAACTGGTGGCCCATCGCGATCAGCGCGCGGACGATCGCGGTTTCGCGGCTGCCCGCAGGCGCGGCGTTGATGAAACTGCGGTCGATCTTGAGGATATCGGCCGGATAGCGCACCAGCGCGCCCAGGCTGGCGTCGCCCGTGCCGAAGTTGTCGAGCGTGACCCCGATGCCTTCGTGGCGTAGCGTCGAGACCGCGCGATGGACGACATCGATGTTCGCCCCCAGCGCCCGCTCGTTGAGCTCGAGCACCAGCGACGAGGTCGGCAGGCCGGCCTGCTGCATGCGGCCCAGCAGTCGGTCGACGAACGCCGGATCGAGCAACTGCTGCGTGGTGACGTTCATGCCGACGAAGAAATCGTCGAAGCCCTGCTCGCGCCAGGCGCGGATCTGCGCGACCACGCGATCGAGCATCCAGTTGCCGATCTGCAGGATCGCGCCGATCCGCTCGGCGGTCGGCAGGAAGCGTTCGGGGAGCAGCAGGCCGAGTGTCGGCGACTGCCAGCGCAGCAGCGCCTCCATGCCGATCACGCGCCCGTCGCGGGCGCTGATCTTGGGTTGGTAACGCAGCCGGAATTCGCCATTGGGCAGCGCCTCGAGAATCTGCCGACCGATGCCGTTCTCGCCCTGGCTGCGATCGGCAGCCGCATTGCTGTGCAGTTGGACGTGTTCGTAGACCGCATGCGAGGCCCGGCGCACAGCGTTCTCGGCCAGTTGCAGCAGGATTGAGGGCTCGGTGCCGTGCTGCGGGCACAGGCTCACGCCGACCTTGGCATCGAGGAAGAGCGTGTAAGGCAGGACTTCGAGCGGACGCTCGATCTCCTCGACCAGGGCTTCAGCCAGTGTCTGCGCCGAGGCCGGGGCGTCGTCGGGGAGCCAGGCGGCGACGACGAACTCGTCGCTGCCGTGGCGCCACACCGTGCCCTGTTCGCCCAGGCTGGCCTGCAGTCGAGCGCCGACCGCCTCGAGCGCAGCGTCGCCGACGTCCGCGCCCATGTTCTGGTTCACCGAGACGAAGTGGTCGATGTCCACATGCAGCACCGCCAGCGCGCCGCCGCGGGTCCTGGCGTCGCGGATCATCCGCGCCAGGGCAGGGTGGCCGGCACCCAGACGTTCCAGTGGCGCAGAGAGAAGCGGCATCGTGGAATTCTACCGGCTGGCCGCCGCGGTCACGGCGCCGCCTGCACGTCGTAGGGCAGCCGCGCCTCGATCCGGGTGCCGCCGGTGCGCGATGAGGCCGCGTCCAGGTGGCCGCCGACGCTTTGCGCACGTTCGCGCATGATCACCAGGCCCAGCCCTTTCGGTGTGGCGTCGGGAAAGCCGACGCCGTCGTCGCCGACATGCAGGCACAACGCGCCGGCATCTTCGTACAGCCGCAATGCGACCCGGCTCGCCCGCGCGTGCCGGACGATGTTGGTCAGCGCTTCCTGCGCGATCCGAAAACACGCCTGCTCGACCTCGCGGGCCGGCCGGCGCGCCAACGTCGCGACCTCGACCTCGGCCTGCAGGGCGGCGTTGCGCAGCTGCCGCTCCGCGTGTGCGCGCAGCGCGGCTTCCAGACCCAGCGCGTCGAGCTGCGGCGGACGCAGCAGCACCGAAATGTCGCGCAAGCGCTCGATGGTCGCATCGGCCAGCGTCGCGATGTCCTCCAGGTCGTCGCGGCGGCGCAGCGCGTCGGTCTCGACCAAGGCGCTGCCGGCGGCCAGCTTCATCGCGGTGACCGATTGCCCGACATCGTCGTGCAACTCGCGCGAGATCGCGCGTCGCTCGTCTTCCTGCAGCGTGAACATGCGCGCCGCGAGCGCGCGCAGTTCGGCGTTGCTGGCGGCCAGGGCATCGCGCATCCGCTCCACCTCGCTCAGGTCGCGCAATACCACCAGCACGCACTCGGTGTCTTCATAGCGCGTGCGGCTGGCGGTCAGCGAGGCACGAAAGCCGGTCGCGTCCTGTCGCCGCATGCGCGGGGCCAAGGCGGCGCTCATGTGCTCGGGATCGGAGAGCAGCGCATCGAATGCCGCCCGGTCCTCGTCTGCGACCAGCGTCGCGACGGCGACGCCGGTCATCGAGCCGGGGTAGCCGAACGCGGCCGCACAGGCGGCATTGGCGTGGCGGACCTGGCCGCCAGTGACCAGCAGCGTGCCGTCGGGCAATCGCTCCAGCAGGTCGCGCAGTTCCCGGTCGCGCTCGATACGCCGGGCGCCGGCCAACGCGCGCGCGTGGTCTCGGACCAGGGTGTCGGCCTGGCGTCGCAGCCACCAGCCGGGCAGGCCGGTCGCCGGAATCAGCAGCAGCGCGGCGACCAGCAGCCGGCCGTCAAACGGTCCAGCAGCGGGCAGCGACGCGGGCAGCACGGCGCAGACTGCGAGCCACGCCAGCCCGCCGAGCAGGCAACCCAGCCAGACGCGGCGACCGAATGCGGCGAATCGGCGACGCAACGCCTCGTCCTGGCGCCGCGCGGCGCGGACGTTCCTGTTTCCCGACCCCATTTGATCGACTGCCCCGTACATCGTTCGCCCACGAGTCTACCGGGCTGTTTTTGACAGCGCTCAATTTCGTCCCACGGTCGCCGCTAACGGACGGTGAGCCAAGTCGCGATCCGCGACCTACCAAGCCGACACGGAGCGAAGCGGTCCAGATGGATGCCGGCGTCATCTCGAGTCTTCTCGATCACCCGCTGTCCGACGGGTTGTTGCTGCTCGACCGCGGCGGGCGCTGCCTGGTCGCCAACCCGGCTGCCCGGCGGCGGGGTCTGGACCGTCTGGTGGAACTGCACGCGCCGTCCCTGTCACTGCTCTATGCGCGATTGCTCGACGGCGAGCACGCGATCGCCTGCGAACTGCCGGGACCCGACGCCCCGCTGTACGGCCGGCTGCGCGCGATATCGGTGGACGGCGCCGGGCCGATCGCGTTCTCGCTGAGCGTGAGCCTGTCGGAGGATGTCGAAGACTGGCTGGAGGCGGCCGAGGCGGGCGGGCACGCGCTGTGGCTCTGGGACGTGCGCCACGACCAGTTGCGCGGCTCCGGGACCTGGCATGCGCTCGTCGGTCATCGCGATGGCGCGCCGCTGTCGTTCGAGGAGATGAGCCGCCGCGTGCATCCTGAAGACCGCGGGCGGATGCGCGAGACGATCGGTGCGTATCTGGCCGGGCGCGAATCGGCCTATCTGTGCGAGTACCGCTGCCTGCAGCCCGCCGCCGGCTGGCGCTGGGTGCGCGACAGCGGCCGCATCATCGCCCGCGACGCCCAGCGCGTGCCGCTGAAGATGGCCGGCACGCTGACCGTCATCGACGACCAGAAGCGGCTGGAGCAACGCCTGCGCGAGCAGCGGCGCCTGGTCGAGGACACCCAGCGCCTGGCCGGCATGTCGAGCTGGAGTTGGGCCCCGGCCTCGGGCCTGGTGCACAGCGCGCCCGAGCTGCGGCAGTTGTTGGGCGTGGGCGAGGGCGGTTCGTTGCGCGTGTGGCTGCGGCGGATCCCGCGCGTGCAGTTCCCAGCGCTGCGCACCAGCTGGCGCTGCCTGCGCGAATGCGCCAAGCCCGCGCATTTCGACCTCGTGGTCGACAGCGTCGCCGGCCCGGCGCACCTGCAGATCTGGGCCTCGCCCAGCGGCGACGAACACGAGAGCGGATTGCCGGCGCGGGTGCTGGCACAGGTCCAGGACGTCACCCGGCAACGGTATGCCGACGCCGAGGCGCACCGGCGCGGCGACTTGCTGCGACGCGTCGCCGAGCTCGGCCGCATCGGCGGCTGCGAAGTCGACGCCGCCACCCGTCGTCTGCACTGGACCGGCGAATGCGCCGGCCTGCACGGCCGCGAGGAAGAATCGCTGGCGCTCGACGAACTGCTGCGCCACTACACCACCGAATCGCGCGAGATCCTGCAGGTGGCGATGAGCCGCACTGCGGGCGGCGCGCCCACCCAGACCATCGAGCTGTGCTTCTATCGGCCCGACGGCGCGCAGGTCTGGACCCAGGCGGTGGTCGACTACGAGTCGGGGGACGGCCGACCGGCGCGCTGGCTGGTGCTGTTCCGCGACATCTCCCGCGAGCGCGCGGCCAGCGAACGCATCGAGCGTCTGGCGCATTTCGACGCGCTGACCGGCCTGCCCAACCGCACCCGGTTGCGCCAGGACATCGAGGCGGCGCTGGTCGCCAACGCGGGCGCCTACCAGGCGCTGTTGCTGCTCGATGTCGCCGGCTTCGGCGGCATCAACGAGGCGCACGGCCATGCGGCCGGCGACGTCGTACTCAAGGCCATCGCCACCCGGCTTCACATGCTGGTCGACGCCGGCGACCTGTTCGGGCGTGTGGGTGCCGACGAGTTCGTGGTGCTGCTGCAGCAGGGCGAAAGCCGTCACGATGTCGCCAGCAGTGCGCAGCGGATCGTCGCCGGGCTCTCGGATCCGGTGCCGGTCGGCGGCGAGATCTTGCGCTTCGGCATCAGTGCCGGCATCGCCGTGCGGCCTGCGGGTGTGGGCTTCGACGAACTGCTGCGTGCCGCCGGTGTCGCGTTGCATGGTGCGCGCCAAGGCGGACGCAATCGGGTCGAGTTCTATAGCCCCGACGCCTGGCGGCTCGCCCGGCGGCGGCTGGATGTCGAGCACGCGCTGCGCGGTGCGCTCGAGCACGAGGAATTCACGCTCGCCTACCAGCCGCTGGTCGATATCGCGCGCCGCAGTGTCTCGGGCGTCGAGGCGCTGCTGCGCTGGCAGCACCCGGAGCTCGGGGTCTGCCCGCCGGACGAGTTCATCGGCATCGCCGAGGCAACCGGCGACATCGCCGCGATCGGCGATTGGGTGCTGCGCGAGGCCTGTCGCCAAGCGGCTGCGTGGGAGGCGGCCGGCATTGCGTTCGGCCGCATGTCGATCAATGTCTCGGCCGTGCAACTGCGCGATACCGCATTCGCCAGCCGGGTGCTCGCCGCTTGCGCCGAGGCGGGCTGGCCGCCGGCCCGACTGGAACTCGAATTGACCGAATCGGCGCTGTTGCACGACACCGAGGCCTTGCGGGCCTGCTTCGACATGTTGGTGGGCGCCGGTGTGGCGCTGGCCATCGACGACTTCGGGACCGGGTTCTCGAGTCTGAGCTATCTGAGCCGCTTCCCGGTGGGGCGGCTCAAGATCGACCGCAGCTTCATCTCCGAACTCGGAGGTTCGCGGCGTGCGGTCGAGGTCGCCCGCGCGATCATCCATCTGGGCAAGGCGCTGCGCATGCAGGTGCTGGCCGAGGGCGTGGAGTCGATGGAGGACGAGCGCCTGTTGCTCGAGTATGGCTGCGACGAGGTCCAGGGGTACCTGTACTCGCGCCCGCTGCCGCCGCGCGAGATGGCGCGCTGGCTGCTCGCGCATCACCAGGCCGTCGACGGCGCCACAGCGCGCTGACCCAGCCGCCGGGCGCGCGAAAACCGGGGTCAGAGTGCAATTTCGACTCGCAAAATTGCACTCTGACCCCGGTTTTGCAAGGCGTCGTGTCGAGAACGAGACAGGCACGCCATCGGCGAGAAGCGATCCGGCGTGCGGGCGAGGGCGCGTCACTGGCGCGGCGTGTCGACCTTCGAGTTTGGATGCCGACACACGGAATGCGTCCGCGAGAGAACCGCCACTCGGCGGCGCGCCCATCCGCGTCGCGCAGCGCGGCGCTCAGTAGCCGGCGGCCAGGTCCCAGGCGATGCTGGCCTCGACCGGGTCGGGCGCAGGGGGGTGTGCTGGCGACTGGGGGGCGCGGTCGAGCAGATCGCGCAGTTCTTCGTGCGCAGCGGCTTCCAGCCGCTGCAGCAGGTCGGCCGGGATCCGGCTGACGGTGGCATCGGCCGGTGCGCTCGGGCGCGGCAGCACGCAGGCCCCGGTCGTCGCCGGGGCCTGCGGAGGTGCGCTGTTGGCCGAGCGCCGTTCCAACTCAGAACAGCTCGACGGTTCCTGCGCCCATGCTCTCCTGCGCAACCGGCTTGTGCGGCGGCTTTTCCCAGGTCGAGCGTGATTCGCGCAGGCGCTGTCCGATCCGTTGCAGCGCCCGCATCATTTCCTCGTCGAGTGCGCCGCCGTTGCGATGCAGGATCTCCTGCAGATCGATCGCTTCGCGGTTGATCGCGCTCAGCCGCTCGAGGTGGGCGTGGACGCCACCCAGGGCCTGGGTCGCGATGTCCTCGAACTGCAAGGCCCGCACGGCGTCGCCGACGCTCGAATCGATCGCGCGGCCGCATTCGGAGATCTCGCGCATGCCGTCGCCGAGCGAACGGTTGATCGCGGCCACCTGGGTCAGCATGCCTGCCGCCTCGGCGCGCGCGTCGCGCGAGCGGTCCAGGTCGCGCGAGGCCATGTTGGAGACCGTGTCGCGGACCTTGGCGATGGACTCCTTCGACGAATGCGCCAGCTTGCGGATCTGTTCGTTGAACGCGGTCGAGCGTTCGGACAGGTTGCGCACCTCGTCGGCGACCACCGCAAAGCCCCGGCCAGCCTCACCGGCGCGGGCGGCTTCGATCGCGGCGTTGAGCGCGAGCAAGTTGGTCTGGTCGGCAATCGACTTGACGTCCTCGAGTAGCGCAAAGATGCCGTCCAGGTGCCCGGCCATCTCGTCGATGTGCGACACGGTGGTCACGCTCTGGCCGCTGACCTGCTCCAGCGCCTCGACCAACTGCTCCATGCGCTGGCTGGCATGCTGGGCGAAGCGGGCGACATCGGCCCCGCCCATGCCGTCCTGGTCACCGGTGTGGTCGAGCAGCCGTCCCATCGCCTGCGCCTGCTGACGGGACTTGCGGTTCATCGCGTCGAAGCTGCTGCCCAGGGCGCTGACCGCCTGCCGGATCAACTCGCGCGCCCGCTCGATCTCGACCCGCGAGCCCTCGATCTCCGCGCCGACGAACTGGCGCAGCTCGGTCAGCAAATGATCCTGCTCCTTGAGCACGCGCACCTGTTCGGGCGAGCGCCGGGTTTCGCGGCGCAGCAGCCAGAGGCCCACGGCCAGCCAGCTGGCGGTGAGGGTCAGCAGGATCGCCCATCGCGCAGGCGCCGCCCAACCGAGCGCGAACGCCAGCGGCAGGAGCAGGGTCAGCGACAACGGCGCGGCGAGGCGGATCAGGATGCGTGCGTACATGGCGCTCTCAGGGAGGTTCTCACGCTCCCGGTATCGGCACCTGGCGCCCGGCCTTTAGCCGGCCCCTGACACCCGCATGCGCATCGGCGCCTGCGGTGCGGCGCTCAGGGCACGCGCCGTGCGATCGATTCGAGCATGCGGCTGCGAGAGAACAGCAGATCCCACTGGGAGCCGCCGAGCTGGCGCCACAGCACGGTCGCGCGCACCGCCGCCAGCAGCAGCGCGCGGATTTCGGCGACCACGCTGGCCTGGCCCAGGTAGTGCGGTGCGCCCTGGACCATGACCCGCGGCCGCAACTGGCTGATCGTGTCGGCGTACAGCGCGCCCAGCGCGTGCAGCACGTCGGGATGGGCGGCGCCCAGCGACGCGGCCTGCGGCGCGATCCGGCGCAGGCCGGCGCTCACCGCGTCGATGACGTCGGGCTCGGCCGAGAACCGCCGTTCGAGCCGCATCACCGACATCGCGAGCTTCGGCACGCCCTCGTCGTGGGGCTGGCGGGTGAGGATGTCGCGCAGCAGGCGCAGCCCGGGCTGCAGCCGCGGCACGCCGCCGTAGACATCGGCCACCGAATCGGCATCGATGCGGAAGACGCTGTCGATGACCGTCTGCGCCGCGTCGCCGCGCGACTGGCCGGACTCGGCGGTGGTGCGGACTTGCTGGAGGGCTTGGGCGAGCGCGGCGAGCGCGAGCACCCGATCGTCGAAGGAATCGCTCATCGGACAAGTCTAGCGTCTGCGGCGCGATCCGGCCCGCTTGCTGCGGCCTCGGCGGCGCTCGTCGGTGCGTCGGTCGCCTCGATGACCGCGCCCCCCAGGCAGCGCTCGCCGTCGTAGAGCACCAGCGACTGGCCGGGTGTGACCGCGCGTTGCGGCTGCGCAAAGCGCACCGATAAGGTGCCGTCGTCGCGCACCTCGACCTCGCAGGCTTCGTCGGGCTGGCGGTAGCGGGTCTGCGCGCTGGCCACGAAGCGGTCGGCCGGTGGCGCGCCCGCGATCCAGTGCGCCTGCGCAGTCAAGGTGGTCTGCGACATCAGCCAGGGGCTGTCACGCTGCTGGTCGACCACCAGCACGTTGTCGTGGACGCGTTTGTCGACGACGTACCAGGGCGCGGCGGCGAAGCCGCGCACGCCGCCCAGTTGCAGGCCCTCGCGCTGGCCGAGGGTGAAGAAGAACACCCCCGGATGCCGGCCGACCACGCGCCCGTCGGGCGTCTGGATCTCGCCCTCGCGGGCAGGCACGTAGCGCGCGAGAAAACTGCGGAAGTCGCGTTCGCCGATGAAGCAGATGCCGGTCGAGTCCTTCTTCTCGGCGGTCGCCAGGCCATGGGCACGGGCGATCTCGCGGACCTGCGACTTGGGCAGGTCGCCAAGCGGGAACAGCGTCGCGGCCAATTGCGCCTGGCCCAATTGGTGCAGGAAGTAGGTTTGGTCCTTGCTGCGGTCATGGGCGCGCAGTAATTGCCAGCCGGTGCCGTCGTGTCCCACGCGGGCGTAGTGGCCGGTCGCGATTCGGCTCGCGCCCAGCGCGTGCGCCGCATCGAGGAAATGCCGGAACTTGATCTCGCGGTTGCACAGCACGTCGGGGTTGGGCGTGCGTCCGGCCGCGTACTCGGCGATGAAGTGGGCGAACACACCGTCCCAATATTCGCGCGAAAAGTCGCGGAAATGGATCGGCAGACCGAGACGGCCCGCTACGGCGACCGCATCGCGGCGATCGTCCTCGGCGCGGCAACCGCCGCTGCCGTCCTGGGTGTCGTCGTCGGCCCAGTTCTGCATGAACAGACCGGCCACCGGGGTGCCCGCATCGCGCAGCAGCAGCGCGGCGACCGATGAATCGACCCCGCCCGACAGGCCGACGACAACCTCCGGCGCGCTCATCGCAGCTGGCGCAGCAGCGACAGCGGCTGACGCTGTCCGGCCAGACAGTCGGCGACGACCTGCCAGACCAGCGGGCTGCGGTGACGTGCGGCCTCGGCGCGCAGGGCCTCGGGCGTGAGCCACAGCGCCTGGACGATGCCGTCATCGAGCACGCGATCCGGGTCGTGCGCCAGCGGTCGGGCAACCACGGCCACGCGGATAAAGTGGCGGCCATCGGCCTCGCCGGGGCGCGGTGGGGATTTCCACTGGTACAGGCCGATCAGCGCAGTCGGCTCGACGGTCCAGCCCGACTCCTCGAGCGTCTCGCGCACCGCCGCATCGACCAGCGCCTCGTCGGGCTCGAGATGGCCCGCCGGCTGGTTGAGCACCAGGCGTCCGTCGACCCGCTCCTCCACGCACAGCACCCGGCCGGCATCGAACACGACGCTGGCCACGGTGACATCAGGCTGCCAGAAGCGCCCGCTCACCGAACCGCCTCGGCAACGGGTCGCGTCGCGGCCGCGCGCGGCCGGCAACTGGCCACGAGCCCGCCGGGCGCAACGCGCGCAGGGGCAGGGGAGGGGCAGGGAGGGAAGCGAAGGTGCATGGGAATCGGGTCGGGGGACTCGCGGCATTGTCCCCCCGGTGCTCCCGACGCGTCCATCGCCGGCGCTTATAATTGCGTCATGAGCCGCAGACACCAGCACGAGCACGACCACGGCACCATCGTGGAGACCAGCAGGCCCGAAGTGGCGCCACCACCGCTGTACTCGGTGCTGCTGCTCAATGACGACTACACGCCGATGGATTTCGTCGTCGAGATCCTGACCCGGTTCTTCGCGCTCGACATCGAGCGCGCCACCCAGGTCATGCTGCACGTCCATACTCGCGGTCGTGGCGTGTGCGGGGTCTACAGCCGCGAGGTCGCCGAGTCGAAGGTCGCACAGGTGAACGAATACGCAAGACTGAACCTTCACCCCTTGCTGTGCACGATGGAGAAGGCCTAATAAGAGCCGGCTGACAGGACCGGGGCAGGGATGGAAAAGCCGGGTCCGGGCCCCCACTCAGGGTTGCAGTGATTCCGGAGGCCCCGCCCCATGTTCAGCAAAGATCTCGAGTTCACGATCGGCCAGTGCTACAAGCGCGCCCGCGAGGCCCGCGACGAGTACATGACGGTCGAACACCTGCTGCTGGCCCTGCTCGAGAACCCATCGGCGGAGTCGGTGCTCAAGGCCACCGGTGCCGATTTCGGGCGCCTGCGCGGCGATTTGGAACAGGCCATCCTGACGTCGGTGACCAAGCTCGCCGATGAGGACACCCGCGACACCCAGCCCACGCTGGGCTTTCAGCGGGTCCTGCAGCGCGCCGTTTATCACGTCCAATCCTCGGGCAAGAAGGAGGTCACCGGCGCCAACGTGCTGGTGGCGATCTTCGGCGAGAAGGACTCGCACGCGGTCTACTACCTCAACCAGCAGGACGTGACCCGGCTGGATGTCGTCAACTATCTGTCGCACGGCATCGCCAAGACCGGCGGCGAAGAGCCCGAGAGCGCGCACGAGGACGGCGTCGCGGGCACAGGCGGCGAGGGCGAGGCCAAGGGCGACGCCCTCGCCGAGTTCGCCAGCGACCTCAACGCCGCTGCGCGCGAGGGACGCATCGATCCGCTGGTGGGCCGGGCCGAGGAGGTCGAGCGCACGATCCAGGTACTGTGCCGCCGTCGCAAGAACAACCCGCTCTACGTCGGCGAAGCCGGCGTGGGCAAGACCGCGATCGCCGAAGGCCTGGCCAAGCGCATCGTCGACGGCGAGGTGCCCGAGGTGCTGAGCGAGGCGACGATCTATTCGCTCGACCTCGGCGCGCTGGTCGCCGGCACCAAGTATCGCGGCGATTTCGAGAAGCGCCTGAAGGCGGTGCTTTCAGCGATCAAGAAGCACCCCGGTGCGATTCTGTTCATCGACGAGATCCACACCATCATCGGCGCCGGTTCGGCGTCGGGCGGCACGATGGACGCCTCGAACCTGATCAAGCCGGCGCTGTCGTCGGGCGATCTGCGCTGCATCGGCTCGACCACATTCCAGGAGTACCGCGGCATCTTCGAGAAGGACCGTGCGCTCGCCCGGCGCTTCCAGAAGATCGACATCGTCGAGCCGACGGTGGGAGAGGCCTATCAGATCCTGCTCGGCCTCAAGCCCAAGTACGAGGCCCACCACGACGTGACCTACGCCGACGACGCGTTGCAGGCGGCGGTCGACCTGTCGGTCAAGCACATCGCCGACCGGCTGCTGCCCGACAAGGCGATCGACGTGATCGACGAGGCCGGTGCGCGCCAGCGGCTACTGCCCGAAGGCGTGCGCAAGGCGCTGATCGATGTCGAGGAGGTCGAGACGATCGTCGCCAAGATGGCGCGCATCCCGGCCAAGCAGGTCAGCGCGACCGACAAGGACGTGCTCGAGCACCTCGAGCGCAACCTGAAGATGGTGATCTTCGGCCAGGATCCGGCGATCGAGACGCTGACGTCTGCGATCAAGCTGGCTCGTTCGGGCCTGGGCGATCCCGACAAGCCGATCGGCAACTTCCTGTTCGCCGGTCCCACCGGCGTGGGCAAGACCGAGGTCACGCGGCAGCTGGCGCTGCAGCTGGGCATCGAGCTGGTGCGCTTCGACATGTCCGAGTACATGGAGGCGCATTCGATCAGCCGCTTGATCGGCGCGCCTCCGGGCTACGTCGGTTTCGACCAGGGCGGGCTGCTGACCGAGAAGATCGTCAAGACGCCGCACTGCGTGCTGCTGCTCGACGAGGTCGAGAAGGCGCATCCGGACATTTTCAATATCCTGCTTCAGGTCATGGACCGCGGCGTGCTGACCGACACCAACGGCCGCGAGGCGAATTTCCGCAACGTGATCGTGGTGATGACGACCAATGCCGGCGCCACCCAGGCCTCGCGCCGGTCGATCGGCTTCACGCGCCAGGACCACAGCAGCGACGCGATGGAAGTGATCCGCAAGAGCTTCTCGCCGGAGTTCCGCAACCGGCTCGACGCGATCGTGCAGTTCCAGTCGTTGGGCCTGGACCACATCCTGCGCGTGGTCGACAAGTTCATGATCGAGTTGGAGAGCCAGCTGCACGAGAAGGACGTCACGCTCAGTGCCACACCGGCTGCGCGCGACTGGCTGGCCCAGCACGGCTTCGATCCGCAGATGGGGGCACGGCCGATGTCGCGTGTGATCCAGGACAAGATCAAGCGCCGCCTCGCCGACGAGTTGCTGTTCGGCAAGCTGATGGGCGGTGGCCGCGTGGTGGTCGACGTCGAGGATGGCGAGCTGACGGTGCAGACCTTCGCCGAGCCCGAGCGCCTGCTCACCGCGACCGTGGAGTGATGGGCGCGTCGTCCCCGGTTCGCCGGTGGCGCGCGCAACGCGAAAAGGCAGCCGTTGGCTGCCTTTTCGTCGTCCAGCGACAGAGCGCGTCGCTTGGGAGCGTGTCGCTTACTTCATGCGGTAGGTGATGCGACCCTTGGTGAGGTCGTAGGGCGTCATCTCGACCTTGACCCGGTCGCCGGTCAAGATGCGGATGTAGTTCTTGCGCATGCGTCCGGAGATATGCGCAATGATTTCGTGGCCGTTCTCAAGCTTGACGCGGAACATGGTGTTCGGGAGCGTCTCGGAGACTGAGCCTTCGAATTCGATGACGTCGTCTTTCGCCATTCGTGTTGGGTACTCGTCGTTAGGGAGCCGCGCTGAAGCCGCGCCGGCAAAGTCGGGTATTGTGGCACGGCCGCCGCGCCGATGCAAAAAGCCGCGTTTCCATCCGGCGTCCCCCGGCGTCCCGTCGCTGCTCGATCGAACACTCGGCTCCGGACACCGCATCGCGCCAGCCAAGGACTGCTCCCGGCTCGGTCAGCCCGCTCCGCGGTCCGACCCGGCGACGCACGCGAGGCATTCGCGAACAGGATCACGACTTCTCTCAAAACCGGGGTCAGAGTGCAATTTCGTCTCGCGAAATTGCACTCTGACCCCGGTTTTTGCGGGCAGGCAAGCGGAAGCGGGCTCACCCAGGGCGCGCTCGACACGGTCACCGACGCCCAGTTCGCTGCCGGGTTCGTTCGGCGACTGCCTTTTGTTCACCAGTCCGGAGGTCGGGGCGGGGCTCAGGGTGTCCCGGCAGCAGTCTCGGCCGCGCGTTCGGCGAACGTCGCGGCAGGCTGGACGCCGAACGCCTGCGTCCAGGCGCCGGCGACCGGTGGCGGTTGTTCGACCAGCGCGGCGATCGCCTCGGCGAACCGTGGTCTGGGCCAGTGCGCAGCGCCCAGCGCCTCGAGGTGCGGGTTGCCGACCTGGGCGTCGATCAGCGGCATCTGCCAGCGATGGAGCTGTCGGGCGAGAGCACCGAGGGCGAGCTTGGAGCCGCCGGAAACCTCGCTGAACATGCTCTCGCCGAAGAACATCCGCCCGATCGCGACCCCGTAGACGCCGCCGACCAGCCGGTCGCCGGCAAAGACCTCGATGCTGTGGGCCAGGCCCGCGCGGTGCAGCGCGGCGTAGGCGGCCTGCATGGCGTCGGTGATCCAGGTCCCGTCCTGGCCAGGGCGCGGCGCCGACGCGCAGGCCGCGACGACCGCCTCGAACGCGGTATCGGCGCGGACCTGCCAGTCGCTGCGCCGCAGTTGCCGGGCGAAGCGCCGCGGCAGGGCGAACGTCGCGGTCTCGAATACCGTGCGCGGGTCGGGCGACCACCACAGGATTGGCTGGCCCTGGGAATACCAAGGAAAGATGCCCTGCCGATACGCATTGGCCAGTCGGGCCACCGACAGGTCGCCGCCGAAGGCCAGCAGGCCGTCCGGACGGCGCAGGGCCGAGGCCACCGGCGGAAACGGCGCCAACGGGTCGTCGTCCAGCCGCGGCAGGTGCAGGCTCAGCGCAGCGCGTCCGCGCGGAAGGGACCATTCGCACCCAGCGAGGAGGCGTAGCCGCGGATCGCTTCGGCTTCCTGCGCGCACCAGTCGCGCAGCGCCTCGCGGAACCGCGCGTCGGCGATCCAATGTCGACTGTGCACGACCGTCGGCAGGAACCCGCGCGCGAGCTTGTGCTCGCCCTGCGCGCCGGGCTCGAAGCAGGCCAGGCCCTCGCGCAGGCAATAGGCGATGCCCTGGTAGTAGCAGGTTTCGAAGTGCAGGCCGGGCAGGGTGATGCGCGCCCCCCAGTAGCGGCCGTACAGCGTGTCGCCGCCGCGCAGGCACAGTGCGCCGGCGACCGGCACGCCGGCCAGGTCGGCGAACACCAGCACCAGCTGCCGCGGCATCGTGCGCGCCAAGTGGCGCAGGAAGTCCAGCGTCAGTGCCGGCGAGTTGCCGTACTCGGCGAAGGTCTGCAGGTAGAAATCATGCATCGTCGCCAGGTCGTCATCACTGGCCTCATCGCCGTGGAGCACCCGGAAGGCGACACCGGCGCGCGCGACCTTGGCGCGTTCCTGGCGGATGTTCTTGCGGTGCTTGTGGTCCATCGCGCCGAGGTAATCGTCAAACGTCGCCCAGTCGCCGGGATTGCGCCAGTGGTACTGCACATCGATCCGCGGCAGCCAGTCATCGTCGAAGGCGATGGCCTCGCTGTCTGCGTGGAAGTTCACGTGCGCCGACGACAGTTGCGCGGCATCGACCTGGGCGCGCATCGCCGCGAGCAGCGCGGCTTTCGCCGCAGATGTGCGCGCCAGTAACCGAGGCCCGGTCACCGGCGAGTAGGGCACTGCACACAACAGCTTGGGGAAGTAGTCCAGGCCGTGACGGGCATACGCGTGCGCCCAGGCGTGATCGAAGACGAACTCGCCATGGGAGTTGGCCTTCAGATAGGCCGGCGCCGCCGCGACCAGTGTTTCGTCGTCCCACAGAGTCAGATGGTGCGGGCGCCAGCCCCAGTCCTCGCGCAGACAGCCTTCCGATTCCAGGCCAGCGAGAAAGGCGTGCGCCACGAAGGGATTGCCATCGTCCAACAGCGCGTCCCAATCCTCCGCGGCGACCGCGTCGAGGCGGCGTACGATGCGCAGCGTGCTCATGGGCGGCAGGTCCTGGCCGTTGCAACCGGTGGCACCGCGCGGCCGCGCTCAACGCCCATCGCGTGGATGGGGCCTTGTTCGAAGCTCATGGCAGGCAGCGCGCCGCGCCGCGCGCGTCCGCCTGCACGACCCGGCTGCGATCAGCCCTGCTGGTCGAGGAAGCGTTCGGCATCGAGTGCGGCCATGCAGCCGAAGCCCGCCGAGGTGATCGCCTGACGATAGTGCTGGTCGGTGACGTCGCCGGCGGCGAACACGCCCGGCACATTGGTCGCGGTCGCGTTGCCATCGATGCCCGACCGGATCTCGAGGTAGCCGTTATTCATCGCCAACTGGCCCTCGAACAGGGTCGTGTTCGGCGTGTGGCCGATCGCGACGAAGAAGCCGTGCACATCGAGATCGCGGGTTGCGCCGTCATGCACCGATTTCACCCGCAGCCCGGTCACGCCGGCGTCGTTGCCCAGCACCTCGTCGACCGTGTGGTGCCAGACCGGCTCGATCTTGCCGGCCTGGATCTTCGCAAACAGCTTGTCCTGCATGATCTTTTCGGCGCGCAGCGTGTCGCGGCGGTGCACCAGGTAGACCTTGCGGACGATGTTGGACAGGTACAGCGCTTCCTCGACCGCGGTGTTGCCGCCGCCGACCACCGCCACGTCCTGGTCCTTGTAGAAAAAGCCGTCGCAGGTGGCGCAGGCCGACACGCCGCGGCCCTTGAAGGCCTCCTCCGATGGCAGGCCCAGGTACTTGGCGGTCGCGCCGGTCGCGATGATCAGCGCATCGCAGGTGTACTCGCCGCTGTCGCCCTTCAGCCGGAACGGACGCTGCGACAGGTCGGCGGTATGGATGTGGTCGAACACGACCTCGGTGTCGAAGCGCTCGGCGTGCGCCTGCATGCGCGCCATCAGGTCCGGGCCGAGCAGGCCGTGGGCATCGCCCGGCCAGTTGTCGACTTCGGTGGTGGTCATCAGCTGGCCACCCATCTGCATGCCGGTGACGACGACCGGCTTGAGGTTGGCGCGCGCCGCGTAGACGGCGGCGGTCCAGCCGGCGGGCCCGGAGCCCAGGATCAGCAGACGGATGTGGCGGGGGCCGTTCGAAGAGCTCATGTAAACTCGCGGTTGATCGCACTGCGGCGCGTGTGGCACATAGCTTGGCGTCCCGCCCCCAGCAAGACAAGGCGCGCTGGAGGCTGGCGCGCGCAACGCTGCGTCCGCCGCCGCGCCGCATGCCGCTGCAGGCCGGCGCTGGCCCCGGATGCGCGCAAGGCGCGCGCGGCCGAGGTCCGAAGTCGCGCTGCAGCCGGCCCGGTCTTGGCGTAATATCAACAACCTGTATCGAATTCCTCAGGTAATTACCCACGGTGGCACGTCCGCTCACAGATCGCGTCAAGCGCGCCCGCGGCGCCGAAACGGCCACCGCGAAGGCGACCGCCGCTGCGCCCAATCCGCGGCGCCAACGGCTGCTGCGCGACATCGCCCTGATCGTCACCGCGCCGCTGCTGCTGTATCTGCTGGCGTGCCTGGTCACCTATTCGCACACCGATCCGAGCTGGTCGACGCAGGGTGGGGTGGTGGCGACCGAGATCCACAACGTCGGCGGACCGGTCGGCGCCTGGACGGCCGACATCCTGCTGCAGTTGTGCGGACTGATGGCCTACCTGCTGCCACCGATCCTCGGTGCGGTCGCCTGGATCGCGCTGTTCGGCATGGACGCAGGCAGCGAAAGTCGCGCCGACTTCGGCCCCGCGCTGCGGCTGGTCGGCATCGTCGGCTTTTTGATCTCGGCCGCGGGCTTGCTGGCGCTGCGGTTCGACGTGCTGGCCGGTTACCCGGCTGGCGGCGGTGGCATCCTCGGACGGCTGGTCGGGCGCTCGCTGTCGGGTGCCTTCGGCCAGGTCGGCGGCAACCTGTTCCTGATCGCGCTGTTTCTGGTGTCGGTGACGCTGGCGACCGGCCTGTCGTGGTTCGCGCTGATGGATCGCATCGGCGGCTGGATCCTGAAGTTGCCGCCGCTGCTGCGCCGGAGCAGCCAGCAGGCGACCGAGTGGAAGGCCGCGCGCGAGCATCGCGAGGAGCGTACCGAGGCGCGCAAGATCGAGACCGAACTGCGCGCCAAGCGCGCGCCGGTCAAGATCGAAGCGCCGGTGGTGCCGCCGGTGGTCGAGAAGAGCGAGCGTGCCAAGCGTGAACAGCAAATCCCGATGTTCCAGGGCGTCAATGCCGGGGGTTCGGACGTGCCGCCGCTGTCGTTGCTCGACCCGCCCAAGCCGCAGCCCAGCGGCTACGACGAGGCGACGCTCGATACGCTGTCGCGGCAGATCGAGTTCAAGCTCAAGGACTTCCGCATCGACGTCGAGGTCAAGGAGGCCCAGCCGGGCCCGGTAATCACACGCTTCGAAATGGAGCCCGCGCCGGGCGTCAAGGTCAGCCAGATCAGCTCGCTCGACAAGGACATCGCCCGCGGTCTGTCGGTCAAGGCCGTGCGCGTGGTCGACGTGATTCCCGGCAAGTCGGTGATCGGCTTGGAAATCCCCAACGTGCGTCGGGAGATGATCTATCTCACCGAACTGCTCGATTCGAAGGAATACGACAAGTCGGCCAGCCCGCTGACGTTGGCGCTGGGCAAAGGCATCAGCGGCAATCCGGTCGTCGCCGACCTGGCGCGCATGCCGCACCTGCTGGTCGCCGGCACCACGGGCTCGGGTAAGTCGGTCGCGGTCAATTCGATGGTGTTCAGTCTGCTGTTCAAGGCATCGCCGAAGGACCTGCGGATGCTGATGATCGATCCGAAGATGCTCGAGCTGAGCGTCTACGAGGGGATTCCGCACCTGCTCGCCCCGGTCGTCACCGACATGAAGGAGGCCGCCAACGGCCTGCGTTGGTGCGTGGCCGAGATGGAACGCCGCTACAAGCTGATGAGCGCGGTGGGCGTGCGCAACCTCGCGGGCTTCAACAAGAAGGTCCGCGACGCGCAGGACGCCGGCCAGCCGCTGTCCGATCCGCTGTTCAGGCCCAACCCCGAGAGCGGGGAGGTCGCCGAGCTGCTTGAGCCGCTGCCCTACATCGTCATCTTCATCGACGAATTCGCCGACATGATGATGATCGTCGGCAAGAAGGTCGAAGAACTCATCGCACGCCTAGCGCAGAAGGCCCGCGCGGCCGGCATTCATCTGATCCTGGCCACGCAGCGTCCGTCGGTGGACGTCATCACCGGCCTGATCAAGGCCAACATCCCGACCCGCATCGCGTTCCAGGTCAGCTCGAAGATCGACTCGCGCACGATCCTCGACCAGTCGGGCGCGGAGACACTGCTCGGCAACGGCGACATGCTGTACCTGCCGCCGGGCACCGCGATGCCCGAGCGCGTGCACGGCGCGTTCGTGTCCGACGAAGAAGTGCACCGTGTGGTCGAGCATCTCAAGCAGAGCGGCAAGGCTGAGTACATCGAAGGCGTGCTCGACGAGGTGCAGACGATGGGCGACGGCACCGTGGTCGGCGCGACCGGTCTGCCGGAAGCCAGTGGTGGTGGCGGCGACGAGAGCGACCCGCTGTACGACGAGGCGGTCAAGATCGTCACCGAGACCCGCCGCGCGTCGATCTCCGGCGTGCAGCGTCGGCTCAAGATCGGCTACAACCGCGCCGCGCGTCTGGTCGAGGCGATGGAGATGGCCGGCGTGGTCAGCCCGCCCGAGCACAATGGCGACCGCAGCGTCCTCGCACCACCGCCGCCGAAATAGACTTGCAAGCGAGTCGCGAACGCATGGGGGAAGGACGCATTCCGCCCGCATCGGATTTTCAACTTGACAGCGCAATCTTTTCGCGATAGAAGGCCTGCGAGGGAATCTAGCGAATCGATAGGCTCAATTTTGATTGAGACGGCGGGTTCCCAGCATTGATGCGTGTTGTCCTGGATGACGTACTTAAAAAAGGAATTTGTCATGCACTTCATGCAGATCGCGCCGGACGTCCTCAAGATATTGTCAGATTTACTAGGGTTCACACTGAAGAATTACGTGAACTTTGATAAAAATGTCAGAATAACACTGCGCTCCGATACGTTTCCACGTAAGAAGTATTATCTCTATTACGGGAAGGGCGAGTTCTTCTATCGCGATGACGAAGTCGTATTTGATTCGACCCAGCACAATGAACTCCACATACCTGACGACAGGGAGGACGCGTTCGGCAGCGCCTTCATCATTAGCGAAGATCCCAAACGCATCGAGCGATGCGTGAGCGTGGCGCCTATTCTTGGGTTCGACCGCCCGAAGAATGACATAACCCCGGGAAAGCAGCGGGTGGATTATTACCAGATACTGGTGAACATCCGCGAATCCGGGGTTGACATCACCTATCGAGCTTACTTGCTAGGCCCCAACGGAACGCCCTCTTATCAGCACGAGGACCTCAAGACGATTTGCGGCATCCAATGGTGGGATGGAAGATCAAGCGACTGTCGCGCGTTGTGGAACAAGATGAAGGATTGAACTATTTAGGTCTGCTGTTTAAATAATTGGAAACTGAAATTCAACGGAGTTTACTATGAGCAAGGACGAGCTTGTGTCGCGCGCCATACCGCCTTCCGAACTTTCAGATGCAGGTGTGTATTTCATCATCAATCATGGTTTCGGCGCATACTTGAAGTTGGGCGGGGCTACCGACGGGGATAACGACAGAAAGGCTTATGTGCATGAAGGCGACCGTAATGATGATCGATTTTTGTGGAGGCTGATATCGAAGGGCGATGACGGTGCGCACTTCACTTTTCAGAACAGTTCGAGTTCCAAGGGGTTTCTGTTCATGGGGGGGCAGAAGGACGGCGATGGGGATTACCGGATCTGGGGGCACAACACCGATTATGACGACGGATCCAAAGGCGATCGGAATGTTTTTAGAATAACCACTGTCGATGGTGGCGATAATCTTTGCACGATTCAGTCTTCTAGCGGTCTTTATTTGAAGGCAGCCAACGATAGAGATGGCGACGGCGATCACGGGGTATATGCCGGCAGCAGCTACTGGGGGGCTGATCGCCAGTTGTGGATCTTCGTGGCAGCTACGGGTTGACCCCTGGCGAGCCTTCACTTTCAGTAACTGGCCAGGCGCGCATGTACGTTCTCGTTAGAGGACGAGAGTAGGAGGCCGTCCATGTCCTGCCATGCAACAGCCAAGGGAGAAAAGTGTGTTCAGCGCTCCCGCAGGGCCCTGACGGGCCATCGGGAACCGCCGGGCCCGGTCGAATCATCCGAGATGTACAAGGCTTGGTCGACCGGTCGATACCTAAAAGCTAGACCCGTTCAGCCGGCTACGAGCACACTACGCCCGTCCCGAGTTTTCTCGCTTCTACGAACCTATGTTATGCGCCGTGTCTTGCTCACTGCAGCCTTCACCGTCACTCTGCTGTTGCCTATCGGTGCGTCCGCCGACGCGCGCGCCCAGCTCGACGCGTTCACCCGTGGCCTCAAGGGGCTGGAGGGGCAGTTCACGCAGCAAGTCGCCGACGGCAATGGCCGCGTCAAGGAAAGCGCGAGCGGCACCGTGGCGCTGTCGGCGCCGCGCCTGTTCCGCTGGGAGTACGTCAAGCCGTACCCACAGCTGATCGTCGCCGACGGCAGGACCGTCTGGGTCTACGACCCCGACCTGCAGCAGGTCACGCGCCGTTCGCAGGGCAGCGAGGAGCAGGACAGCCCGCTGGCGGCGCTGATCGACCCCTCGCGGCTCGACCGCGACTTCGTCGTCGAACCGGCGGGCGAGCGCGACGGCCTGTCGTGGCTGCAACTGCGGCCCAAGCAGGCCGACGGCGCCGCGTTCGAGAACGCACAGCTGGGCTTCGGCGCCGACGGAGGCCTGGCGCGGATGGAGATCCTCGACAGCCTCGGACAGCGCACGACCATCGGCTTCAGCGGCTGGAAGCGCAATCCCACGTTCGCCGCCTCGACCTTCCGCTATACGCCGCCGGCCGGGGTCGACGTGGTTGGTGGCGACGAATAGTTCGCTCCGTCCTATCGGCTGATCGATGCCGCCGTCGCACGGGTTGCGACGGCGGCTTGCTATCGTGACGGCCCGTCCTCTGTCCCGCGCCTCTGCCTCGTGTCCCGTTCCGCCAAGTCGTCCGCCTCCCTGACCGGCGACCTGCTCCAGGTCGACCGCAGCGCCATGCGTCCGCTCGCCGAGCGCATGCGCCCGGCGACCCTCGACGAAATGGTCGGCCAGCGTCGCCTGCTCGCCGAGGGCACCGCGCTGCGCACCGCGGTCGAGGCCGGCAAGGTGCACTCGATGGTGCTGTGGGGGCCGCCGGGCTGCGGCAAGACCACCCTCGCATTGCTGCTGGCGCGTTATGCCGACGCCGAGTTCAAGGCGATCTCGGCCGTGCTGTCGGGCCTGCCCGAAGTCCGCCAGGTGCTGGCCGAAGCCGCGCATCGCTTCGACGGCGGCCGGCGCACGGTGCTGTTCGTCGACGAGGTGCACCGCTTCAACAAGACCCAGCAGGACGCGTTCCTGCCGCATATCGAGCGCGGCACCATCGTGTTCGTCGGCGCGACCACCGAGAACCCCTCGTTCGAGCTCAACTCCGCGCTGCTCTCGCGCTGCCGCGTACATGTCATGGAGGCGGTCTCGCCCGACGACATCCTGGATGCCCTGCGCCGCGCGCTCGCCGACCCCGAACGCGGCCTGGGTGACCGCGCGCTGCACATCGCCGACGACCTGCTGCGGCTGATCGCGGTGGCCGCCGATGGCGACGTGCGCAGGGCGCTGACGCTGCTGGAGATTGCCGCGGAACTGGCGGGCGAGGGCGGGGAGGTCACCGCCGACACGATCGAGCAGGTCCTGGCCGACCGCACCCGCCGCTTCGACAAGGGCGGCGAGCAGTTCTACGACCAGATCTCGGCGCTGCACAAATCGGTGCGCAGCTCCAATCCCGATGCCGCGCTGTACTGGCTGGCACGCATGCTCGACGGCGGCTGCGACCCCGGCTATCTCGCCCGGCGCTTGACCCGGATGGCGGTCGAGGACATCGGCCTGGCCGACCCGCGGGCGCTGCAGATGGCGATCGATGCCTGGAATACCTTCGACCGGCTCGGCAGCCCCGAAGGCGACCTGGCCCTGGCGCAGGTGGCGATCTATCTCGCCAGCACCGCCAAGTCGAACGCCGCGTACATGGCCTTCAACCAGGCCAAGCGCGACGTGCGCGAGTACGGCACCCAGGAGGTGCCGATGCACATCCGCAACGCGCCGACCAAGCTGATGAAGGAACTCGGCTACGGCACCGGCTACCAGTACGACCACGATGCCGAAGGCGGCATCGCGCTCGATCAGACCGGCTTTCCGGATGCGATGGGCGAGCGGATCTATTACCAGCCCGTGGCCCGTGGCCTGGAGATCAAGCTCAAGGACAAACTCGACCAGCTGCGCGCCGCGCGCGAGGCGGCCCGCGGCGCGCGCGACGACTGACGCCGCGGCAAACCCCGATCTGGACCCGCGGGCCAGCCCGACGCGGATCGGCCGGAGGTCCGAGGCGCACGGCCTGCCGGCGCGGCATCGTATCGATCCAGGATCGCGCCCAGGACGGTGCCCATGCGAAGGTCGATGCTCGCGCTGCTGGCGCTGTGCGTGCTGCCGGCGAGCGCCCAGTCGCTGTACAAGTGCAAAGATGCCGCTGGCGGCATCGTCTACCAGTCGCAGGCCTGCCCGGGCGCGACGCTGCGGAGTTGGGAGGTCGCCGAACTGCGACCCGCGCCCGTTGTCGCACAGCCGGCCCAGGTGACGTCGAACCCGCCTTCGGCACGCCCACGGACGGTGCGTGCACGCAACCTCCGCGCGCCGCGCCGGTCCGCTGCCCCGCGAGACGACCGGCATGCGCGCTGCCTCGCCGCCCGCGCCCAACGCGACACGACGCTGGCCCGCCTCGGCCTGCAGCGCCGCTACGACGATCTGCGCCGGCTCAACGACGCGGTTTCGTCGGCGTGCAACCACCGCGGGATCCGGTAAGCCGTCAGGGCTGGTTGGGGCGCGCCCTTGCGGCCGTCGCGCTCACCGATGGTGATGCGCATGCCACATTCTTCAGTTCGCCTCGCTGGCGGGTCCTCTCGTCGTGTCGACTCGGTGCGCCGGCCGTCCGACGCCCGCAGGTACAGGCCGCGGTTACGGCAGACATCGATATCAGGGTAGAGCAAGGTGCGGCCGTCGCGGAATCCGATGCGGAAGTCCTGGGCGCAATGGGCATTCAAGACCTCGATGGTCGCCGCGTGGAAGCCGCCACGCAGTGGATCGATCGTGATCGCCACGAATCGGCCGTCGCCTGCGGGCGAAGCGGAGACCGACACTACGGTGTCGTGACTGGTGTTGATCAGCTCGAAGTACCGCGTGTCCGCACTTTCAGCTCGCGCAATCAGGGCAGGGGCGGCGGTCGTGAGCAGCGCAAGCAGGGCGAGGGCGTGCGTCTTGAGCATGGTGACGACTCCGGTTCTAAGGACAGGACCGGAGACAGGCGATTCCGCGTCCGGCACGGCATCAGGCCGTACCGACGTGGCGCCGGAAAAGCGATTCGGGACGAATCGTAGTGGCGTGCCCGCCAATCGTAGCGAGCCGCCCGAACGGCGTCCGGCGTGCCGTCGATGCCCTAGGATGCGAGCTGTCCCTGCGTGGGCAGGGTGGCAGGCTGCCGGCGGGATGCCGCCGACGCCGCTCCCCACGCAGCCCCAAATGCAGTCCACACAGCAGCAGCATGAACGTCCGCCTGGGCAATTACGAGATCGGCCTGCTTCGCTACCTCGCGCTGTGGACGGCGGTCGCGGTGCTGTTCGCTTTGCAGAGTAATATCAATGTCGGCTTGCCAAGGACCGACCGGCCCGTCTGGGACCTGCTCCGCTGGTCATTGATCCAGTGGTACACCTGGGCGGCCCTTGCGCCTGCGGTGTTCTGGCTGGCCGCTCGCTATCCCGTCCGCAGCACATTGCGCTTCTACGGGCTCGGCAAACAACTGTTGGCAAGTCTGTGCGTGACCTTTATCGCGATGATGCTCGGCGCGATGGTCTCCACGCTGTTCGAACCCAGCGGCTTTGACGTGCAGCTTCGGTACTTCTTGGAGCAACATTTCGCGATCGGCCTGGTGACTTACTGGATGTTGTGTGCCATCCAGCAGGCGATCCATTTCCACGGCGAGAAGGCGCGGCGCGAGTTGGAAGCCAGCCAATTGGCCACCGAGCTTGCGCAGTCCAGGCTACAGGCCCTGAAGTCGCAGCTGCAGCCGCATTTCCTGTTCAATACCTTGCACGCCATCATCACGTTGCTCGACGAGGACAAGACGGCGGCCGAGGACATGCTGCTGCGCCTGAGTGAACTGCTGCGCAGGTTCCTCGAGGACGATGACGGCCAGGAAATCAGCCTGGGCCAGGAGTTGATGCTGCTGGACCTGTACCTGGGCATCCAGCGCACACGCTTCAAGGATCGCCTGAGCATCCGGTTCGACATCGCGCCCGATACGCTCGATTGCGCGGTGCCGAGCTTGATCCTGCAACCGATCGTCGAGAACGCGATCCACCATGGCATCGGTAAGCGCGTCGGCACGGACTGCATCGAGATCGAGAGTCGATGCGACGGCGACACCCTGTCCTTGGAGGTGCGCAATCGCAACAGTCATCTGGACAAGCGCCGCACCGCTAATCGTCCTGCCTCTGGCGATCTCGGAGCGGTCCCAGGCCACGGCATCGGGCTGTCCAACACCCGCCTGCGGTTGAAAGAACTGTACGGCGACGCCGCGCGCGTGCACCTTGGCGTCAACTGGCCGCATGGCGTTGCCTGCCGTATCCAGTTGCCATTCCGCCAATACGAAGCGGATGCAGATCTGTCGTCGTCGGGGCAGGGTGCCGAGGCGCGCTTCGGAAGAGGCGAGGTGGTCGACCACTTCCACCGCGACGACCTCCCCGAGGTGCACCGGACATGACCTTCACCGCGCTGGTCGTGGACGACGAACCCATTGCGCGGCTCGCGATCGTACGCCAGCTTCGTGACGACCCCGACATCGAGCTGATCGGCGAGTGCGGCGATGGCGTGTCAGCGGTCGAGACGATCCGCAACAGCTCGCCGGACCTGGTGTTTCTCGACATCCAGATGCCCGGCATCACAGGCCTCGACGTGGTTGCGAGCATTGGCGCGGGACGCATGCCCGCCACCGTCTTCGTGACCGCCTACGAACAGTTCGCGGTGCGGGCGTTCGATGCCAATGCCGTCGACTACCTGGTCAAGCCCTTTTCCCGTGAACGGTTCGCCGATGCGCTGCGCCGAGTCAAAACGCGATTGGTGGCCATGCGGGGCACCGATAGCGACACCGCCACGCGGATCATGCAGGCGCTCGACGCGCTGCGTCGACGCGACGACTATCTGGCGCGCATCCCGGTGCGAGAGCACGAACGTGTGGTCTTCGTCGATGTCGACGACATTGTCTGGATCGGCTCCAATCGCAACAGCTTGCAGATCCATGTTCCAGGTCATGTCTACGAACTTCGCGAGACCATGATCGCGCTCCAGGCACGCCTGGATCCGCGCTGCTTTGCGCGCGTGCATCGCTCGGCCATCGTCAACGTCCGCCGCATCAAGACCATCGATCCCTGGTTCAACGGCCATCACGTGGTCACGATGGACAATGGCCAACAGCTGCGGATGAGCCGTTACCAGCATGAAACCTTCCTGCGCCTGGTGATGACGCAGCCTCCTGGCCCCAAACGGCCAGATACGCCGGGATAGCCCGACCGTTGCCGCGAGATCGCTGTCCAGTCGAATCGAGTGCTTGCGGCCGAATCCATGGCGGGTTGGTGGGGTCGTGCAGACGTTCGCGATCGAAAGAAGTCGGGCAGGGCACAAGTCGCCAGGGTCGTCGCCGAGTTGGCCAAGCGCTGCGCATGGATCGTTACAGCCGGTTCGATCCTGGGGACGCTTTCACGGCTTGGCAACGCCACCGCTGGGACGCGATATGGGATCGAGCCTATAATTTACAGCGTTGATGGAAAGAACCAGCACGGCAGCGGTCGTGACAGGCTTTCATTCTTGCGACCAAGGTGGCGAAGATGAAGAAGCCGTTTGTTTCGTTGCGTCCAGAGATCACTCGGACACACGCCCTGCTTCTGATGGACTGGCTGGAAGATGAGCGCGTGACGCGCTACCTGAGTGACTCCCGCAGCGTGTCTCGATTCATCGCGCAGGCGGTCGACCGGACACAGATGCCGATCCTGACACATCTGTTCAATCAGGGCGGCCGCTTTTTCATGACCTACGACCGGAACGATGTCCCGGTCGGCTTCGTCCGCCTGGTGAAGACAGGCGATGACTGCGAAATCGTCCTGGTCATCGGCGATCAGGCGAACTGGGGGCGGGGACTTGGCGGCAGCACCATACGCGAAGGCCTGAAGCTCGCCTTCCTCGACATGCGGGCCGAGACCGTCATCGCCAAGATTCAGCCGGGCAACACGCGCTCGCTCAGGGGTTTCGAGCACTGCGGCTTTCTGCGCAAAGCCGAAGTCCCCACGCTGAACTCCCTGTCCATGACCTCTGCTCGATATCTCCAATTGCTGCGCGAAGGCGTCTTGGCAAGATCGACCGACATCTACGTCACGGAGATCGATAGAGCCCGGCTCCAGCGCTTGATCGAGCTCGAGCAAGGCGCGGCAGTCATCGAGCTTGAACACGAGATCGAGCGCGCGATCGTCGTGGATCCACAGCACGTCGCGCACAATGTCGTCACCATGAACTCCAGAGTCGTGCTGCAGGTGGACCACGACAAAGAGCAAGTCGAACTCGTCTATCCGCAAGACGCGGACGACCGCTCCGGGAAACTATCGATCCTTTCCGACGTCGGCGCCGCGATCCTGGGCTACCAGGAAGGCGATGCCTTCGACTGGCGGGTGGGAGATCGCACGCGTCGTATCCGAATCGACAAGGTGATCTACCAACCGGAATCGTTCGGGAACTTTCATCTCTAGACGTCGGGGGAGGGCGCTAGTGGCCCAACGCGTCGCCTTGTTGGCCAGGTGTTATCCGGTCGCGTGACGCGGCATGCAAGCGGGCTTACACTCCGTCCCACAGGGGACGGAGCGTTGCATCATGGATGTCAGGGGAGTCGCCGCGGCCGCGGTGTTGTTCGTCGTTTCGGCGCCGGCCTCGGCCCAGCACGTCTACAAGTGCGTAAACTGGCAAGGCGCGGTCACGTACCAATCCGAACGCTGCCCGGAAGGCCAGCGCATCGATCGCACCTACGACACGAACCGCGAGATCGAAGTCGGGGGACGAGTGGTACGCAACTTTGTACCGACCACAGGCGGTTCGACTGACGCGCTTTCCCCCACGTACGGCCGGGTCATGGATACCAACGGCCGCGTCAAGTCCGACGCTCTCTGCGAACCTGTTCGCGCTGCGGTCAATGGTGCGCGTGGCCATCGCACCATTGAAAGCATCCGCGCGAATGCGAGCCTCGTATCGCAGCTTTGCAATCACTCGCGCGGCCCGGGCCGCTAGCGACTGACGGGCGCGGCTGCTTGAGATCAACGGCGACCACCACGGTCACGTCGGCTTCCCAATGGCGGACTGTGCGCTCATTGACCCCCAAGAGCGTCGCGCTCGTGAGTCGTCAGCGTTGGGCGTTGCCTGGCATCACCGAGCTTCGAGCCTGTGGAGCAGATTCTGCGGTCCCTTAATTTCGCATAATGTACATTATGTTCGTCTCGACACGGCGTCGGCATCGGCGCCGGCACGCTGGCCAGCCGGCATGGAGATCGGCGCATGCGTGATCGAGCACTGACCGGCCCTTGGGCCGGTTTTGCTTTCCGGTGCGGAAAGCTTGTCACCCCCGAAGGCCGCGAGTTCGAGCCCGAAGACCTCGCCTATCTGGCGCTGACCGTGGGCATCGCCCAAGAGTGGCGCCGGATGATGCAGGAACACCGCGAGGATCGCGGCTATCGACTCGACGGAACCGTCGTCCACTTCCGTGATGCCGTCCGACGCCGGTACGCAAGGCGGGTCTGCATGGTGGACGACTCGGGGCCGGGCCCTGGGCTGCGCGCGAACGTGCTACGGGCTCGCACGCGCTGACGGCCGAAGCGGTCACCGTGGGCTCCGCCCACACCCGGTGTACGATGCCGCCCAGCACTACAAGGAGCGATCGCAACATGGCAAGGAAGCAAACGAACAACGCCTATCAAGCCTGGACCTACATCCTCGCAGGGCTGCTGGCGTTGACCAATGCGGCGTGGTTCCTTTCAAGCCGAATCAAGGCGAACGACCACGCGGCCGCGCTGGCCGCTGCTACCGCGCCAGCGCCGACACGCGAACGCGTGGTGTACGAATACAGGGAACGGCCACAGCCACAATCGGCCAACACCCGCAGCAGCTTCCAGAGAACCTTAGCACCGAACGAGCAATGCCGAAGCGGGTTCGTGTTCACGCGCGACGGCAACGCGTGGGGGGCATCAGGCGAGCGATGCGACCCAACGCTGCTATGAGTCGTGACGCGTCACGAAATCACCGACTTACCCCCTGCCCCACGTAACGCCCAGTCTGGATGCCGTAGTCGCCGTAGCTCGGCATCGTCCAGGTCGCACCAGGTGCACCGTTACCACCGCTAGAACGAGCCTCATAGATGCGCTGCGCATCGGCCATGTGACGCTGGCCGAGTTGCTCGCCGTCAACGTGATAACCGTCGCCGACGCGGTTGGCGCGGTACGGCTCGTATTGCCCGCCAGAAGCAACGAGAAGGCACGCAGCGGTTTCCAGCAGGTAGCGGGTGCCCTGATCAGTGATGCAGCCGCAAGACGGCTTGCCGGGCTTCCCATTCGCATCCAGCCCCTGCCCCGTCGATGACATGCAGAACACGCGCGGCGGATCCATCGGGACCTGCAGATGATCGTAGGCGGGCGCGCTCCACGGCTGTGACGGGATTCGCGGCTGGAACCGGGCGATGTACTCATCGGGCGTGAGCGTGCGGGCGGCGCGGTCGTCGCCCACCGTCGCTGACGCTCCGTTGGTCGCCGCCGCGTCCGTGGCGGTCACGGCAGGAGGTGGAAGCGCGTCGGCGTCGCCGCGAAACCGATCACCCATGGAGCCAAACACCCACACGACATACAGCAGGCCAATGGGACCGCCGATCCCGAGCGCCCAGTAGTACCAGGGCACGCGGCGTTCGGTCGTGTCCATTTCGGTGGACTGGTAGGTGCCCATCGGCCGCTTGGGCAGCTTGCGCCGACGCGTCACGATAGGCGTCGCCTTCTCGGCGTTCGCCTCGAAGCGGTCGAACTCGCGCAGCTGCACGTAGTCGGTGCCGAACATGCGACGCACGTGCACGTGACGCTCGATCAGATCGTGCACGAACTGATCGCACTGCTTATCAGGCGACTGGCTGACGAAGATGAAATCCAGACCACGATGCCGATGCTTCGCAAGCTGCTCGACATGCTCGGGCACCTTGGCACCGGGCGGGCGCTTCGGCAGCATCTGATGCTCGTAGGCTTCGTCAACGAGGGCGACGGCTCCGTCCGGAAGGAAGTTCATCCAGTCGCGGAACTGCTCGGACGTCATCTCCAACACGCCGGTCTTGGCGTAGTCGAATTGCCGGATGTTGCAGGCGTAGACGATGCGGCCCTTGTCCTTGAATTCGAGCAGCTTCTCGATGGCGTGCAGGGTCTTGCCGTGGCCCGGTTGACCAGTGAACCAGTAAATCATGGTCAGCCCCCCAGCGAGTTGGCGACGCTGGTCGGCACGATGAAGGTGCGCCACGCGAGCCGAACGGTCAGCGCCGACAGGATCATCGACATGGCCTTACCGATGCCGATCGCGCCCATCATGTTGAGCGCGTCGGCCGGCATGCCGGAGAGGTAGCCCATCACGAAGGCTTTGAGGTTCGGCAGGATCGATTCGAAGGTGACCATGGTCAGCCCGAACGTGCCAAGTACGCGGCCAACGATGCCAGCGGCGGCGACCTTCAACGCGCCAAGCAGAAACGTGGCCCCACCCGTGATCCACTCCCATACCTTACCCATATTGCCTCCCCAGCAGGATTTGAAGCGCGGTGTACGCGCCGAAGATGAGGATCAGCGCCCGCATGATCCGAACGATGTCGCACCACTGCGGCACGTCCTGCGTACCGATGACGCGCCCCATAAGCGAGAACGACATCTGCGGGCAGGTGCCGCCGCCGACCAAATCGGACTCGTCTAGCAGGCTTGGGCCAACACGCAGACCAAAGCGCGTTGCGCCCTCGACATCCTCGCCATCGTCCTGGCCGCCGGGCGTTTCCGGCGCGTCGCCCTTCGTCCATTCGGGTTGATTCTCGCCGCAGATTTCGGCACGCATGGCACGCAGCTTCACCGCGTTGGCGTCGTCGCCTTCAACGTGGAAAGCGGACTTGCAGTCGCCGACATCGCCGGAGACCTTGACGGCATTGCCAGCCTCGACTGCGCAACGCGTGGCCCAAGCTTGGGTCGCCACCATTTCGAGCATCGGGTCGGAGACGATGGGGCGCGTATCGCAGTCGCCGCCGCCGCTGGCACTGCCCTTGTCGTCGTCATCGTCGTCAGTGTCGGTGCTGGCGTCGTCTGGGCGCCCTTGATTCCCACTGCCTGCGTTAGTGCCGTGGATAGTCGTGTAATTGGTCGTCGTGGTCGTGGTCTTGGTGCCCTGCCCCCCGTTGCCATCACCTGTCGTCGTCGTGGTCGTGATCGAATCACCCGACTTGCGCAACGTGTCGCCGCTGGGCAGATCAAGCTTGGGCTGGATAGCTTGCTCGCCGGCATTGCGCACCTGCGCAACAGGGCCATCGGTCTTGGTGCCGGTCTCGCCGGGCTTCCAGCAAATCTGACGTCCCTTAGCTGACGTGGCGCAGTGATCGCCGTTGCGACGAACACAGTAGGTTTGACCACCCGGCCCGGGCGTGCAGACCTGCGGCTTGTCCTCCTTCACTTCTTCAAGCGTGTTGGCGCCTGGAATGAAGACATCGGGCACATCGGACGTGCACACGCCGGTCATGCGGAATTCGCCGTTACACAGCTGCAAGCCGGTGTCGGAATTGATGACGCTGCACGAGCCCGTGCCGGGCGTCATCGTGAGCATGCAGCCACCTGTACAGCGCGAGTGGAACGGCTTCGAGGTCTGAACGCCGAAGCCGCCGCCGGGCTTGTTGTGGGCGTCGCATTCCTCGGGCGTGGGGCTGCACTGGCCGTTCGACATCATGACGGCACCACCGTCGCAGGATTCGCGTCGGCAGCTTTGCGTCTCATCGTTCCAGGTGCCGCCGTCGGGGCATTCAGTCGTCCACGCACGAAACGTGTTACCTGCTAACCCATCAGTATCGTAAAAGCAGATAGCAGTACCAGCCGAGCCGCGCACATCGAAATAGCATGGCGCGCGGGGCGGCTTAGTACCCTTCGCGGTCGCTACGCGCTGGGCCTGTTGCATGGCGATCTGACGGGACGGACACAGCGGCGGATTGCCACCACCGTCTGCATTCGAGTAACAGGCCGTGAACTGATCCTGCGCACGCGCAGGCGCGAACCACGACAGCGCGGCGTAGACGATGGCGCCGACGACGATCCAGACAACACGCCGGACTGCCGTGCGGGCAATGAAGTTGCCCAGGCGCATCACACGCCCTCAAACGCGATCCACGCCGCGCCGCAAATCGCGATGATGACGAAGTAACCCATGACGTTCTCCCCGAAAGAAACCGGGCCCCACGTGGAGGCCCGGAAGGTGGAACAGGTCAGCCGATCAGCGCGCCGACTTCTTGATGTACGTCCAGACGAGCAGCGCGCCGATCAGGATCGCCACGGCGGCGAAAATCTGGCCCATTTCCGCCTTGCCGCCGGACACCTCAGCCGCGACTGCAGCGGCCTCCCCCTCGGCCAAGGCAAGGCCCGACGCTGCCATGCCGGTGACGCCGGCCGCGATCTTGCCGCCCGTGGTGCGCAGCGCGGAGGCAGCGCGATCGGTGAAACGAACGATGTTGCTCTTCATGGTTGCTCTCTCTCTCTCGATAACGGGCGGAATTGCCCAGGTGGATCAGAAATGCCCAACACGCGCGGCTCGGAAGACCATTCGCGCTTTTAAGCCCAACGCCCAGCACCCCACGATGGAGAACGCGACGATGGAGCCATCAGCCGCCGACAGGTACGGAATCACCGGCTGGTGGTACGGGAGATGCACCGGCACCGCGCACGTGCCGTCGTGCCGCACATGCTCGGCGGCGCAGGCGACGACGTAGAACGGGGCCGGGTCACTCATGGGTTACGCCTTCTTCGGCGGGTCGAGCGGACCGACCAGCCGCACGCGACGGCCGAACTTCAAACCGCCGTATTCGTTGACCTCGACACTGGCAAGGTCGAGTTGATAGAGGCCCGGCGGATAAGGGCGCTGGTCGTCGTCCAACTGCACATTGAACGGCAGAGGGAAGTCCTCGCCGGAATCGATAGCGGCCTTCTGCTCGCGAAAATGAATCTCCTTGCGGTCCCCACGCGCGGGAATGGTGCGGGTGAGAACGGCGTCGGACTTGACGATGATATGGCTCATGAGATTGCCTCTAGTTTCCAAGCGATGACCCGGCCCTTGTCGAAGTAGACGCGCCAGGGCGAGGGCCAGAATTCGCCTGTGCGTTTGTCGGCGTAACCGCCGGGAACCTTGCGGATGTCAGCATCGACGCCGAGCGCGTCGCGGGCGTCCTGGGGAGATTTCCACCAGCGCAGTTCGCGCTTGGATTCGTCGTTGAGGCCACCCACGCCGTGCGTGCGGAAACCCTTGGGAAATGCTTCAGCCATTGCGCCGCAGAACTTGGACGCGTACTTGGCGAGGTAGCCGACCGCGTTGCGGGCGCGCTCAATCTTGGTCATGCCATGAGGCCACCACCCTGCCCTGTCCGCCTTCGGGAAGTAGTAGCCGCGCGGAATCCAGATCAACAGGTGGTAGTGGGGTCGAAGGGCTTTGGTGAGTTCTCCGACCCAGAGATAACGGAACAGCGGACGCCCATGCCCCTTTCGTCCTGCAACTTTATGGAAGAAGCGCCGGACGCCTCGAACCAAATTGCTAACGTCGCGAGGGCTGCTGTCACCTCCCGCTCTGTAGGTCGCCGTGAGCATGTACCACGCACCACGCTGCGAGCCTTTGCGCGCTTCCTGGTCATGCAATCTCGCTCCTGTAATTACGCTCTTCCGGAGGCGAGTAGCCCGGATGCGGTTCTGATCGAGCTCGACCGAAACGCGGCCGATACGTGGCCCTGGGCCACTTGTTGAAGAAGGGACAAGCCCAAGGCCGGCCGCTTCGCGGCCAGCCTTCGACGCGAACGGAAGGTTCGTCGCCACAAGCGCAGACGCGTCGGCAGTGCGACGCGCCCAAGCGGCGTCGATGACTTCGGGCGTGAGGCAACCATCAGCCATGACGCACCGCCTGAATCGAATCGACCGCGGTGGATGCAGCCAGGTCAACCAGCCACAAGGCGAGCGCGGGCGGCGTGTGTTCTCGCTCCGCCGGGCCAATCTCCTTGCGCGCCCTGGATCGATCACGGCCGGACCATAAGCCGCAGACGCGCTCGGCTTCGCCCAGGCTCAACGGGAATGCAGGGATCGATGAAGGATCAGCGCCGACGATGTAGAGCCACGTGCGCTTCTCGGCGCGATGGCCCCACCACTTCTGGGAGACCGGCATCACCCAGCCGCCGAAGCTGTCGCGATCGGTCGATCCAGGCCGAGGCAACGCGAGCTCACGAAAAAGCGCGGAGCCCGACGGATGTTCAAGCACGCCACCAAACCGACGCACTTGGTCAATTGCCCATACGGCAAGATCGCGCTCGCCAGGGCGAGGCTTGGCGAACGTGCGCATGCGGGACCAGGATCGGCACGGCGGATGTGCGACGACCGGCATGCCACCGAGCCAGGTGCGCGCGTCGCGATCGATGTCGTAGACATCGCAACGAGGGTCGGACTTGTAGACCGAATCGCAGCGAGCGAACAGCACGGCAACAGCCGGCCGCGCCTGGATGAAACAGGCACCGTCAGCCATGACGTGCCGCCTTACGAGTGTGAATCGCACGAATGCGACGGCGGCGAGCGTGCGCGTGGAGACGGTCGTACCAGCAGCCGAAGTCGGTGTAGAGCAGCACCATGCCGCCGATGGTGATTATCCAGAGTTGGACGAGTACGCGGCCGAGTTCTTGAATCTCGGACGGCTGAACGATGGCGCAGGTCACGACTGCACCGCCGCGCGCTCGCGCTCACAGGACAGCCAGACGCCGCGCCATTCGGCGACGCGGGGGTCACCGAACAGATCGCGGTTGGAACCTGGACGGGCGTTATCGGCCAGGAGGCCGGCGTAACGTTCGAAGGCCGCATCGGCGGCGGCGTCGATGACGTGCTGCATGGTCATGCGCGCACCCGACGAACGCAGCACGGCAGCGTGCGGGTCTCGAAAGCGGCGGCGTAGCGGCAAGCGTTGCCGTACGAACGATGCGGCTGCCCTTCCGCCTGCCAAGCGTCGTTGACGTAGACGTAGACCTGATACATGACGAATCCCCTGCACCCCCTACCCGGTATCCCGGTCACCCTCGGGGGGTGCCGAGGGGCCGGGAATTAGGTCTAAGACCTAACGCGGGCGACGATGAGGGGAATTGCCTAATCTGTCAAGGGGGAATATTGTAATTTGCCTAATTTCCCGACGAACGGTCATCCGGAGGCCTGTCATGACGTACGCAGCGCAACTCATCGATGCGGTCAAAGAGGCAAGCGGGCTTTCGTCTGATCGCGAGCTGGCCGACGCTCTGGGCGTGAAGCCGCCGACGCTCAACCAGTGGAAGCACAACAAGGGCTCACCCATGCCACCCGAGCGAGTGATGCAGTTGTGCGAGATGGCGTCTATTGCAGACGCCGGCCCGTGGCTCGTTGGCGTCCAGGCGGACGCGGTACGGATCACGGCCGTTCGCCGTGCGCTGGAATCAGTCTTGGACCGAGCCCGCCCGAGCGTGGCGAAGGTCGCGACGCTCGGGGCCGCTTCGCTCGTCTACTGCGGCCTCGCCGCGCTTCAAGCCGCTGAAAGCGCGGGACGAATGTACATTATGTAAGAACCCGTTCAGGCGGTAGGAGTCCAGGCAATCCCGTTCTATCCACTTCCCGCAGCCTGCGGCCACCAGTTCGGTCGCTCTGCGAAGCGCGCACGTCATTGCACCTCGGTTGCGACCTGCTCCACACGCGAGAGCTTGTCGGGATTGCGCATGATGAAGATGTCGGCCAGGTGCCCGGCGTCGTCATAAGAAAAGGACGCCGCCGCAGTCACTGTCCCTGCGGGGTCTCGCAGAATCAGGCCCAGGTGGCCGTTGAAGTTCGCGCGCTCGAAGGTGTAGTCGGCCCACCAGACATGCAGGCCCGCTGTGATGAACCGCAGCACTTCGCCCTCGCCGACCATGATCCGGCGCGCCGCGGGTACTTTGCCGCCGCCGTCGGCGGCAAGGCGCACGTCTCGCGACAACAGCAACGCAAGCTGCTCGGTCTGTCCGTCGCGGACGGCACGCTCAAAGGCGATCAGCAGTTCAGTCTGCTGCGCCGGCGGTGTGATGTGTCGCACGCGCGCCTGCCCGACGTGCGCATGGGCGCGGGAAACCAGTTTCCGGCACGCCGGTTCCTGCATGCCCAGTGTCGAGGCGATGTCCGCATAGTCCATGTCGAAAATTTCGTGCAGCAGATAGGCCGCGCGTTCCTTCGGTGTCAGCCGTTCGAGCAGCAATAGGAAGGCCGACGTCAGTGTCGACGCCAGTTCGGCGGCCGCCTGTGGCTCGATCTCGTCGGCGATGCGCAGCGGCTCGGGTAGCCAGGTGCCGACGTAGTCGACACGGCTGCGATGCGCATTGCGCAGCAGGTCCAGGCAATGTCGGGTGCAGGTGGTGGTCAGCCAGGCGCCAGCGGATGCGATCGCTGCACGATCGATGCGTTGCCATTTCAGGAAGGTGTCCTGCACGGCATCCTCGGCATCGGCCCGCGAGCCCAGCAGGCGATATGCCAGGCCCAGCAGGCCGGGCCGGGCGTCGTCGAAGGCGGTCATGCTGTCGTCGGGCCGGTCGGTCATGTCAATGATTGGCGATCGCGATGCGGTTCCACTGGTTGATCATCGCCACTTCTACCGTCAGCGCCGCGATCACCGTGTCTTCGAAGTGTGCGCGCAACTGCGTGCGCAACGCGCCGATGTCCGGCTCGCGATCGCCCCCGAGGCGCGTGAGTGCTTCCGTCCACGCCAATGCAGCGCGCTCGGCCGGTGTGTAGTCCGTCATGTGCCGCCAGCCGGCGAGATGGTCGAGACGCGCGTTGGTCTCGCCGTCTGCCCTCGCCTCGCGGGTATGCATGCGGATGCAGTACGCGCAGCCGTTGATCTGCGACGCACGCAGGTGCACCAGGTGGCGCAAGGCGCGCGGCAGGCCGTGCCGGTCGTTGGCCGTGTGCACAGCCAGGAGCGCGCGGTAGACATCGGGCAATGCCCGGTCGACCGGCACCGGCTGTGTGGGGGATTGGGAAGCGTGCATCGTCAGTCTCCAGTGCGGGCGCGTGTGCCCGGATGCAGGTTTGACGATTCGGTGCGCCCGGCTGTGACGTGTCGGCGCGGCCTCGTGCTGCCAGGCGCGGTGGCAGCCTGCCTCAGGTCGGCCACTCGATCCAGTCTCCGGGCTTCACCACCTGCACTGGTACATCCCGCTCTCGGGCGGCGGCACGGAGTGCGCCGATGGGGTCGTCCACTTCGACATAGGCGTCCATGTCGCGCACCCCGTAATGGATCGGCACCAATGTGCGTGCGCCCAGGATCGCGGCCGCTGCCACCGCCTGCTCGGGTGTGAGCACGCCGGGCAGCCCGCTGACGGGGTGGCGCCAGCCGAACCGGGCACCATTGATCGGCAGGAACGCGGCATCGAATGGACCGAACTGCCGGCCGATCCGCCACCAGTGGCCATGCCACAGGGTGTCGCCGCCATGGAAGATGCGCCGCCCGCCGGCGGACACGACCCAGGACACCTGCGGATCGCCGTAACCATCCGCAGCGGGCACCGGGACGGCGGTGAAGTCGCCGAACAGTTGCGGCTCCCAGAGCGGGCTGGGCCTGACGCGTACACCGTCGGGTAACGGCTCGGGCCTGATGCCGGCTGGATAGGCCAGAACGCCGCCGTGCCGCAGCGCTGCCGCGGTCGCTTGCGCGTCGAAGTGGTCCGAATGGCCGTGCGTGATCAGCACCGCGGCGTCAGCCGCGCCATCGTTCACCGCCACGAGCGTGTCCGCAAGCGCCTCACCCCAGACCTGCGCATCGATGAGCGGGTCGATGAAGAGCGTCGCGCCTGGCAGCTGCAGCCGGATGCCTGCCCAGGCCAGGCGCTGGATACGCAGCGACTGCGACGTGGTCGAGGCGCCGGATGCCCCGCCCGGCAGTGCCATCAGCGTGGCCAGGCCCGTGCAGTACGTCAGGAAACGCCTGCGACGGGGATCGGTCGGCAAGTGGGGCGCGGCGGTCTTCATGCGGCCTGCACGTCCGACGCCAGCGCCGCGTCCAGTGCGAAGATGGATTGCGTGACGATCGCCTCGAGATTGCGGGCGTGCCATGTGCGCTCGAAGGCGACGGGCACCACGCCAGGCGCGATGCAATCCTCGATGCGGATCTCGCTGACGCGGGCCGCGACCGTGTCCGGCGAGGCGTCCTTGCGGATGTGCACGACGTGGCGTTGGATGCTGTCGAGGTAATGCTGGGCCTGCGCGAGCACCGCCGCATCGAAGACGCCGATGTGTCCGCCGACGATCCGCGCGCGTCCGAACTGGCGGATGCGTCCGATCGCGGCCCGCTGCAGCTGCGAATCGGCTTTCGACAGGTACACGATGTGGCCAACGATATTGTCGCCGACGCAGGCCAGATCGGCGCTCGGCACGTCCACGCTGACGTGATCCATGGTCTTGCCGGGGTTGTAGAGCAGGCGTAGTTGGTGCCGGCCCCAACGCAGCGCCATATCGTTGAAGACGAAGTCGGGCTCGCGGTAGAACGCGTCGACGCGCCGGTTCTGCGACAGGAAGGTCTGCCGGTGATGCCGGTGCGCCAGCACCCGCGCGCCGCGGAACTGCACCAGGCCGGCGATATGGTCGCTCATGAAGTGCGTGGTCGCGATCAGGCGCACCGTCTTGCCCATCTGCCCGCACAGGGTGTCGCGCAGCCAGGCGGCGTCGGCCTCGCTGCCCAGCGCATCGACCAGCAACACCTCGTCGCCGTCGACGAACGCCGTGGCCACGGATTCCACCTCGTCGCCGACGAACATCCATACATCGGGGCACAGTGCTTGAACACGCATGTCGAATATCCTGATGGGCACCGGTGCATGGTCGCGATGCTGCGCGTGCGCGACAAACGAGTTCGGTTGGCGTTCGCATCAGAAAAACTAACGCGATACGATGCTCGCCGCTTCGACCGGTTGCGCCTCTTGTGAGATCTCGCCGCCCTGCCCCGCTCAATGCGCTCCGCACGTTCGAGGCGGCGGCGCGTCATCTGAGTTTCACCGCGGCGGCCCGCCAGCTGTTCGTCACGCCGGCCGCAGTCAGTCATCAGGTCAAGCAACTGGAGGCGTATCTCGGACTGCCGCTGTTCCAGCGTCAGCACCGTGCGGTCGTGCTCACCGATGCGGGACGGGCGCTGGCGGCGACGCTGGGCGAGGTGTTCGGGCATCTGGATCGAGCGCTGGACCAGGCGATGTCCCAGGCGGCCGCGGTGTTGCGGGTCACGACACTGGAGTCGTTCGCTGCGAAATGGCTGGTGCCGCGGCTGCATCGTTTCCACCGGGCATGGCCCGGTATTCAGGTCCGGATCGAGACCGGCGACGCCCCTGCGGACTTCGTCCACGACGGCCTCGATGTCGGGCTGCGCTACGGCGCGGGCGGCTATGCGGGCGTGCATGCGGAACGCTTGATGGACGCGGCGGTGTTCCCCGTCTGCGCCCCTGCCCTGCTGCTCGGCCCGCATCCGCTGCACGTGCCCGGCGATCTGCGCCACCACACGCTCTTGCACGATCGGACGGCGGTGGGGCGGCCCGGCGTGCCCGGCTGGGCGGACTGGCTCGAGGCCGCAGGTGCGGCCGATGCCGACACCGGCGCGGGACCGGTGTTCACCAGCGCCTATCTCGCGCAGGAAGCCGCCATCGCCGGGCACGGGGTTGCACTGGGGATCGGCCCGCTGGTCGCGGACGATCTCCAGCGAGGCCGGCTGCTCCGCCCCTACGCGCAGACTTCGGAGAACGCGTATGCGTTCTGGCTGGTGCGCCGCGACACGCCGATGCCGACGCCGGCCGTGGACGCGTTCTGCCAGTGGCTGCGTGACGAGGCCTCGAACGAGCGCGCAAGCGTCCGGTGATCGGGCGACGGCCGCAGCGCCCTCTGCGTTTGCGCGAGGGCCCCTAGAATCGCGTGGCGTAACGCACACTGAGCCGGGCTCCTTCGGATCGATCCTTCGCCAGGGTTTCGATGTACGCCGCGGCGTGCAACGAGGTGGCGCCGCGCGACCATCCCAGTGCGGGCCCGACGCCCACAATGCGCTCGCGTCCAGGTTGCGCGACGCCGTCGATGCGGTCGTCGGTGATCTGAACCAGCGCGTACAACGCAGCGCCGATGCGCAGATCCTGGCCGGCCGAACGCGAGATCGACGCGTTGAGATGCAGCGCTTGTCCAGCCTGGACCTCGGAGGCGTCGAGGCCGGCAGCCGGATCGCGATTGGGGCCGGTCCACAGGTAATGCAGGCGGCCACTGAGCTCCCAGGCGTCGGATCGCTCCCAGGTGAACGCGTAGTGCGGATTGAACTGCAGCACGTTGTGCCCCGCGTCCAGCCGGCCCGGTGTGCCGTAACCGCCGGTGGGCAGGCTGACGTTGAGGTTGAGGCGCTGCCAGAACGGGCGTCCGGCGAGATGTGCTTGCGGCCATTGCAGAATCAGCGGACTGATGAAGACATCGCCAAGACCGCTCGTGCGTAGTGGACTGCCGTGCGCGGGCGTCACCTGCGCATGGACCCACGGCACGATGAGCTCTCCACCCCAGTAAGCACCCAGGACGCGGCGGTTGGAGATCACGCTGAGCTGGCCGAGCAGCGCCACGGATTCGATCTGCGGTGCGTCGTTCGAACGTTGCCCGCGGTCGTCCCGAGAGCGCTGCGCGCGATATGCCGACAAGGTCTGCTGGACCATCCAGCCCGGCCCAGCGATTCCGTCCTGAAACGTACTGTCACCGAGGTTCACCGGCGGCAGCGTCACGTCGGCCTGCGCCTGGCACATCGACCCGCCGGCCAAGGCGAGCACTGCGACGCTGGCGACCGCCCTCATCGCCCGGCCTCCAGCCGGCGCCGGCAAACAGCCGCAGCCCCCATCGCCAGCAGCGCGATCAGTACCAAGGGCAGCGCCACCCACGGCCAGCCGGCGGTGCCGGCGACGCTGCCGGCAAGCAGCGGACCGAGGACGATTCCGGCGTTGTTGCCCTGTGTCGCCAGCCCCACCACCGAGCCGAGCGTTCCTGGCTGCCGGGCCAGTCGCGGCGCCGCATCGAAGATCGCGACCGGAATGAACGCCCCAACGAACGAGAACAGCAGGCACAGCAGGTAGGCCAGCTCGCCGGGCAGTGGCAGGACCAGGATGCCGACGGTGCACAGTGCAAGCGTCGCGAAGCTCCCGCGCAGCAGTTGCGTCGTGCCCAGGCCGCGTTGCAGCAGGGCACCACCGGCCAGACACCCGGCGGCACCAGCCAGCACGGCGATCGCGCTGAGCACCCCGGCCGCCGGTCCGTCCACCGCCAGGCGCGCCCCGAGGATCGTTGGCAGGAACCCGAACAGCGCGAAGAACATGGCGGTGTAGGCACAGAATTGGCCGGCCAGCCACCATGCGCCGCGGTCTGCCAGCACCACGCGCAGGCCGTGTCGCCAATGGCGGTCATTGCCCTGCCCTGCGATCGGACGAAGGTCGCGCGTCCCCAGCCCCAGCACCAGTGCATAGACCGCCAGCAAGGCCGCATTCGCCCACCACAGGCCGCGCCATCCCAGTGCGCCCAGTGCGGGGGCCGCGAACATCATCATCGCCATGCCCAATGGCATGAACATGGCCCACGCAGCAAACGCCGGCCTGCGCGTTGCGACCGTGGTCGCCGCCACCACGAGCGCCGGCGCGGCAACCGTGACGGCGAGAAACCCCAGGCCTTCCAGTGCCCGCGCTGCGAGCAGCGAAGCAAGCGACGGCGCCATGGCGCCCAGTGCCGAGCCAACCGCCTGCAGCAGCAGGCCGGCAATGACGGTTGGCCGGGCCTGGAGCCTGTCCGACATCGCGCCGACCGCCACGCTGATCAACGCCCCGAGCAGCGCGAAGGCCGACAACACCCAGGACGCGGCCGACAGCGCCACCTCCAGATCCATCCGGATCGCCTGCAACGCCAGCGTCGCCTTGCCCACCTGGAAGGCGGACACGATGCCGGCACCGATCACGAGCGACAAGGCGAGACGGTCGGTCGCGGCGACCGGCGCGACCGCCGCCTGCCCAGCGTGCGATGTCATGGCGACACCTCCGCGTGCAGCCCGGCCAGAGCCGCTGACCAGAGCCCGCCGGTCTGGTCGAGGAAGTTCTTCATCTGCGCGGCCATGTTGCCGTAGCGCGTCGGTGTGCCGACGATGATCGCGTCGTACCCCGGCAACCAGGTGCCGACGTAGTCGACACGGCTGCGATGTGCATTGCGCAGCAGGTCTAGGCAATGTCGGGTGCAGGTGGTGGTCAGCCAGGCGCCAGCGGATGCGATCGCTGCACGATCGATGCGTTGCCATTTCAGGAAGGTGTCCTGCACCGCATCCTCCGCATCGGCCCGCGAGCCCAGCAGGCGATACGCCAGGCCCAGCAGTCCGGGCCGGGCGTCGTCGAAGGCGGTGATGCTGTCGTCGTGCCGGTCGGTCATGTCAGTGATTGGCGATCGCGATGCGGTTCCACTGGTTGATCATCGCCACTTCCACCGTCAGCGCCGCGATCATCGTGTCTTCGAAGTGTGCGCGTAACTGCGTGCGCAACGCGCCGATGTCTGGCTCGCGATCGCCGCCGAGGCGCGTGAGTGCTTCCGTCCACGCCAATGCAGCGCGCTCGGCCGGTGTGTAGTCCGTCATGTGCCGCCAGCCGGCGAGATGGTCGAGACGCGCGTTGGTCTCGCCGTCTGCCCTCGCCTCGCGGGTGTGCATGCGGATGCAGTATGCGCAACCGTTGATCTGCGACGCGCGCAGGTGCACCAGGTGGCGCAAGGCGCGCGGCAGTCCGTGCCGGTCGTTGGCCGTGTGCACAGCCAGGAGCGCGCGGTAGACATCAGGCAATGCCCGGTCGACCGGCGCCGGCTGTGTGGGGGATTGGGGAGCGTGCATCGTCAGTCTCCATTGCGGGCGCGTGTGCCCGGATACAGGTTTGACGATTCGGTGCGCCCGGCTGTGACGTGTCGGCGCGGCCTCGTGCTGCATCGCAGCGACCGGCGCGGCCGCCGCTTGCGCGGCATGCGCTGTCATGGCGACGCCTCAGCGTGCAGCCCGGCAAGTGCCGCCGCGATCCGGGCCACGTGGTGCCCCTGGAACCACGCACCGTCGAGTTCGTTCGCGCTCGGCTGACGATCGCGGTCGTTCTCCCCGCTGGCCAGCGTCGATGCGCCGTATGGCGTGCCGCCGGTCACCTCGTCCATGCGCAACTGGCCCTTGAACGTGTACGGCAGGCCGACGATCACCATGCCCAGGTGCAGCAACACGGTGTGGGTGGATTGCAGCGTGGTTTCCTGTCCGCCGTGTTGGCTGCCAGTCGATGTGAACGCGCTGCCGACCTTCCCCACCAGCGCGTCCCGAAACCAGAGCCCACCGGTCTGGTCGAGGAAGTTCTTCATCTGCGCGGCCATGTTGCCGTAGCGCGTCGGTGTGCCGACGATGATCGCGTCGTACCCCGGCAACTCCGACACGGTCGCAACCGAGGCGGCCTGCTCGGTCTTGTAGCCTGCCTGGGCGGCCACGTCCGTCGGCACCAGATCCGGCACCCGCTTGACTGCGACATCTGCGCCGGCGTCCCGAGCACCCGCAGCGACGGCATGCGCCATCGTCTCGATGTGGCCGTAGGCCGAGTAGTACAGCACCAGAATCCTGGGCATGGCGACTGTCTCCGGAGGAATCGGAGACCACCTTCGCAGCGCAATGCGATCTGCGGAAGTGCTAATGTTTCGGTCATTCTGATCGATGGAATAGATCATGCTCGATGGCCTGACCCTCGACCAGCTGCGCGTCCTGGTGGCCGTGGCTGAAACGGGAAGCTTCCGCGCAGCCGCCCGGCGCATCCGGCGCGTGCAGTCCGCGGTGAGCCACGCGATCGCGAGCCTGGAGGCCCAGCTCGGCGTCCAACTGTTCGACCGCGCCGGCCGGCGCCCGACGATGACGCCGGAGGGGCGTGCCCTGCTCGCCGATGCCCGTGCCGTCCTGCTGCGAATGGATACGATGCGTGCCCGCGCACGCGGGCTCGGGGACGGCGTGGAATTGGGCCTGTCGCTGGTCGTCGATACGCTGTTTCCGATCCAGGTGGTCGCCCACGCGCTCGACGCAATGCATCGGACTTATCCGTCCGTCGCCGTCCGCCTGCGCGCGGCGCCATTGGGCGAACCGCTGGCCGCGCTGCGCGAAGAGCGCTGCACGCTCGCGATCACTGTGGGTGAGGAATTCCGGGAGCCGGAGATCCAGCTCGAAGCGCTGTCGCCGGTGCCCTTCGTCGCGGTGGTCGCCGTGGGGCATCCGCTGGCCGGTCAGTCTGATCCGCTGCTGCCGTCGGCATTGGCCGAGCACTTGCAGATCGTGCTTGAGGACGCCAGCGCACGGAGCGCGGACAAGGACTTCGGCGTCCTGTCGCCGAGCACGTGGCGTGTCGCCGGACAGGACATCAAGCACGCGATGATCAGCGAAGGCCTGGGCTGGGGACGGCTGCCGCTGTGGGCGGTCGAGTCCGAACTGGCGTCGGGACGGCTGCAGCGGCTCGATGTCGCCGCTCTCGGTCGACACGGGCGCGTCGACCTCGAGTCGTATCTTGCGCACCGCAACGACCGTCCGCTCGGCCCCGCCGCCCGGGTTCTGCGTGCTGCGCTGCACGCGCGACTGCATGGATCACCGACCGATGGCGCCGATGCGGCACCGCAAGCCGAGATGCGCTGACGATCCAGACCGCGCCGTTGTGACAGCGACCATGGCGCCGTCCCGTGCGAACGTAAACCGTGATCCTGCCCCGGCGGCATGGCAACATCGGCGCCCTCGTCCCACCACGCCAGGCATCCGATGTCGCTTCACCGCATTCTCGGCCCCACAGCCACCGCCTGCATCGCGGCCTCGCTCGCCATCCTCCTGCTGCCATCGCCTCTGCGCGCCTCCGACGCGCAGGCGTCCAAAACGCGGCAAGACAGCGTGGCGATCGTGGCCGACATGCGGCGTGTCGTCACCGATCACGGTGTCGAACGTCTCGAGAAGGTCCGGATCGGCGGCATCGATCAATGGGTCTCCATTCGTGGCAGCGATCGCCGCAATCCCGTCCTGCTGATGCTCCACGGCGGCCCGGGCTGGGTGTCGATGCCGACGAGCTGGTACTTCCAGCGTGGCTGGGAGGAGTTCTTCACCGTCGTGCAGTGGGACCAGCGCGGCGCAGGTAAGACCTACGCGAGCCACGATCCCGACGAGATCGCCCCGACCATGACCCGCGAACGCATGGTGGCCGATGCGCTGGAGATGGTGGCCTGGCTGCGCACCACGTTTTCGCAGGATCGGATCTTCGTGCTGGGCCAGTCCTGGGGCAGTTATCTGGGGCTCGAGGTGGCGCGGCAGCGGCCGCAGTGGCTGCATGCCTACATCGGCGTGGGCCAGATCTCGAATGCGCCGGAAAGCGAACGGCGTGGTTGGGCCTGGACGCTGGCGCAGGCGCGCCAGGACGGCAATACAGAGGCTGTTGATGAATTGACGGCACTGCAGCCGTATGCGCCGGGCACGGCGCCCGTCCCGCTCGAGGCGCTGTTCAAGCAGCGCAAGTGGCTGAACCACTACGGCGGCATGGTCCACAACCGCCGCGGCGGACAGGCCGAAGCCGCGGCGCTGTGGCTGGCGCCCGAGTACAGCGATGCCGATCTGGCTGCGGTCTGGGCCGGCAACGACTACTCGATGACCCATCTCCTGTCTGGGGTCCTCACGCTGGACATGACCACGATCCGCGAGCTCAAGACCCCGTTGTTCCTCTTCCTGGGTCGCCACGACCACAACGTGTCGTCCGAGCTGGCGGCCGACTGGTTCGCGACGGTCGATGCGCCATGCAAGGAACTGGTCTGGTTCGAACAGTCGGCACACGAAGTCATGAACGAGGAACCGGGCAAGATGCTGCTGACACTGGTGACGCGTGTGCGTCCGATGGCGACCGGGGCCGAGGGCCCCGGCCCATCGGCCCCGCGCTGTCGTCGGGATTGAACGCGTCAGCTAGAACCAGGTCCTGACGCCGATCACCCAGCGTGTCTCGCGGCCGCTGCCGCCGTCGGCCTGCTCGAGCGCTCGGGTCTGGCCGAAGCTGCGCGCGTGTACGAGGCCGATGTACGGGGCGAAGCGCCGGGTGACCTCATAGCGCAGGCGCAGGCCGGCTTCGATCTCGCCCAGGCCGCTGCCGATGCGGCGCTCAGGATCGGCCTCGCTGGCAGCCGCGAGCTCGACCGCCGGCTGCAGGATCAGCCGGTTGGTCAACAGCCACTCGTACTCGATCTCCAACTCGGCGAGCACGCGGCCGCGATCGTCGACATGCGCCATCGCCGAGACCTCGAAGAAGTACGGCGCCAGGCCCTGCACGCCGACACTGGCGTAGGTCTTGGCGCGTCCCGGTGCGAAGACGTGATGAGCGCCGGCGACGACATCCCACCAGGGCGACACGCTGCGGCCATAAAGCGCGTCCACGGAGGCGTCGTGGGTCCGGCCGGCCACGCGTTCGCCGCTGGACTTGAGCCACACGCGGTGCAGATCGCCGCCGATCCAGCTGTCCACCTCCCAGCCCAGGCCGTGGCCGTGATCGGTGTCGAAGCCTTCGAGGCGATCCACGCGGACAAAGTGGCGGATTGCCGAATCGCCCATCGCGTGGGGATGCAATGACGGAAACGCGGCCGCGCGGTCGTCGTCGCTGAGCGCCGGGATCGGTGTGCGCGGCAAGGCGTCCGAAGGCAGGTCGCCTGGCGCAGACGCATGCCCGGCGTGGCGGTCCATCTCGTCTACTGCGTGTCCGCCAGCAGCACGCATCCCGGAGTGATCCATGCCGGAGTGGTCCATCTCCGAGTGATCCATCTCGGAATGGGCCATCCTGGCGTGGTTGTGCGCGGGAGGGTGTGCGCTCGCAGGCGCTGCCCCATGCGACTGCGCTGGATCATGGGCAGGTGTCTTCTGCGCCGTTGGCTCGGGATGGCCGGCATGGTCCGCCCCGGTACGCAGGCTGGCCTCTCTCACGGGCAATGGATGCGCGCCCTCTCCCTCGTGCGTCCCCTCGACGGGCAACGGGTGCCGATCCGTGGACGCTCCCTGCGACGCCGCTGTCGATGTCGATCGATGCGATGCCTCGACATGGCCGTGACCATGCGCATGGTCCTGTGCGTGCGCGCCGCTCGCGACGAGCAGCGCGGCGGCGAGCAACGTGGGCATGCACTTGCGATGCGATGTGGCGGCGCTCATTCGACCACCTGCACTTCGCGGAACATGCCCGCTTCCATGTGATACAGCAGGTGGCAGTGAAACGCCCAACGCCCGAGCGCGTCGGCGCGGACGCGGAAGCTGCGACGCGTCCCGGGCGGCATGTCGACGGTGTGCTTGCGCAAGTGGAAGCGGCCGTCGTCGTCCTCGAGATCGCTCCACATGCCGTGCAGGTGGATGGGATGGGTCATCATCGTGTCGTTGACCAGCACGATGCGAAGGCGTTCGCCGTAGTTGAGCCGCAGCGGCGCGGCATCGCTGAACTTGATGCCGTCGAACGACCAGGCGAACTTCTCCATGTGGCCGGTCAGGTGCAGCTCGACGTCGCGCGATGGCGCACGGCCATCCGGGTCGTCGAACAGGCTGCGCATCGCGCCATAGGTCAATACCGTGCGACCGTTGTCGCGCAGGCCGATGCCGGGGTCGTCGAGCTTCGGCGCTGGGGTCATGGTCTGCATGTCGACGAGCGGATTGCCGCGCTCGCTGTCGGGATGGGCCTGCATCGGCGTGGCGCCATGTCCCATGTCGGCATGGTCCATCGCGGCGTGCCCCATCGCGGTGTGGCCGTGGCCGCCGCCGTGCATCGCCGCGTCGTGAGCGCCCTGCCCCATGCCCTGCCCCGCAGCATGATCCATGCCGTGCATGCCGCCGTGGCCCATGTCGGCCATGGTCAGGATCGGGCGCGGGTCGATCATGGGAACCGGGGCGCGCAGGCCTTCGCGCACGGCGAGCGTGCCGCTGACGAAGCCGGTCCGCCCCATGTCCTGGGCGAAGATCGTGTAGGCGTCCTGGCCAGAGGGCTCGACGATGACGTCGAAGGTCTCGGCCACGGCAATGCGAAACTCGTCGACCGTCACCGGGTGCACGTACTGGCCGTCGGCCGCGACGACCGTCATCTTCAGGCCCGGGATGCGGACGTCGAAGTAGGTCATCGCCGAGCCGTTGATGAAGCGCAGGCGGATCTTCTCGCCGCTGCGGAACAGCGCCGTCCAGTTACCCGGCGACGTCGTGCCGTTCATCAGATAGGTGTAGGTGTGCGCATTGACGTCGGAGATGTCGGTCGGCGTCATCCGCATCTGCCCCCAGGCGCGTCGGTCAGCGAGCGTGGCGCGCCAGCCGTCGCGGCGCACGTCGCGGGCGAAGTCGCCGGCGGTGCGCTTGTACCAGTTATCGTGCTCGGCCATCTGCTTGAGCCGCGCGAACAGCGCACGCGGAGCGAGGTCGGTCCAGTCGGTCAACAGCACGACGTAGTCGCGGTCGTAGGCAAACGGCTCGGGCTCGATGGGATCGATGATCAGCGCGCCGTACATGCCGGCCTGTTCCTGGAACCCGGAATGGCTGTGGTACCAATACGTGCCGCCCTGGCGCACGTCGAAGCGGTACTGGAACGTCTCGCCGCGATGGATGCCGTCGAAGCTCATGCCCGGCACGCCGTCCATGTTCGCTGGCAGCAGGATGCCGTGCCAGTGCACGGAGGTCATGTCGCCGAAGATCGAGCCGGCCGATAGCGCATTGCGCACGCGCAGCGTGACCGTCGAGCCCTCGCGCCAGCGCAGGATCGGCGCGGGCAGGCTGCCGTTGATGGTGGCGGCCGGCCGGGTGCGGCCGGTGAAGTTGACCAGGGTCTCGCCGACCACCAGATCGAAGTCGGTGCCGGCCAGAACACGGCTGTTCGGGGATTGCAGTGCCCAGGACGGGCGCGGCCAGCCGCCCAGGCCGGCGGCCAGGCCACCGAGCGCCAGACCTTGGACAAAACGGCGGCGCGCGGGGTCGAAGCCGCGGCGGCCAGAGGCAATATCGGAAGTCATCGTCACTCCATCCGTAGGATGGCCCACTCGTGCGGGCCCTGCGCCCTGCCCCGGATCGGGGCGGACGATCGGTGCGGATCAGGCGATGACGATGGGGGGGCGGATCGGCTGGATGGCGGCAGGATCGCCCCGCGCCTGGGCCACTTCTGCAGCGTGACGGGCCGGCGCCGGCACCTCCGGCAGGGGCCGCTGGCGCGGTATCAGCACGGCGCTGCAGCCATGCAGGCAGAGACAGCCGCCCTCGTCGTCGCAGGCGTGCGGCGCGGGTGCGCCATTGCGCTCCGACGGGGCGTCGTCGGCTGCGCCGTGGCAAGGTCGCGGGGCGTCGTCGCTCGCCTGGCCGGCGTCGTGCATCGAAGCCGCGTCCTGCATGGCGGGCGCGGCGAAGACCGCGCCCATCGATTCGATCAGGAGCAGGGCGAGCAGCAGGATGCGAACGGCAGTGGCGGAGACCCGGGGCATCGCGACTGATTATAGCGAGCCGGCTTGGCCGACGCCGGCAAGATGCCCGGCCTCGGTGCCGGACAGCGGCGACCTGGAGGCGGCACTGTCGTGCTGCCGGATGAGTGCGATCAGGGCCTCCGGCGCCAGCGGCTGGGAGACGTGGAAGCCCTGGGCTTCGTCGCATTGCCATTCGCACAGCATCGCCAGCTGGCCGGCCGTTTCCACGCCTTCGGCGACCGTGCGATAGCCCAATTCGGTGGACAGCTGGAGCACCGTCCGGATCAACCGTGCGCGGCGCTCGTTGGTCTCGATCCCGGCGAGCAGGCCGCGATCGATCTTGATCGTCGTGGCCGGCAGTTCATTGAGGTAGGAAAAGTTGCTGTAGCCGGCGCCGAAATCGTCGATCGCGACGTTGAATCCCTGCGCCTGCAGCGCGGCGAGCTGGGCGGCGACGCTGCCCTTGTCGCGCAGCCATTCACCCTCGGTCACCTCCACCTCCAGGCGCGCGGGCTCGACATCGAGCTGGCGCGCCAGGTCGGCGATGTACGCCGGCAACTGGCCGTCGCGGAAGTCCGCGCCGGACAGGTTGACCGAGATGTCGAGCGCCACGCCTTGCCGCTCCCACTCCAGCAACTGGGCCAGGGCCTGGCGCAGGACCCAGCGCGTGACCCGCGGCATCAGCGTCGTGCCTTCGATGACCGGAATGAACTCGTCCGGGGTGATGTCGCCGTACTCGGGATGTTGCCAGCGCAGCAAGGCCTCGACCGAGCCCAGGCGCCCGGTCGACAGGCTCAGGCGCGGCTGATACACCAGCGAGAACTCACGGGTCTCCAGGGCGCGCTCGACCTGGGTGGCCAGGCGGTAATGGCGCTGCAGCCGTGCGTCGCGGTCGCGATCGTACTCGCACCAGGGCGCCCCGCTCTCCAGCGCGGCATGCATCGCGGTCACCGCCCGGCGCAGGACGTCGGCCGCATCGTGCGTCGAGAAGCCCGCCACGCCAGCGTGGAAGACGGTCTGCAAGGTCAACCCGCTGCTGACCACCGGCGCGCTGAGTTGCGCACGCAGGTCCGTCAGGATCGCCTCGACCTCGTCGCGCGACTGGCCCGCCAGCACGAAAGCGAACCGGGTGACGCCGACGTGGTAGACCCGCGCGGTGTCGCCCAGCGCGTCGGTCAGGCGAAAGCCCAACTGCCGCACGATCGATTCGACCGGCGCCACGCCCAGCGCCTGAGTCAGCCGATGGGCGCTCGCCACATCGAGCACGTCGATGATGCACAGGTGCGACGGCACCGCGATTGCGGGGGGCGACTGACGCAGGGACTCGCGCAGATCCCAGGTCAACTGCTGGCGGTTCGCCAGGCCGGTGACCGGATCGCGCCGCCCCATCGATCGCAGCAGCGAGATCTGCCCCACCACCAGGTTTGCGAACGAGCGCAGTTGTTCGTGCTCGGCCTCGTCCAGCCGTCGCGGTGCGTAGTCGATCAGGCAGATCGTGCCGACCTTGTAGCCGTCACCAAGCACCAGCGGCGCACCGGCGTAGAAGCGCATGCGCGGCGCCTGCATCACCAGCGGGTTGCGCGAGAACAGCGGATCGGCGGCGAGGTCGGGCACCTCGTAGATATCGTCCTGCTCGATCGCGTGAGTGCAGACCGAGATCTCCCGGCTGGTGCCGCGCAGTTCGGTGCCCACACAGGAGAGAAAGTGCTGGTCCACCTCGTCGACCAAGGAGATGAGGACCGTCTTGACCCGGAACGCGAACGCAGCCAGGGCCACGATCCTGTCCAATTCAGGATTCCCCGCCAGCGACAGCAGATCCAGACTGCGGATCAGCGCGATCCGGTCGGCCTCGTGCAGCTTTCTCACGTCCGTCCTCCCCCTAGGCGACCAACGAAACGCTACTCCTGTGGCGTCGACAAGTCATGACGGCAGTGTGCCGCGCGAGACGGCAAAAAAAACGGGCCACTTCGATGAGAAGTAGCCCGCTCGCAGCGCGTTGAGTGGCGTCCCCACGGGGATTCGAACCCCGGTGTCCACCGTGAAAGGGTGGTGTCCTAGGCCTCTAGACGATGGGGACGCAGAAGCCTGCATCGTGTCGCGGACCGGCCTTGTGGTTCGCGACGAAATTGTGGTGGAGCCAGGCGGGATCGAACCGCCGACCTCCTGCATGCCATGCAGGCGCTCTCCCAGCTGAGCTATGGCCCCACAGTGGGAAGCGCGAAATTGTAGGGATGCCGTGCGGCAACGTCAACAAGTTTTCGCTTCCACTTCGTTCGCAACCTGCGGCCTCCGGGAGGGGCCTTCAGTCGAGCAGTTCGGCTTCGTCGCGAGCGAGGCGCGCATCATCCAGATTCGGACGCAAAGTTGCAACCCCATGCCCCTGCTCCACCAGATATTGCAGCCACTTACCCAGGAACGTGTTCATGCGCAAGCGATGGTCGACCACTTCGGCCGGTGGTGGAAACATGCCGATGACGTCCTGCCAGCGGCGGCCGACATAGCAATGCGTCGCCTCGACCTGGCCGGCGTCGCGATACAGACGCAGGTGCGCGGACGGGTCCGGCTCGCCGGTCAGCGGATCGAGCATGGTGTAGCTCAGCCGCAATTCGGTCGTGTAGCGATGCTGCGCGATCACGTCGAGCCGCACCGTCGGCGTGCCCTGCGCCTGCGACAGGTAGGTGCCGGGAGACAGGTCGCCGGGATGGAACAGCCGCGTGAGCCGGACGTGGTTCTCGGCATACAGCGCCATCAGCCAGCCGAAGCGGCCCAATGCGGGCATCCGGACGCGGGTGGTGTGGACATTCGCCATGTCGCGATCCTACACGCCGTGGAGTGAACCGCCCGGCATCCGGGGCCAGGTCTGCGTCAGTACATCACCCGCTCGATGCCCAGCGTCGACATCACCTTGCTGGAGATCTCCTCGATCGAGGTGTTGGTCGTGCTCAATACCGGGATGCGCTCGGCCCGGAACAGCGACTCGGCCGCGCCGACCTCGTGGCGGCAGGTCTCGAGCTTGGCGTAGCGCGAGTTCGGGCGCCGCTCCTGGCGGATCTGGGCCAGACGTACCGGATCGATCGTCAGGCCGAACAGCTTGGCCCGGTGCGCACGCAGCCGCGGCGGCAACCGATCATGCTCGAGATCCTCGTCGGTGAGCGGATAGTTCGCCGCCCGTACGCCGTGGTGCAGCGCCAGGTAGATGCAGGTCGGCGTCTTGCCGGCGCGCGACACCGCCACCAGGATCACGTCGGCCTCGTCGTAGTTGACCGACATGCCGTCGTCGTGCGCGAGCGCGAAGTTCATCGCATTGATGCGGCGGTGATAGGTGTCGAAGTCGACCATGCCGTGCGCGCGCCCGACGCGCGACTCGCGCGCCTCGACCAGCTCGCGCTCAAGCGGTTCGATGAAGGGCGCGAAGACGTCGAGCACCAGTGCCCCGCTCTCCTCCAGGATGGTCGCCAGGCCCGGATCCACGCAGGAACTGACGACGATCGGGCGTGCGCCCATGACCTCGCCGCGGGCGCGGATCAGCGCCGCGACCTCGCGCGCACGCTCGGGATTGTCGACGAATGGGATCCGATTGGTGCTGAACTGCGTGCCGCTGAACTGGGTCAGCAGGCTGTGGCCGATGGTCTCGGCGGTGATACCGGTGCCATCTGAGACATAGAACACAGGACGGGGGGTCTGCATGACGGGGCCGTCGCATCGGCGAGCGCCGCGGCGCCCGGGAAGGCTAAAATAACCCGTCTCAGCCGGACCCGCCGGTCCGGTCATCCCGATCACGCAACACGGAGCCTCCTCTTGAGCGCCAACATCCTGTGGCTGCACGACCTTCGACTCACCGACCTGGCCCAGGTCGGCGGCAAGAATTCTTCCCTCGGCGAGATGATCGGCAACTTGGCCAAGCTGGGTGTCTCGGTGCCCGGGGGCTTCGCCACGACGGCCGACGCATTCAAGGCGTTCATCGCGCACAACGATCTGCACCAGCGCATCTTCGATCGTCTCGCGCCGCTCGATGTCGAGGACGTGGGCGCACTGACCGCCGCCGGTCGCGAGATCCGCGGCTGGGTCACCGAGGCCCCGCTGCAGCCTGAGCTCGACGCCGACATCCGCAAGGCCTATGCGGCGCTGTGCGCCGACAATGGCGGCGGCGACATCGCGGTCGCGGTGCGCTCCTCGGCCACCGCCGAGGACCTGCCCGACGCGTCATTCGCGGGGCAGCAGGAGACCTTCCTCAACGTCACCGGCGTCGACGACGTGCTGCACAAGATCAAGGAGGTCTTCGCCAGCCTCTACAACGACCGCGCGATCGCCTATCGCGTCCACCACGGTTTCAAGCACGAGGACGTGTTCCTGTCGGCCGGCGTGCAGTTGATGGTGCGCTCGGACATCGGCGCCTCGGGCGTGCTGTTCACGCTCGACACCGAGTCGGGCTTCCGCGATGTGGTGTTCGTGACCTCGAGCTTCGGCCTGGGCGAGATGGTCGTCCAGGGCGCGGTCAACCCCGACGAGTTCTACGTCTACAAGCCCACACTCAGGGCCGGCAAGCCGGCGATCCTGCGCCGCTCGATCGGCGCCAAGCAGCTGCGGATGGTCTATTCCGACGCGCCGGGCGAACGCGTGCGCACCGAGGAGACGCCGGCCGAACTGCGCAACACCTTCTCGCTCGACGACGAAGACGTGCAGGAACTTTCACGCCAGGCGCTGATCATCGAAGAGCACTACCAGCGGCCGATGGACATCGAATGGGCGAAGGACGGCGCCAGCGGCAAGCTGTTCATCGTCCAGGCGCGCCCGGAGACGGTGAAATCGCGCGCCAAGAACACCCAGATCGAACGCTTCACGCTGGAGCAGCGCGGCGAGGTGGTCTGTGAAGGCCGCGCGATCGGCCAGAAGATCGGCGCGGGCGTGGCGCGCGTGGTGCGCCGGCTCGAGGACATGGATCGGGTCCGCCCTGGCGACGTGCTCGTCGCCGACATGACCGATCCGGACTGGGAGCCGGTGATGAAGCGCGCGTCGGCGATCGTCACCAATCGCGGCGGCCGCACCTGCCATGCGGCGATCATTGCCCGCGAGCTCGGCGTGCCCGCCGTGGTCGGCACCGGCAACGCGCTGGAGACGATCGAGGACGGCCAGGAGGTCACGGTCAGCTGCGCCGAGGGCGATACCGGCTACATCTATGCCGGCAAACTGCCGTTTGAGCGCACCACGACCGATCTGACTTCGATGCCCGAGGCGCCGCTGAAGATCATGATGAACGTGGCCAATCCCGAGCGCGCGTTCGACTTCGGCCAACTGCCCAACGCCGGCATCGGCCTGGCGCGCCTGGAGATGATCATCGCCGCGCATATCGGCGTACATCCCAACGCGCTGCTGCAGTACGACCGGCAGGACGCGGAGACGAAGAAGAAGATCGACGCCAAGACCGTCGGCTACCGCAGCCCAGTCGATTTCTATGTCGATCGCCTGGCCGAGGGCATCGCGACGCTGACCGCGTCGGTTGCGCCCAACCCGGTGATCGTGCGCCTGTCGGACTTCAAGTCCAACGAGTACGCCAACCTCATCGGCGGCAGCAACTTCGAGCCTCACGAAGAGAACCCGATGATCGGCTTCCGCGGCGCCAGCCGCTACGTCGACGACTCGTTCGCCGAGGCATTTGCGCTCGAATGCCGCGCGGTGCTCAAGGTCCGCAACACCATGGGCCTGGAGAACCTGTGGGTGATGATCCCGTTCGTGCGCACGCTCGACGAAGGCC